>JAJQBO010000234.1 GCA_021203245.1 Planctomycetaceae bacterium
TCCCTCCCCCAACCGTCACCCCGGCGTCCGGACATCCACCAGCGCGAATAACGGGCGGTTCGGCCGGGGTCCACCGGGATAAACAGTAAAGGCACCAAACTCAACCAAAAAGCCGCACGTCGTAACGTGCGGCCATTCATCGGGAACTGCGGATTACATGCAGCGACTACCTAAAAACCACGCCGAACTACTCATCCGCCCCTTCCGTCGTATATTCCCAATCAATAATCCCGCCCATATTGTACGCCCTCCTATACCCGAGATCGTTGAGCATCAGCGCCGCCGTATCGCTCCTGCGGCCGCTGCGGCAGAACAGAACCACGTCCCGGTTCTGGTTCGGCGCCACGCGGCGCAGCCGCTGGCCAAAGGTGTTTCTCGGTTCAATCGGCACCAGTATAGCACCGGGAATGCGCCACTTCTCGAACTCGTCCGGCTCGCGGACATCGATAAAGGCAAAGTCGCGGCCGCTGTCGAGCCAGCGCTTGACCTCCTCCGGCGCAATGCGCTTTGCCGCAAATGGCGCCGGCTGCGCCGCGGACGGAGCGGCTGGCATGCGCGCGGTGGTGCCGGCAGGGCCGACCGGGCCGGCGGGACGACTGATGACAGCCGACGGCTGCGGGCGCGGCGCCGCGTCGGACGGTTCCAGGAGAACGAACAGCAGTGCGGCAGCGCCGGCCACGAGCGCCAGCGTCACGACAACCGGTAAAACCTTGCCCACGTTCACCCTCCGTCACCAGCCGATAAAAAAGGAGTGGACGCCTGCGCATCCACTCCACTTACTATAGGTATTGGTTGTCTCGAAAGCAACAGGGATTAGTCGCGCTTGATATAGCGGTCGATATCCTCGCGCGACGCCTCGTTCGACTCGGGCATCTGCTGGTCTTTCCGCTTCGCCATCTGTTCTTCCGGGGTGCTGCCGTTGGCAACGCCCTCGGCGGCGCGAAGCGACAGGCCGATCTTCCGGTCGTTCAGGTCGACGTTGATGATCATGACGGTGATCTGGTCGCCGACCTTGACCACTTCCTCGGGCTTTTCGATCTTGCGGTCCGCCATCTCGGAAATGTGCAGCAACCCTTCCAGGTCCGGCTCGATTTCAACAAACGCGCCGAAGTTGGTCAGCTTGGTCACGGTGCCGGTGACGATGTCCGAAGTGTGGTACTTTTCCGGAATCCGCTTCGCCCAGGGATCGTCCTCGAGCTGCTTGATGCCGAGGGTGACCCGCTTCCTTTCCTGGTCCACCGCGAGGACGACGGCGCGGACGGTGTCGCCCTTCTTGAGGAGGGCGGACGGGTGGGCGAACTTCTTCGTCCACGACATGTCGTTGACGTGCAGCAGGCCGTCGATGCCTTCTTCGAGTTCGATGAAGGCGCCGTAGTTCGTCATATTGCGGACCTTGCCCTCGATGATGGTGCCGATGGGGTACTTGGCTTCCACCTGGGTCCAGGGGTTTTTCTCGGTCTGCTTCATTCCGAGGGACAGTTCGTGCTTGTCCTTGTTGATGTCGAGGACGACCACTTCGACGTTGTCGCCGACATTGACCAGTTCCGACGGGTGCGAGACCTGGCGGGTCCAGGACATTTCCGAAATGTGGACCAGGCCCTCGATGCCGTCCGCCAGCTTGACGAAACAGCCGTAGGGCATGATATTGACGACCGGGCCGGTGTGACGCGAGCCGATGGGGAAGCGTTCCTCGATGTTTTCCCACGGCGATTCCTGGGCCTGCTTGAGGCCGAGGGAGATGCGCTCACGCTGCAGGTCGAAGTCGAGGACCTTGACGTCGATCTGCTGATCGAGTTTGACGACTTCGGTCGGGTGCGAAACGCGGCCCCAGGACATGTCGGTGATGTGCAGGAGGCCGTCGATGCCGCCCAGGTCGACGAACGCGCCGAAGTCGGTGATGTTCTTGACGACGCCCCTCCTGATTTCGCCTTTGACGAGGGAGCCGAGAACGTCGGCCTTGCGGCGTTCGCGCTCTTCTTCCATCATCTTGCGGCGGGACAGGACGATGTTGCGGCGGTCGCGGTCGATCTTGATAATCTTGCATTCGAGTTCGCGGCCGATGTATTCCGAGACGTCGGCGGAGCGGCGGATGTCCACCTGCGACGCGGGCAGGAACACCGGCACGCCGATATCCACCAGCAGGCCGCCCTTGATTTTGCGGATGGCCTTGCCTTTCACGATGTCGCCGACATCGTGCTTTTCCATGATGCGTTCCCAGTTGCGGATGCGATCCGCCTTGCGCTTGGAGAGGACGATTTCGCCGTTTTCCTCGTCGATCTCTTCCAGCAGCACCTCGATATCGTCGCCGACTTCGGGAATTTCGTCAGCCGCGAACTCGAGAATCGGGACAATGCCTTCAGCTTTGTAGTTGATGTCGACGACCACGTCCTCGCGGGTGACGCGGGTGACGCGGCCCTTGACGATGGAGCCGGCCTCCAGATTGCGAACGGCAAAGCCTTCGTCCATCTGAGTCTGGCCGCCCATGGCCTCCGTGAGTTCCTTGTTCAGTTCCTCATCGGAAATGACGTTGTTGACAAGTACATATCTACCTGGCCTAACCATAAACTTCTCCCTGCGCAGCCGGCCCACGAGGCCGACGCACGCCCAATAAAGCGGCGGAGCGCCCACGCCTATGTAAACAGAAATCGTCCCCATCCAATATGGGGGCGATAGAGACTTCATTATAGAAAAAATCGTGTCAGGGCGATAGGAAAAAATGTCGTCTTTGCCGGATTTTCCTTCTGGGCGGAGAAGGCGATACAATTTCTGTATAATTTATAAACGCAATTTTTTAGCTATCTGCATACATTTTCAGTTTACTTTATCATGGAAATGGCTAAAACATCGCCCTTAAAGGAATTACAATTTATTTACCATAAAAACGGGTATGAGGGCTTGTGCATGTACCCAATGATTCTCGCCGTTGTGGCGGTGTGGCTGGTCGTCATCGGCAGAATCTGGGCGGGCAGCGGTTATGATTCGCGGCCCCGTTCCGGTGCCGGTTATGCAGGCGCCGCAAGCAAAAATCCCGTGTCCACCCTGCTTATTCGGGGCCCGGTCTCCATAAGCCGCGACACCCTCAGAATCGGCTCGGTTCGCGTCGCCAGCGGCACGGTCAGCCTTGGCGATCCGGTCTCCGGCGGGGGCGGCGGCATCCACGCAACCAGCGCCGGCGTCGTCTTCGACAGCGGCTCGACCCTGAAAATTCACGGCGGCCACGGCGAGGTCCGATTTTCCAAAAAAGGCAATGCCCTCGCCTTCCGATCCGGAGCCACCCTCGACGTCAGCGAGCAGGTTCTGACCGTCACGGGAGGCAACCTGATCCTCGACGGAACGATAAATTTTGGTCTTATCGCCAACGATGAATCAATGCTCCTGACTTTCGTCAGCGTGAATAATGGCGACGGTGTTGCCGTCATAGGCGAAACATTACACGTGGAGTTTACAGAAACGGTCCGGTCCGCCTATGTCCATAATCCGGACGACGCAATCGAGGAGGCGGTTTTGGTCGATGCCGTCATAAAGCACGCGAATTTGCGTGACGGCGAATTGTGGGTCCAGGACGTGCAAGGGAATCCCGGCTGGTTCCGTCTGTCGGCCCAGCTCGGCGTCGACGTCGCCACCGGGGGTGGGTTGCGGGTGTCGTACAGCCGGTATTGACCGGTCGATTAGCCTGCCGCCCGTAGGACAGCCATGATCTCGAACGCCGCCGGCACAAGCGCAAGGTCTGGCCGCACGTTCTTGGTCACCTGGTCGGCGGCGTTCCACAGCGTCGCGAGGATACGCGCCCCGGCGGTGGGGTCGAGCCCCTGCCGCAGGCGGAGCCTCACCGCCAGGGCGGTCAGGTCCAGGGCGGCCAGGGCGTTTTTGCGTTTACCGGCGTTGTCCCCGTCCAACCCGCCGAATCCCAGCCACATGTCTGCCAGGGCCTGCGCCCCGGCGAGGCCGGGTCTGGCGAACGCTTCTCCGGCCAGCCAGCGCCACAGAACCAGCGTTTCGCCGCTACCCAACCGTTCCGCCAAACCGAGCGACCCCTCGGCCGTCACCGCCAGTTCGCGCGCATCCGCCTCGGGCATGTTCAGCCTGGCGGCGAGTTCCCGGGCGATGCTATCGTCCGGCAGCGGCTTGACGCCGATACGGCGGCAGCGGCTGGTGATGGTCGCGGGCAACCGGTCCCGCGCCGTCACGGTGAGGAGGATAAGGGTCTGGCCGGGCGGTTCTTCCAGCGTCTTCAGAAACGCGTTCGCCGCCTCGGCGCGCATGCGTTCGGCGTCCGGCACCAGCGCGACCCGCATGTCGCCTTCCACCGGTTTGAGGCGAAGAAACGGAAGAAGCGGTTGTTCGCCCGCATCGCCGGCCGCGCCGCCGGAACGGTCGACAAACTGGCCGATACGCAGTTCAGCCCCGTCGCGCGGCAGTTCGAGATAATCGGGATGGTTGGCGTGGTGGAGCATGTGGCAGGAGCGGCACACGCCGCACGCGTCCCCGTCGGCGGTGGGGGTGGTGCAGAGGACGGCGGCGGCGACGCCGTGGGCGAAGGTGACTTTGCCCGCCCCCTGCGCGCCCTCGAACATATAGGCGTGGGCCAGCCGGCCGGCCAGCCTTTCGCGGCGCAGGCGGCCGATCGCCTCCTCCTGCCCGAGAACGTCAGCAAGCTTCCACGCCATGCCTACTCCAGACTCAAAAACGCCTCTTCGGCATTATAGCTCGACCGCACGAACGGCGAGCACGCCACCGATTTGAAGCCCATGCCGCGCAGTTCCGCGGCGAGATCGGCAAATTCCTCGGGCGTGACGTAGCGCTCGACCGGCAGGGTCCGTTCCGACAACGGCTGCAGGTATTGGCCGACGGTGATGATGTCGACGCCGACGTCGCGGAGCGCCGCGGCTGTCTCGACAATCTCCTGCAACTCTTCGCCCAGCCCCAGCATCAGCCCGCTCTTGGTGGACATTTTCGGCTGGCGTTCCTTGGCGAAGTCAAGGAGCGCCAGGCTCTGATCGAAGTCGGCTTCGGGCCGCACCTTCGCGTAAAGTCGTTCCACCGTCTCCAGGTTGTGGTTGAAAACGTCGGGCAGGCTGTCGACCGCCGTCGCCCAGGCGGTCTGGTCGCCCCAGAAGTCGGGGACGAGGATTTCGATGGTCGTCTCCGGGCACAGGCTTCGGATGGCGGCGACGGTGGCGGCGAAGTGGCCGGCCCCGCCGTCGGGGAGATCGTCCCGGGTCACCGAGGTGATGACAGCGTGCCGCAGGCCCAACCGCTTGACCGCTTCGGCCAGGCGCGACGGTTCCTCCGGGTCGAGCGGCACCGGCTCGGCCGATTCCATGGCGCAGAAGCGGCAGGCGCGGGTGCAGTTCGGCCCCATGAGGAGGAACGCCGCCCTGCCCCGGCTTTTGCAGTCGAGGCTGTTGGGGCAGCGCGCGCCCCGGCACACAGTGTCCAGGCGAAGCTCAGCCAGCGTATCGGCGACCGGCTGGGTCGATGCGGCCGGGATAGTCTTTTTCAACCACGGCGGCAGCCGGCGCACCGGCTTTTTGGCTCCACTCTCCATCGCCCTACTCCCATTCAATGGTTGCCGGCGGCTTGGACGAGACGTCGTAGACGACGCGGTTCACGCCCTGCACTTCGTTGGTGATGCGGCGCGAGATGCGGCGGATGATGCCGTAGGGGATTTCGGCCCAGTCGGCGGTCATGCCGTCCTCCGACTCGACCAGGCGCAACGCGGTGACGCTTTCGTAGGTGCGCTGATCGCCCATGACGCCGACCGACGCCTGCGGCAGCAGCACGGCGAAGGCCTGCCAGAGTTTGCGGTACCAGCCGGCGGAGTGGATTTCCTCGAGGACGATGGCGTCGACTTCCTGCAGGACGGCGACGCGTTCGGCCGTAACTTCGCCGATGATGCGGACCGCCAGGCCGGGGCCGGGGAACGGATGCCGCCGCAGTTCGTCCTCGGGAATGCCGAGGGTGACGCCGAGTTCGCGCACCTCGTCCTTGAACAGTTCGCGGAGCGGCTCGACCAGCTTCAGCCCCATTTTTTCGGGCAAGCCGCCCACGTTGTGGTGGCTCTTGATGACAGCCGCCTTGCCGCTGCCGTACGCGCCCGACGACTCGATGACGTCGGGGTACAGGGTCCCCTGCCCGAGGAAGGCGACGCCGTCGATTTTTCGCGCCTCTTCCTGGAACACCTCGACAAAGACGCGGCCGATGGTTTTGCGTTTTTCCTCCGGATCGGTGACGCCCTTGAGTTCCGACAGGAAGCGCTCGCCGGCGCGCACGCCGATGATGTTGAAGCGGTTGCCGTAGCGGGACATCACCCGCTCGAACTCGCCCTTCCGCAGGAGCCCGTTGTCGACGAAGATGCAGGTCAGTTTGTCGCCGAGCGCTTCGGCGAGGAGCACGGCCGCGACGGTGGAGTCGACGCCGCCGGAAATGCCCATGACCGCCTTCGCGTCGCCGACCAGTTCCCGCGCCGCCGTGATGGCGGTGGCGGAAAAGTCCGACATCAGCCAGTCGCCCCTGCAGCCGCAGACGTTGTAGAGGAAGTTCTCGAGAATTTCGCCGCCGAGGGGCGTGTGGTGCACCTCGGGGTGGAATTGCAGCCCGTAGAACTTTTTGTCCGGGATGTAGAAGCCGCCGTGCGGGCAGTCCTCGGTCGCGAGGATGTCGATGCAGTCGGGCGGCAGTTCGACGACGCGGTCGCCGTGGCTCATCCACACGTCGAAGGTCTTCGGCAGGCCGGTGGTGAGGTCGGTCTTGGCGATGACGGTGGCGGTGGCGCGGCCGTATTCGCGCACGCCCGAGGGGCCGACTTCGCCGCCCAGGGTCACGGCCATCAGTTGCGCGCCGTAGCAGATGCCGAGGACCGGCACGCCCAGGTCGAAGATGGCCGGGTCGCATTTGGGCGCGTCCTTGTCGTAGACGCTGTTGGGCCCGCCCGACAGCACGATGGCGGCGAGGTTGAGGTGTTTCAATTCCTCGGCCTTGATGGTGCCTGTGAACAGGGCCGAATGGACGCGCTGCTCGCGCAGGCGGCGGACGATGAGTCCGGTGTATTGCGAGCCGTAATCAAGGACGGCGACGGTCTGGTATGCCACAATGGTCTCCTCTTCAACCAGGGTTACTTTTGCTCCATCGCCGCGTCGATGAACGACAAAAACAGCGGATGCGGCCGCAGGGGCCGGCTTTTGAATTCAGGGTGGGCCTGGGTGGCGACGAACCACTGTCCCGATTCCGACAGTTCGATGACTTCCACCAGCCTGTTTTCCGGATGCCGCCCGGAAATGCGCAGCCCGCAGTTTTCAAGGACGCGCACCTTGTCGGGGTTGACCTCGTAGCGGTGGCGGTGGCGCTCGTCGATAAGGTCCGCGCCATAGGCGTCGCGGGCGAGCGAACCCGGCTCGAGCCGGCACGGCTGCGACCCGAGGCGCAGCGTCCCGCCGAGCGGCGTGGCCTTGCCTTGGTTGTCCAGGAGCGTCACCCAGCACCTGTCGAGATCCACGTCCTCGTCATCCGTCGCCCATTCGGCGCTGATGGCGTCCTGCGCGCCGCAGACGTTACGGGCGAACTCGATGACCGCGCACTGGAGGCCGTAGCACAGGCCCAGGTACGGCACCTTGCCTTCCCTGGCCCATTGAATCGCCCTGATCTTGCCCATCGCGCCGCGCAGGCCGAAGCCGCCCGGCACCACCAGTCCGTCGTAGCCCCGCAGGACCGCTTCGGCGTCGCCCGACTCCAGCGTCTCGGCTTCAATCCAGTCCAGGACCAGCCGCGCCCCCCGGGCGGCGGCGGCGTGGAGCAGCGCTTCGCCGAGCGACTTGTACGCGTCGGCGTTGCCGGAATATTTGCCGACGGCGACGATGCGCACCTCCTGTTCCGCGCCCATCGCGTCGGAAAAGGCCTGCCAGGCGGAGAGGTCGGGCTCGCTGTACGGCAGGCCGAGTTCCGTGCAGATCATCCGGTCCAGGCCCTGCTCGTGCAGCTTGAACGGCACGTTGTAAATGAGTTTGACGTCAGGCACGCCGATGACCCGTTCGGCCCGGACGTTGGTGTGCAGGGCCAGTTTGTCGCGGGCCTCCTTCGTCACCGGCCCTTCGGTGCGGCAGAGGAGGAAATCCATGTGCAGGCCGCATTCACGGAGCTTTTGCGCCGAGTGCTGCGCCGGTTTGGTCTTCAGTTCCGAGCCGCCGGTGAGAAGTCCGGGGAGGAGCACCAGATGCAGAAGCAGGGCTTCGCCCTTGCCCTTTTCCAGCATGAACTGGCGGATGGCTTCGATGAACGGCATCCCTTCGATATCGCCGATGGTGCCGCCCAGTTCGACCAGGGTGACGTCGACGTCGTCGCCGGACGCATCGAGGATAGCGTCCTTGATGGCGTCGACAACGTGGGGGATGACCTGCACGGTCGCGCCCTCGTACGCGCCCTGGCGTTCCCGTTCCAGCACCGCGCCGTAAATTTGCCCGGTGGTGACGTTGGAGCGGCGGCCGAGGGTGACGTCGGCGAAGCGCTCGTAGTGGCCGAGGTCGAGGTCTGTTTCCGCGCCGTCTTCGGTGACGAAGACCTCGCCGTGCTGGTAGGGGTTCATGGTGCCTGCGTCGCGGTTCAGGTACGGGTCGAACTTGAGGAAGGTGACCTGCAGGCCGCAGGCCCGCAGCAGCAGGCCGAGGGAAGCGGAGACGACGCCCTTCCCCAGGGAGCTGACGACGCCGCCGGTGATAAAGATATACTTGCTCATGCGATTCCTAAACGATTCTGAAAACGCTAAATAAATAGAGCATGACGACCCTCCGGGCCGTCATGGATAAACGAAGTCGATATTATAAGTAGATGTCGCATGTTTGCCAATATACTTTTGCCAGACGGCAACCATATTCGGAGGAATGTGTTTGGCGTCACCACTGTCTCAACAATTCCGCAGCTGCCCCGGCACACCCTCCCGTCCGTCTCCCGGTTTATCGTCAAGACGCCGGGGTGACGTGTGGGGAAAGTGTGGCATTTATGGCGCGAAGACGCGTCTTTGCCCCTAAAACAACACGCCTCCCCCAAACGTCACCCCGGCGGGGGAACAGTGAACCGGGCGAGAAACGGGAGGGTGTGCCGGGGCAAGGTGCCCCTATAGCGGCTATGGGCTTACCGTCATACTCGCACGGCGATCCTCTTTGGACAAGAGTGGTTTGGCATTGATTATGGCCGGTGGTTCGGGTATGATGGCGAGAGCAGGTGAAGGGGAAGCATTTTCGAAAGGCCTGCTGATGAAAGTCCTCGTCTACAGCACCCGTCCCTCGACCCGCGAAACGTTCGATGCGGCCAATCAGAGCCACCGCCACGAACTGATCTATACCGAAGCCAGGCTCGCCCCCGAAACAGCCGCCCTTGCCAAGGGTTTTCCGGCCGTGTGCCTGTTTGTGAACGACACCGCCGACGCCCCCGCCCTCGACCGGCTGGCCGGCGAAGGCGTCACCCTTATCGCCCTGCGCGCCGCCGGTTTCAACAACGTCGACCTCCCCCGCGCGCTGGACCTCGGCATCAAGGTGGTCCGGGTCCCGGCCTACAGCCCCCACGCCGTCGCCCTCATCCTCACCCTCAACAGGAAAATCCACCGTGCCTACGCCCGGGTGCGGGAGGGGAATTTTTCCCTCGAGGGGTTGATGGGGTTCGACATGGACACGAAAACGGTCGGCATCATCGGCACGGGCAAGATAGGCGCTATCGCCGCGTCCATTCTCAAGGGCTTCGGCTGCCGCATAATCGTGTCAGACCCGTATAAAAACGAAGACGTCGCGAAATTCGCCGAATACATGACTGTACCGCAGCTTCTGGCCGAGGCCGACATCGTCTCCCTGCACTGCCCGCTCACGCCCGAGTCCCACCACCTCATCGACGCGGGGACGCTGGCGGACATGAAGCCGGGGGCGATGCTGATCAATACCAGCCGGGGCGGGCTTGTCGACGCCCGGGCCTGTATCGAGGCCCTGAAAATCGGCCACCTCGGGTCGCTCGGTCTCGACGTCTACGAGGAGGAGGCGGATTTGTTTTTCGAGGATCTTTCGGACCAGATCCTGCAGGACGACCTTTTCGCCCGGCTCCTCACCTTCCCGAACGTCGTCATCACCGCCCACCAGGCGTTTTTCACCAGGACGGCCATGGACAACATCGCCGAGACCACGCTGAAAAACATCGACGACGCGGCGGCCGACAGCTACCCGAACGCCGTCGGCTCCGAATCGTTCCGGTTGAAAAAGGGGTAAGGATGATT
>JAJQBO010000038.1 GCA_021203245.1 Planctomycetaceae bacterium
CCGGAGCGAATGTTCGTGGCGTGGACCCCGGCCGAACAGCCCGTTTTTTGCCCGGGTCTACGTATGCACGCCGGGGTGACGATGGGGGAGGCTGGGGCGATCAATTCCAATTCGGAGCGGGTATGTACCACCGTTCCTATATTGATTCGTCCTCTGGGCCCCCGCGTTCGCGGGGGTGACGATTCGATTTGGTAGGAGTGGGGGTAATTTACACCCGCCCCAGCAAGCGCAGCAAACTTTCCAAAATCACCAGCGGATGCGGCGGGCAGCCGGGGACGTAGAGGTCCACCGGAAACATCGATTCCAGCCATCCCCTGCCGCTGCCGTCGCCGTAGAGTCCGCCCGACACCGCGCACGCGCCGACGGCGATGACCACCTTCGGGCTGGGCGTCGCGGCATAGGTCTTTTCCACCGCCAGCTTCATGTTGTCGGTCACCGGGCCGGTGACGAGGATGCCGTCGGCATGGCGGGGCGAGGCGACAAAGGAGATGCCGAACCGGCCCATGTCCCACGCGAGCGTGCCGAGGACGTTGGAGTCGGCTTCGCGGGCGTTGCAGCCGCCGGCCGAGACCTGGCGCAGCTTCAGCGATTTGCCGAACAGTGTGCGAATCATCCGCAGCCGTTCGGAATCGGCAGTTATGGACGCCCCGCCGGGCACCAGGAGTTCCTCCCGCCTGAACCGCCCCATCGCGTAGCCTTTCGTGAACCGCACCGCTCCGGCGGGAGCCGCGTCGGCGCAGCGGCCGCAAAAGATGCAGCGGCCGAGATCGAGCGATGCCGCTTCGCCGGTCCGGAGTGCGCCGGTGGGGCAGTAGTCGGCGGGCGGCGCGTCCCGCAGCAGGTCGGCGTCGACTTCGGGCAGGCCGAGCCAGCGATCGGGCAGGTCCGGGGCCGGGCCGTTCGGGTACGCCATGGTACGGTGTTTCTGGCGGATGCGTTCCAGCAGGATGCCCATTGCCTTAATCCTTCGCCAAAAAGCGGAGCGCTTCGGCCGGCGTGTCGATAATGGCCTGTGCGCCGGCTTCGGTCAGTTCTTCGACTTCGCGAAAGCCCCACGACACGCCAATCGTGAACATGCCGGCGGCGCGTCCGGTTTTCATGTCGGTGTTGGTGTCGCCGAAGTACAGGCAGTCCGACGGGGCGAGGCCGAACACCTGGGCGATAAAGGCGGCGGCGGTGGGGTCCGGCTTGATCGGTACGCCGTCCCGCGCGCCGGAGACATACTCGAAGACGCCGGGAAAGAAGGTCTTTACCATGTCCTTGGTGAATTCGTCCGGCTTGTTGGACAGGACCGCCAGGCGCAGGCCCCGTTTCGTCAGTTCGGCCAGCAGTTCCGGGATACCGTCGTAGGGGCGGGTCTTATGGGACCAGTTGTGGCGGTAATGGTCGACCATGCGGTCACGGATGCGGACCAGGAGTTCCTCGTCCGTGCCTTCCGGCGCGGCGGAACGGGCCAGGTTCAGCATCCCCTTGCCGACATAATACCGGTACGGCTCAAGCGGATGAGCGGGCAGGCCGAACGACATCAGCGTGTAGTTCATGCTGTCGGCCAGGTCTTCCAGCGTGTCCGCCAGGGTGCCGTCGAGATCGAATACCGCCGCTCTAAACCCCATCGCGTCTCCAAACTCTGCCAAAATGTCCCGATTCATGAAAAAGGCCGGCCCGGGCCGGCGTCGGGCGTCCATTATCCCGCCGCCGGAATCGCGGGTCAAGTTCTGAAACAATTCTCTTTCAGAATCCCGTCCAGATGCCTATAATTCCGGGAGATGATGATTTCCGGAGGATTGTGCACATGCGCAGCAAGATCGGGACCAAGAGCCGTTTGGCCGCTCATATACTGGCGTTGATTCTGCTTATCGTTCTGCTGGTCTACGGCGTGCCGCCGCAACCATCAGCCTACCATCCCCTGCAACCCAGCGTCTCCATTCCGCCCGAACCGACGCCGGCGGCGGAAGCGGCGCCTGTCCAGCCGGTTGTGCCCGAGGAAATGCCGCCGTCCCAACCACCGGTTCCACCCGAACCGGCTGTCGTGCCGATACCCGTCTCCACGCCGGTCGCTCCAGCCGATCCGACCGCGACCCTGGACCGCATTCATTCACCCGCCGACGGCGAGTCCATGCCCACAGGCGCGCTGCGGCCGCCCGAACCGGCGGCAGAGCCTGCGCCACTCGACGAGACGCCCGCCCCGGCCGACCCGGAGCCGGTACCGGAAGAATTGCCCGAGGAAGCGATTCCGGTCGAACCGATGCCGGAAGACGCCGCACCGCTTGCCGACGAGACGGTCCCTACGCCGGTTGAAACGTTGCCAGAACCCGAACCGGCCGCTGAACCGATCGAATCGCTCGCCGTGCCGGAGGAAAGCGCCGTACCGGAAGAGACGGACGAGCCGATAAGCGAACCTGCACCGCAAGCCGGGCCTGAACCGGTCGCACCCGCCGTCCCCGACGACGCGGAAACGACGGAGCAGCCCGCCGCCGCCCAGCCGGACGAATCCGGTTCGCTGGTGGTCGCCGCCCCGGAAACGGGCGAAGACGCCCCGGTGCCCGCCACCGCGCCCCTGCCCCGGCTCGCCAACCTCGAAGTCCTCGGGGACGGCGTCTATTGGCTCGACTCGGGATATGATCTCGAAAAGGAGCTGGCCGCGATACCGGAAATCGGCACCCTCGTGTTCCTGTCGCCTCTGCCTGACCACCAGTCCACCGGATTCGAGCATGTAAAGACGGAAAGCATCCCGGCCGATCTGGCCGATCTCGACCGCGACGCGGCCGAACGCTACCTCCACATCACCTCCGCCGAGGCCGGGCCGGTCGTCACCGCCGTCCTGCCGGGCGCGCGCGGAGCCGCCTTTTTCAAGGGGGCGTTTCTGCTGGCGAACCGCAAGCTGGACATGGAGGAGGTGCTGCGCGAACTCGAACCCGAACTCGAGAGCGCCGGCGAGGCGCGGGACGAGATCATCCACCGGCTGATCCGGTTGCAGGACTAGCCCCGCCCTCCATGCGCGTCATTATCGCCCATATATCCGGATTCTGCGACGGGGTCAAACGCGCCATGCGCATCGCCCTGACCGCGTCGGAACAACACGGCGGCCTGCAGAGCGCCGGACCGCTGGTCCACAATAAAACGGCGGTCGAACTCCTGGCCCTGCACGGCATATCGCCGCGCCCGGACGGCGCGGATGCCGGTTCGCCCGATGCAGATCGTCGGAACACCCCCCAAAAACCGATGCTGGTGCGGGCCCACGGCGTTTCACCGGAACAACGGCAGGAATGGCTGGAACGCGGCCTGACCTTGGTCGACGCCACCTGCGCCCATGTCGCCTCGAACCAGCGCCTTGTCGCCGCCGCGGCGGCGCGGGGGGCGCTTGTCCTCCTCGCCGGCGACGCCGACCATGCCGAAGTCAAGGCCGTGGCCGCCTGCGCCGGGCCGGATTGCCGTGTCGTGGCCGGACCGGGAGACATTGAGGCGTTGGCGGTTCCGCCCGGCCGCGACATCGTCATGCTGGCCCAAACCACCTTCGCCGTTTCCCGGTTCGAGGCAATGACCCAAACAGTGCTGCGCCGCTTTCCGGCCGCCACGGTGAAAGACAGCATCTGCCGCGCCACCCACGAGCGCCAGCGCGAAGCCGAACGGCTGGCCGATCGCACCGATGCGGTGGTGGTGGTCGGCGGCAAAAACAGCGCCAACACCCGCCGCCTCGCCGAAGCGGTCCAGGCGCGCGGCAAGCCGGCCATACTGGTCGAAACAGCCGACGATCTCCGCCGCGACGACTTCGCGACCTACCGCACCGTCGGGGTGACGTCAGGCGCGAGCACGCCGGGCTGGCTCACCCAGGAGGTGGTCAACCGGTTGCGGCCCTGGGGCCGCTCGGGACCGGTGGATCTGGCCCGGCGCTGCCTGGCGCAGATGGCCCAGGCGCGGCTGACAACCGCCCTTTCCGCCGCCGGCCTGGCCGTGGCGGCGCACGCCGTCCTGCTCGGATCGGCCGTTCCCCTCCTCGCCGTCGCCGCCGGGGCGTATGTCTTTTTCGCCCATACCCTGAACCGCCGCATCCCGATCTACGCCCAGGCGAGGCGCTGGTCGGGAGCGGATCTGTTTTATCAAAAGCGGCGGGGCGCGCTCTTGGGACTGGCGTGGGCCGCCGCCGCCCTGTGTCTCTTCTGCGCCGCCCTGACCGGTCCGGGCGAGTGCGCCCTCTTTGGCGCCGCCGTCTTCGTCACCGCGCTCTATGCCTACATCACCCATGTCATGGCGGACGGCAGCCCGCTGCGCATCGCCGCAGCCACGGTGCGGAATTGGGTGATGGCCTTGGCCTGGGGCGTCCTCGTCGCCGTTCCGGTCGGATTTGCCGGCGCGCCGTGGCCCGGCGTGGCCGGTGCCGGCGTGTGGTCAGCCCTCGTTTGCCTTGGCGGCACCCTGCTGGTCGATCTGCACGACGTCGCCAGCGACAGGCTGATGGGTATCGGCACCCTGCCCGGACAGCTGGGGATCATCCCGGCGCGGCGAATGGCGCGGGGCTCGTTTGTCATCGCCCTGTGCCTGTCAATCCTGGGTGCTGCCGCGACGCTGCCGGTCCCGCTGTGGGGCCTGTGGCTCCTCAGACGGCTCCGGCTGCGGCCGGTCCTGGACGCGGTGTGGCTCCAGGCGGCTGTCGACTGCCTGGGCATCGGCGCGGGTCTGTTGGCGGGAGGGGCGGCATGGCTTTTATAGTCGCGGGCATCGACGAGGCCGGACTTGGTCCGGTTGTGGGTCCCCTGGCGACCGCATCGGCGGCGCTGGCCGTCCCGCGGGGCTGGCGGCCCGATTCGCCGTGGGAGCGCCTTGCGGCGGGGGTCGACCGGACCTGGCGCAAGGGCGAGCGGCGGGCAGTCGTATCGGACAGCAAGGTCCTCTACCGGACCGGCGGCCTCGCGGCCATGGAATTGACCCTGGGCGCGCTCGGCTGGTTGACCGAAGGACGGGCCGTTCCGGTCCTGACCGTGTGCGGCGGCGACGAGGCCCATCCCTGCTACAGCCGCGGCATCGATCCGTTTCCGGTCCACGTCGGCCTCGACGACATGGCCCTTGTCCACACGCGGGTGCGCGGCTGCTGCGACGGAGCCGGGGTCGAACCGGTCCACCTCGAGGCGGCGCTCCTGTTCGAACCGGCCCTGAACAAGCGCTACGCCGACGGCCTGAACAAGAACGGGGCGCTCCTGATGGAGACCGGCAGGCACATCGTCCGCCTGGTCGAGCGCTTCGCAGGCGAGCGGTTGCTGGTCGTCGTCGACAAGCAGGGCGGCCGCAACGATTATCTCCCCTTCCTGACCGGCCTGTTTCCCGGCCTGTGGGTGCGGGAAATGGAGGCTGGCGCGGAGAGTTCCCGCTATATCCTCAAACGATCCGGCGGCGATGCCGAGATCATTTTCCGTCCCAAGGCGGACCGCGACTCCTTTGTCACCGCCCTCGCCAGCCTGGCGGCGAAGTATGCGCGCGAACGGGCGATGGCGGAACTGAACGCCTGGTTCTGTGCCCGCATCGCCGATCTCAAACCCACCGCCGGCTATCCCGGCGATGTCAAACGCTGGCTGGATGCCGTGGCCGGGCGGTTTGGGGTGGAGATGGTGATTCGGGAGCGGTGAGGGCGTTTCGCGCCACGCCAAACGCCCCACCCTCCCCCACACGTCACCCCGGCGTCATAAACGTCCATCAGCGGAAAGAACGGGCAGTCCGGCCGGGGTCAACGGGGCTATACGGTGAATGCGCCATTTCCGTGCAGTCAAACCGCGTAAGTTTGGTGCCTTCACTGCTTTTCCTCGTGGACCCCGGCCGAACCGCCCGCTTTTCGCCCTGGTGGAGGTCCGCACGCCGGGGTGACGTTTTTGGGGGATTTGCTCATCCTTCCTATCAAACAAAAAGAAGCCGCCCTTTCGGGCGGCCTCGGATGATACTCGTTGCGTCATTTAATCACCGGCCGTCGCGCAGGCGCAATCCGCTGGCGGGATGGATGTCCGGCTGGCTGAGAATCTTGCCGACCGTTTTTTCCACATCGTATTCCACCCGCCGGTACAGAACGCTCTCGCCGTCGTAGATGACGTAGCAGGAGCGGGGGTTGCGGTCGCGGGGCTGGCCCACCGACCCGACGTTGACGATGGCGCGGGTGCCGGGGCTGATGCGGTAGCGGTTCGCCACGGCGGAAAGCATGAGGAACGATTCGTTGTTTTCCTCGAGCACGCCGGGAAAATGCGTGTGGCCGACAAAGGCGATGTGCTGGCTCATGGCGGAAAAGATGTCGACGATTTTCAGCGGATCCATTTCCGGATCCGACGGCAGCACGTATTCCGTAATGGGCTGGCGCGGCGATCCGTGCATGGCTTCAAACCCTTTTCCCTCGTACATCGGTTCCAGGTTGGAAAGCCATTCCCAGCGCCGCACCGCCTCGGAGTCGTCGTTTCCCGGCGTCGGCTGGAGCACTTTGCGGTGGTAGTCGACCGATTTCTTGGCGATGGGATTGAACCCCTCGGCGTCGAAAAGGACGGCGTAATCGTGGTTGCCGCACAGGTTGACCGTGCAAGCGGCGTCGACGAGATCGATGCACGCAGCCGGATCGGGCCCATAGCCCACCGTGTCGCCCAGGTTGTATATGGTTCCGACTCCCTGACCGCGAATGTCTTCGATGACCGCGGTCAGTGCTTCGAGATTGCCGTGTACATCCGATATGATTGCGACGGGCGTTTGGGGCTCCGGCATGGACTCCCTCTCGTCTAGCGCTTACCCAATGCATGATCCTCTCCGCGTCTTCCGGCGTTATTAAATCGGGCCGAAAAGTGGAGGAAAAGGATCGCATTCACCATAAAACGGACTGGAAGTTAAACCGCCACCACTTCCTTGACTTCCGACACGTCTTCCATCAGCTTCGCTTCCACGCCCATCTTCAGGGTCTGGGCGGCGTGGGGGCAGCCGTTGCAGGCGCCCTGCAGCTCGACCTCGACCTTGCCCGTCGCCTCGTCGACCGAGACCAGGCGTACGTCGCCGCCATGGCCCTGGAGAAGCAGGCGGATGCCCTCGATGGACTTTTCCACTTCTTCCTTCATGATATTCTCCTCGCATACGCGATTTGGGTGTGCGCTTCGCCGGCCCGCCATGGGGCCGGTCCTTCATTAATACTGTACCGCTGTCGGGGATATCCCCGAATCATTGTATCACAGACCGGCGTCCTTGCGCAATGCGTCGGCCTTGGTGGTGCGTTCCCAGGTGAATTCCGGCTCGGGACGGCCGAAGTGGCCGAGGGAGGCGGTCTTGGAGTACCGGGGCTTGAGGAGATCGAGTTCGCGGATGATCCCGCTCGGCCGGAGGTCGAAGTGCTTGGCGACCAGTTCCTCGATTTTGCCTTCGTCGATCTTGGCGGTGCCGTTTGTCTCGATAAGGACTGACAGCGGCTTGGCGATGCCGATGGCGTAGGAAAGCTGCACCTCGCACTCGTCGGCCAGGCCGGCGGCGACGATGTTCTTCGCCACCCAGCGGGCGGCATAGGCGCCGGAACGGTCGACCTTGGACGGGTCCTTGCCGGAGAACGCGCCGCCGCCGTGGCTGCCGCGCCCGCCGTAGGAGTCGACGATGATCTTGCGGCCGGTCAGGCCGCAGTCGCCGTGTGGTCCGCCGACGACAAAGCGGCCGGTCGGGTTGACGTGGTAGATGGTTTTGTCGGACAGTAGGTGTTCGGGGATGGTCTTCTTGGCGATGCGGACCATGTCGTCGAAAATAACGTCCTGGGAGACTTCGGGGTCGTGCTGGGTGGATATGAGGACGGTGTGGACGTGGACCGGCTTGCGGCCCTCGTATTCCACGACCACCTGGCTCTTGGCGTCGGGACGGAGGTACTTGACGTCGCCGCTTTCGCGCGCCGCCGTCACCGAACGCATCAACTCGTGGGCGAGGTGGATGGGGAGGGGCATCAGTTCGGGCGTTTCGTTCACGGCATAGCCGAACATCATGCCCTGGTCGCCCGCGCCCTGGTCTTCGGAGAGCGTTTCTTTCACGCCCATGGCGATGTCGGGCGACTGTTTGTCAAGGCCGACGAGGACGGCGCAGGTCTTGTAGTCGAAGCCCATGGCGGCGTCGGTGTAGCCGATTTCCTTGATGGTGTCGCGAACGATCTGCTGGAAATCGACGACAGCCTTGGAGGTGATTTCGCCGGCGATGACGACCATGCCGGTGGAGGCCATCGTCTCGCAGGCAACGCGGGAATTGGGGTCCTGGGCAATCATCGCGTCCAGGATGGCGTCGGAGATATGGTCACAGACCTTGTCCGGATGGCCTTTGGAAACGCTTTCGGATGCGAAAAACTTGTGTCGACTCATGGTCTGTTCCTCTCCCTTGTACAGAGGTTATCATATGCGCCGTGATGGACAGATCACGGCGTCTGGAATTCAGAAGGCGTAAGGGTTACAATAATAATGCGCTGCCGGAGAGGGCGCAAGCTTTTTCGACGCGTGCAGGGCGGAACAGGAAGAGACGGACCCGATGATCTATTCAGCCTCGCGGCGGACCGATTTGCCCGCCTTTTACCCCGACCTCATCGTCGACAAAGTCGCCCGGTCGCGCAAACTCGACGCGCTCGTCTTGTGGACAAAGGACGTCGGCAATCTGGTCCGCCATCCCGGCCTCGCCCGGGTGGTGGAACGGGTGCCGTGTCTGGTGAACTACACCGTTACCGGCCTGGCCGGCACGTCGTGGGAGCCGGCCGTCAGGCCGCTCTCAGACCAACTCGCCGACGTGCAAGCGCTGGCCAGGCGCCTGCCCCGCGGCGCCGTGCGCTGGCGCTTCGATCCGATTATCCCCACGCCGGACGTGGAGGACCGGTTTGTCTCGGTCAAAACCGCGCTGGACGATGCGCTGGACGGCGTCGACGAGGTGACGGTCAGCTTTGTCGACCCCTACCCGAAGGCGGTGGAACGGGTGCGGCAGGCGGGATTGGAGTGGCCGTCGACAACGCCAGAAGAAAGGCGGCGGCTGATCGAGTTTATGGTTGCCACGTTCCCACCGGGCGATAAACCGGTGGTGAGGCTGTGCTGCGAACCGGAACTTCTGGCCATTCCCGGCGTCGGCATGGCCCGGTGCGTGGACGGCGAGGCCTTTGCCAGGCTGTACGGCCTGCCGCTCGGTGATCTGCCGAAAGACGCCGGCCAGCGGAAGAGCTGCGGCTGCATGAAATCGACCGAGATCGGCGCGTACGCGTTGCGCTGCGGTCACGGATGCGTGTATTGCTACGCCAATCCGGAATAACCATTCGCGCCAAAGAGAAGCGCCGCCCCGATGGCGGTGGCGAACGCCGCATGCGACGGAATAATGAACTCCACGCCGAAGTTGTCCGAAAACGTCCTGTAGGTCGGCCCGGCCTGCGGCAGGCGAAGGAGCGAGCCGGTGAGGATGGCGCACGGTGCGCCTGTCGCGCGGCAGGACAGAACCGCCATGACCCCCGCCGTCTCCAGCACCATGTTGACGATGCCCAAAACCATGTCATCGTCGCCCGCCTCGGTGAGGGCTTTGCCGAAATTGCTCGAGGTCAGATCTGGCGGCAGATTCAGGTAGGCGTCCGAGGCAATGTCCTTGATGCGCGTGTCGACGCGGTTGAGATCGCCCTTACCCGCCGCAGCGACCACCTCTTCGAAAGAGTGCAGCCCGTAGAGCCGGCGGCACATGCCCATCACCGTGCCGCCGCCGACCCCGCTGCCGCCCAGGTGACGGACCGCACCGTCGGCCGCATAGAGAAATGCCGTACCGGTGCCCATGCTGGCAACCACAGCCCTGTCCCGCCCAGCCAATTCCAGTCCGCCCCGCGCGGTTGCGGCGAATTCTTCGACAAAACCGGCGGGGCGGTTGTGCATCGTTCCGCCGGCGATCCGGCGCGCACCGACGCCGGTCAGGACGATGCCGTCGACATCGGCCAAATCGAGGGCGGCATGGGCGAGAAGGGCTTCAAGCTGCGAATCGGGACTCGCGGCCGGATCGTTATCCATTTTGGCGGTGGCGACGACGTCGCTCCCGGACAGCGCCGCCACCTTGACGACGGAACTGCCCAAATCGAGTCCGATACGGATTGCCATGGCTTGCACTTTTAAAATAATGACTGGTTCCTGCCTGCGTTTTACGGTTATTACTGGAATAAGCCGAAAAGCGAAG
>JAJQBO010000065.1 GCA_021203245.1 Planctomycetaceae bacterium
GCGCAGAAGCATGACGAGATCGCGGGCTGTGGTGATGACGTCTTCGGAGGCGTCGGGGCGCGGATCGGGCGGGCGGGTCAGCCGGGCGACAGCGCCCCGGACGTAGAGCCGCCAGGCATAGAGCGAGCCGTCCGGCAGCATGTACAGGGCGGCGGCGAGGAGCATCAGCATAAGGGCGGGGAGAACGGGATTCCTGTTCACGGCTAACCGTCGTCGTCGCCGCTGTCCAGATATTGGTCGTAGTCCTCGATACCCTCGATAAACAGGCCGGCGCCGCGGGCGACAGCCTTGAGGGGGTCCTCGGAGATGTGGACAGGGATGCCGCGCGTCTCTTTATGGATAAGCTTGTCGATGCCCCGCAGGAGCGCACCGCCGCCGGCCAGGGAGATGCCGTTCGCGTAGATGTCGCCGGCCAGTTCGGGCGGCGTGTTTTCGAGAGTCTCGATAATGGCGGACATGATCTGGTCCAGCGGTTCCTTCAGCGCTTCGCGGATTTCCTCAGAGCGGATGGTGATGGAACGGGGCAGCCCCTTGATCTGATCCCGGCCCATAACCTCGATGGAGACCTCCTCGTCGAGGGGGAACGCGCTTCCGACAGCCATCTTGACCCGTTCGGCCGTCGTCTCGCCGACGATGAAGTTGTACTGGCGGCGGAGATAGTTCATGATCACTTCGTCGAGTTCGTCGCCGGCGACGCGGATGGATTTTGAATAGACCATGCCCATCATGGAGATGACGGCGACTTCGGTGGTGCCGCCGCCGATGTCGACGATCATGTTGCCGACCGGTTCGTCGATGGGAAGGCCGATGCCGATGGCGGCGGCCATAGGCTCGGAAATGACCCACACCTTGCGCGCCCGCGCCTTGACCGCCGATTCCTTGACCGCCCGCTTTTCGACCTCGGTGATGCCGGACGGCACGGCGATGACCACCCGTGGCCTGGCGAGGTTGGAAAAATTGTGCACCTTGCCGACAAAATAGGTGAGCATGGCCTCAGTCATCTCGAAGTCGGCGATAACGCCGTCCTTCATCGGCCTGATGGCGGCGAAGTTGCCGGGGGTGCGGCCGACCATCTTTTTGGCCCGGTCGCCGACGGCCTGGCCGTTCAGGAGCACGCGGCGGTCCTTCTTCGACACCGCCACCACCGACGGTTCGGAAAGCACGATGCCTTCGCCCCGTTTATAGACAAGGGTGTTGCACGTGCCCAGGTCGATGCCCAGGTCGTGGCTGAAAAAGCCGAAGATGCTTTCGATAAATACCATGTCGACCTTCTCTACTAAACCGGACGGCGCCGGATCACTGGCGAGCCACAGGAGGACGCCGGCCGCGCCACTTCGCGACGGGATCACGACGTACCCCATTTGGTATATCGATTGATTTACCGCCCGACTTGAATAATAGTCTCCCGTCGCCGGGGTTTGCCGAAGGAAATGCGAAAAGAGGGCGAATTCCCCGTTTCGGCGTCCGATAAGGGCGTCAACGCGACTGGGGCGGGCGGCGCACCGTATCGCCCGGAATCGGGGCGATGGTGGCGTGGAGCACCTCGCACGACGACTGGTAGTCGAATACGTCGACGACGCGCAGGTCGGCAATCCACCTGCCGTCCCGAACCAGTTCCAACCGCTCGCCCTCGCCAAGGCTCAAATCGCGGCCTCCCTCGACCATGATGCGCTTGTGGGCGGTGGAGACAGACACCACCTGCGCCGGCCCGCCGGTGGCCGACAACAACTGGCCGTTGTCGCCGCTGCCCCTGCGTCCCACCTGATAGCGCGGCCGCTCCTGGCCGTCTCCGTACTCGGAGAGCATCGCCTCCTCGAGCAGGCGCGGCGTTTCCCTGCCCGCAGGCCGCAGGCTCGACGCCGCCGAGGCGGCCGACATCATCGACGACGACGGGGTGGGCTGGAGCGATTGGGAGAAGCCGGGATTGTCTGTCTCCCGCCTGCCCGCCGCCTGCGCCAGCGGCGTAAAACGCGGCTGGGACCGGCTCACCGCCGGCGGCGGCGGCTGGACGGTCTGGAGCCGCCGCACCGACTCCCGCAACTCGGCGATCTCGCGGCGCGATTCCTCGCGCAGGCTTTCCAACTGCCGGTAGGTCTTGATAAATCCGCCCAGGAGAAAAAAGGCGAACGCCACCGCCGCAGCCGCCACCCAGGCGGACACGGAAGGACGGCCGTACGTGGTGTACAGCTCTTCCTCCCCTTCGGGCTCGCGCGTGGGGCGTCTGGGTATGGGTAGACGTTGTCGCACAGAACACGCTTCCAAAAACTGCCGGGCGGATTTTCACTTATGAAAACAACCCGTCGAAATCCTCGGGAGGATTCTCGCCCGGGTAGAGTACCCACTCGAGGCACAGGCCCCACGGCGGGGCGCTTTCGCCAGCGGCGGCGCGATCGCGGGCGGCGAGGATCGCCGGTATGGCATCGACCGCAAAACGGCCTGTGCCGATACCGAACAGGGTGCCCACCATCGCCCTCACCTGGTTGTACAAAAAACTGCGGCCCTCGACCCGGTACACCAGCCGCCGCCGGCCCGCCCCGTCGTGGCGCAGTTCAACCAGTTCGCTCCGCTCCACCGTGCGGCGGTTGTCGTTCTCCGCCAGTTCCCGGTTGCAGAACGAGGTAAAATCGTGATCGCCCAGGTACAATGATGCCGCCGTCCGCATCGCGTCCACGTCGAGCGGACGCTTGCTATGCCAGGAACGCTTGTCGCCAAGGGCTGGCCGTATCGGTCCAAGCGACAGCGAATAGGAATACTGCTTGCGGACGCAGCCCCGCCTCGGATTGAAATCGTCGGCCGCAGGCGCGGCCGCCACCACGGCAATGTCGTCCGGAAGCCGGGTGTTGAGGGCTTCGGCGATCTTCTCCACCGGCAGCGCGGCCGGGAGTTCCGCCACCGCCACCTGGCCCCGGGCGTGGACGCCCGCGTCGGTCCTGCCGGCGCCCCGCACGCGGGAAGCCCTTCCCGACAATCGTTCGACCGCCTTTTCCAGCGATTCCTGCACAGACGGCGCATTGTTATGTACCTGCCAGCCGTTGTAGGCCGAGCCGTCGTACTCGACGGTGAGGCGACGCCGCAGCATCGGAACCGCCGCGTCACTCATAGGTCATGGCCGCAAAAGTCACCGCCTGGCGCATCTCCGGCGTCACCGCCTGGTGGTAGCCAAGGAGCCTGGTTTTGGCAGACGGCAAAGCCAGCCCGACCGTAAATATGGGAGCAGAGCCGCAAACATGGTGCCTGTCGCGGTGGGAGGCGAGGCTTTCCAGCCCCGACGTCGCATCGACGGCCAGGGCTTCGAGATAATCCCGGTCCACCTCCTCGACCTCGGCAAGAAAGCCGTTCGTCACCTCGCGGCTGTCACCGAACCGCGGGCCGACGTGGGCGAGATCGGCGGAAGCCATAAGCATGACGTCGCCGCCCGCCACGGCGTCGGCGAGGAACTGCGCCATCCTGCGCAGAGCCGGGTCGGCGGCGGCTTCTTCCGGGTCCCGGTCGCCTTCGAGGAATTCGCCGATCGAGCCGGCGAGAAGCGGAACGATGGATACGCCGCCGCCGTACAGGCGCCGCAGCCACACCGCCTGCAATTCAATGGAATGTTCGCCCCGGTGCGCGAGGACGTCGCGGTCCAGGTCGGTCGTCCCCGCCATGGCCTGGCGCAGGCGGCGGCACAGGTCGCGGTCGACCGGGACCGCGCCCAGCGGGGTGTCGAAGTCTTTTTCGCACAGGCAGAACCGCTCCCGGATCGGCATATGGGCTGTCCCGATGACGATGACGGTTCGCGGCTTCGGCGCCGACGCGAGGAAGGCATAGGATTGGCCATACCCTGCCCCGCCCCGCATATAATCGATATGGGGGACAATAATGCCGCGAGGGAACGCGTCGGCCGGGGCGGCCGATTCCTCCGGCGGCGGCGCTTCATGCAGCATCTTGTCGAGATCGGCGGCGAGCGCCACGGGGTCGTTCTGGTAGGCAGTCCCGGCCGACCCTGCCGGGCGCACCGGTTCGGCGCGGAAATCGCGGGCCGCCTGGGCCTGGTAGTCCTGGAACTTCGGACTTTCGAGAAAAAGCGCCTCCTCCAGCGCGTCGACCACCCGCTCCACCTCGCTGCAGGCGACGCCGTCGCCCGTCTCACGGGAAAGGCTGTCGCAAATCTCCAGGATGGAGGACGTGCCGTCCAACCGGCCCGCTATCAGGAGGCCCATCGGCGAGACAAGCAGCCGCGACGCGGCGATGCCGGCCCGGTCGTAGAGGATGTAATAGGTCTCCCCGTCCTTTTGCGCCGGCGCGGCGTCGATTTCGGGTCTGAGGGTCGGCGCTGCATCAGGCATGGGGGACTATCTCGTATTCTTTTTCAAGGATATCCATGAGGTCCCAGAAGTTATGGATGATGTGATCCGGTTCCGCCTCGCCGGGGATGTCCTGGTACTTGGTTCCCCTGCGGCTCAGGAAGGTGCGCATGCCGATGCGATGCGGCACGTCGATGTCGACCGAGGGCTTGTCGCCGACATAGCCGCACTCCTGCGGCGTCGCGCCGACGGAGCGGCTTGCGTGCATGTAGATCTTGGGATTCGTCTTGTTGATGCCCACCGATTCAGTGATAAAAATGTGGGGATAGTCCATCATCGGCAGGAGGTTGAGACGGATAATCTTCTCAACCTGCTTCATCGGCACCCCGGCGGTGATGACGCCCAGGGTGAGGCGCTTCTCGTGCAGGCGGCGCATGACCTCGATGGCGTCCTCATACGGTGAAAAACTGCGGAACTTGCACTGGTGGTAGGCGATGATGCCTGCCCCGATGATGAACAGCTTGGAGCCGACCGGATAGGCTTCCTTGGGCATGCGCCGCAGCAGCTTGTCGAAATGGCGGTCGTCGTTGGAGCCGAACTCCACGATGATCTCGTCCAGTTCGCGCAGGATCGTTTCCTCGTCCACCTTGAGGCCGGCGCGGACCATCGCCTGGGCGGCCTGACGCCTGGCGTTGGCGGCGAAGTCGGTGGATGAGTAAAGGGTGTCGTCCACATCGAAAAACAGGGCCTTCAATTTTGGTTTCTTTGCCAAAGCGGTACACTCCTCGTTCAGATTGTCAGGTATGGTCAATTATTGCCGAGGTTTGCCTCCTTTGCAAGGAAAAGGTAGCGGAGCGTGCCGCGTCACCCCGAACGCCGGGACGGCGGTATTATTTTCCGCTTGCGGTTGACAGTCCCGCCATCAGCGCATACCATAGCATTGACCACTTCCCCACACCCTTTGCCCGATCCGTTTGGAGTCGACGGATGGGAGGGTGTTTTGGCCGAGCAGGCATTGCCAGGAAAGGACCCCCATGTCGTCAGAGGACAAGACGCCCGTGTCCAAAATCGATGAAACCAAACCGGTTGTCTGGACGGCGGAAGACGCCTCCCGCTTTATGACGTCGGCTATCCGCGAGGCCCAGAAGCCGCTGGCCGACGCGCTGAAGCAACGGCCCATGACGTCGCGCGCCTTGACTCTGGTCATTTCGATAATCATCGCGGCCGCCCTTATCATCGGGCTGATTCTGTCCAACCAGTTGGAGAAGACGGAAAAACGGGCAGAAGGCGCGCAGTTGGCGCGCGAGGAGATACTGGGCGAAAAGATGGTGCTCCAGGCCCAGACCCAGGCCCTCGAGGACCGCCTGAATGCCATCCAGAACCGCCACGACGAACTCTACAGCCAGGTTGCCGATCTGAAGGCAAACGAGGAGCGCCACCGCCGCACCATTTCCGAACTGGCGCGCTTCCGCCAGAACAACGAGATCCTGCGGGAACACATCTCCGGGCTCGAGTCGGAAAAAGCCGCCCTTTCGAACAAGCTCCTGAAGGCGCTGTCTATCGAGCCAGGTACCGACGCCGAACTGGACGCCCTGATCAACGAGACCGACGTGCCGCCGCCCGCAGCGCTGTCGGTGCCGCAGGAACCGTACGCGCCAACGGAACCGATCACTCCGGACGAATCGGTCGAGCCGATAGAGCCTGAACCAAGCGGACCGGCCGCCCCCACCACCCAGTCTTCCATGAACGAGATCGGCGGAGCCATGGCTCCGCCGGTTGTGTCCGAGCCTGCCGCATTGACGGTCGCCGCGCCGAGAGGGTCTGCCCTGCCGGCAAGTGAAGAGGACCCGACGGTGGCGGAAGCGGCGGCGACGACTCCGCCGGCCGAACCGGCCGTGGTGGAAGAACCCGTGCCGGTGGTCGAAGCGACGCCGGTTGAACCGCAAGCCCCGCTGGTCACCGAGGAATCCCTCGTCCCGCCCGCATCCGTTCCCGAGGAACCGGCCGCCCCGGAAGAAGACGGCGAAGCCTTCGCCGCCTTCGAATCCACCTCGGAGCAATACGGCGCGACGCTGGCGACAGAAACGCCGCCCGAACCTGAAGCGGCCGAACCGGAACTGATTGTGCCTGTGGCAGAGCCGGTCGAACAACCCGACCCGGCGGACCCGGAGGAGCGGGAACCGGTCGCCGCTATTCAGGAGGAGACGGCTTTGGAACCGCAGGAAAACGTCATCCTCGATGAAACGGCGATGGATGAGGACGAAGCCGTACCGGAGGATGTCGAGGCGCTTATGGGCGAAGCCGAAACCGCGCTCGAAGCGACGTATTCTTCGGACGAGCGCACGCCGGTCGATGAACAGGTCGAAGACATGCTGACCGAAAGCCCCGCAGACGACGACGTCGGGGAGATTGTCATCGTCGACACGCCTCTGGATGCGGTGAGCGCGCCTGAAATGGGTGAGACGGAGGAGGCAAGCGAGGCGGGTGCATCGGAAACGGCGGAAGAGGACGTACCGGAAACGGGCGATACGGACGCGGAAAGAGGCACCGAATCGGAGGACCTGGAGTAAAGGGGTATGGATGCCGTTCCCGTATTGATCCGTCCTCTGGCCCCCGCGTTCGCGGGGGTGACGTTTTTTAAAACCGATCGGGATATGGTGAGCCTTCTCCCGCCATGGTGTTCTGCAATGCGAGTCAGGATGCCCTGCCGCCCAGGTCAAGCCCGCCTGCCCCGGCACAACTTCCTGTTCAGATGCAGCGAACGTTTCCCCGCCGGGGTGACGTTTGGGAGAGTGCGAAGCGGGTTAGTGTAAAAAAGCGCAAAAAGAGAGGGGAGCCGCGCGGACGGCTCCCCTTCCATTTGCACTCTATTCGTTAGTATTAGTACAGCGTATTGTAGATCTTCTTCACCGCGTCGGCGTTGAGTTCGACGTAGTTGTTCGCCATCAACCGGCCCTGCTTGGTCATGACGTTGTCGGTGAAGGTGTCGATGTCTTCCTTGGTCACCCCGTACTCGTGCAGGGGCTTGCGGCTCAGGATCTTGTCGAGGAGCTTCTCCAGTTCGTTGTAGACGACGTCCGGCTTGCAGCCGAGGATGTTGGCGACAAAGGCGTCGAACTCCTTGATAGCCCCGTTCGGATTCATCTTCTGGTAGGTCTTGAAAACTTCGGTGAAGAGGGCGTAATTGGCTTCGCCGTGCGGGACGTGATAGGTGCCGCCCAGCGGGTAGCTCATGGCGTGCACGGCGGCGCAGCCGGCGTTGCCGAAAGCGATGCCGGCGTAGTTGGAGGCGATAAGGAAGTCCTTCAACAGCGGCATGCGCGCGTCCTCGCCCTTGGCGGCGATGGTTTTGTAGCCGTTGAGGATAAGTTCAATCGCCTTAAGGCCGAACAGCTTGGTGTACGGCGTGGCCTTCGGGGACAGGGTCGATTCGAACGCGTGGATCAGGGCGTCGACGGACGAGGTGGCGAAGACCTTGAACGGCAGGCCCTTGAGGAGTTCGGGAACCATCACGGCCGAATCGGCGTAGAGTTCGTCCACGGCCAGGCCAAGCTTGGTGTGGCGGCTCTTCAGCTCGAGAATGGAGATGTTGGTCACTTCCGAGCCGGTGCCGCAGGTGGTGGGAACGAGCACCAGTTCCTTGTCCTTGACGATCTCGACCTTGCGGTCGTAGAGGTCGAGGATGGGGCTGACGTTCTTCAGGGCATACAGCTTGGCGATGTCGATGATGGTGCCGCCGCCGATGGCGATGATGCGCTTAATGCCGGTCTTCGGCATGGCGGCGTAGATTTTCTCGGCCATCTCGTCCGAGGGCTCGCCCATGCCGTATTCCTCCTGGTAGAGGACGTGGCACTTCAGGCCCATGGAACCGAAGACGGGATCATAGATGTACTTGTTGGTGATGACGAGGTCCGATTCCTTGATCTCGTACGCCTCCGCGAATTCCTTGCACGTTTCGAACAGGAACACAGACGGCTTCAACGTCAGCATTTTCATAACGGCCCCTCCTATATGGTGGAAAAACGGGCGGCGTCCGCGGACGCCGCCCCGGTACTGATGGTTCGCTTAGGCCCAAATCTCTTCGTCGGTCGGGATTTTCCAATCCTTCATCCAGTAGGCGACGCGTGAGATGTTGATGAGGTGGTAGTAGGTGAGGTTTTCGGAAATCGAGTTGTTGCCCCACGAGCCGCAGCCGAGGGTGTTCGTCGGGTTGAGGCCGTTCTGGAACGAACCGCCGGCGGTGGAGGAACAGACCTGGTTAACGACCACGCGGCTCACTTCGATGTGGGTACCGGCGTACTCGATGTTCTTGTCGTTGTCGGAGTGGACGACGACCGAGTGGCCCTTGCCGATCTTGTTCAGGTTGTCGCGGGCGATTTCGACCGCGTCTTCCCACTTGTCGTAGCGGTAGGCGGCGAGGACGGGGAACATCTTTTCCATGCCGAGCACGTCCTTGACGTCGGTCGCTTCGACGACGAGGGCGAGGGTGTCGGCCGGGACGTCGATACCGGCGGCCTTGGCGACTTCAACCGCGGTGCGGCCGACGAGGGCGCGGTTCATGTGGCCTTCGGGGAAGCAGGCGTCGCGGAGGGCGTCGCGCTTGTCGTTCGGGACCAGGAAGCCCTTGGCGGCGGGGAGCATCGCCATGATCTTGTCGAAGTCCTTGCGGGGCGCGATAAGCGACTGTTCGCCCGAGCAGATGATGCCGTTGTCGAAGGCGCGGCCGGCGACGATCTTGGTGACGGCGGCCTGGTAGTCGACGCCTTCGTCGATAAGCGCCTGGACGTTGCCGGCGCCGACGCCGAGGGCGGGCTTGCCAGAAGAGTAGACCGATCGGACCATGTCCATGCCGCCGGTGGCGATAATGACGTCGACGTTCTTCGCCAGCATCTGGGTGAGCTGAAGGTTCGGGATGTCCAGCGCCTGGATGACGTTGTCGGGCGCGCCCAGCTTCTTCAGTTCGGCGTTGATGAGGTCGATGGTCTTGAGGCAGCACTTCATCGCCTTCGGGTGCAGCGCGAAGATGATGGGATTGCGGCCCTTGATGGCGAACATGGCGTTCGACATGACGGTGACGATGGGGTTGGTGACGGGGGTGATCGCACCGACAACGCCGACCGGGCTCGCGACCTTGACCAGGCCGGTGTCTTTTTCATGCTCAATCACGCCGACCGACTTTTTGCCCTTGAGCGACCACCAGATGATCTTGGCCTTGTTCTTGTTCTTGGCGATCTTGTCCGCATAGACGCCATAGCC
This sequence comes from Planctomycetaceae bacterium, assembly GCA_021203245.1. Lineage (GTDB taxonomy): Bacteria > Planctomycetota > SZUA-567 > SZUA-567 > SZUA-567 > JAJBSZ01. The sequence continues at coordinate 9,540 of JAJQBO010000065.1, forward strand.
GGTCTCTTCGACAGCGTCCTTGGCCAGTTCCTCGCCGTTGTCGTAGACGACCTTGGCGCAGGCGCGCACCAACTTGTCGACCTGTTCCTGGGTGTAGGGGTACAGGGCGTCAAGCGCCTTACGGGCCTTGGCGATCTTGTCGTCGATGTAGGCCTGGAATTTCGCGGTTTGTTCAGCCTTCTCTTCCGGTGTCTGCTCTTTCTTGGCGCTCATGTTCTGGATCCTTCCCGCGTGGGCGGAACTGGGGGCTGCCGTGCCTGCCTGCAACAAGGCGGCAAACGCCGTTAGGTTTGACAAGCAGATTGTCGGACCAGCCCATAGGACAATTGTCGTAACCGCAACAACACAAACTGGTAATGCACGAAAACTATATCAAGGCACACCGCCTTGGACCAATTATTTGGCATGGCAAAAAAATGCGGAGAATTTTCCCTAATAATAGGTTATAGTAATAGAGGTTATCGACACAGTCAAGAAAAAAAAATACTCATTATCTCCCGGAAACGTGCCAAACATGGTATATTCCTGCCCGAAC
>JAJQBO010000259.1 GCA_021203245.1 Planctomycetaceae bacterium
GATAACTCCCTGAAACATGCCGTATGCTATGCCGTGAGATAGCCAAACATGAGAAAAAGCCCCGGCGCGAGCCGGGGCTTTTTTTCTGTGTGGCCATTTTCCTGTGCGTGTAATTTTGGCGGATCATGCGGACTGGTCCTGGGCGGCAGGACTTCCTGAAAACGCATTGCAGCACAGGGGCATTCGCCCTTGCCCCGGCACAACCACACGCGTGCCCGCTGATTGATGCTGCACCGATGCGGACTTTTACGGAGATGATCCGATGCACTCATCGTTCCGTGTTGGAATGAACCGCCGCTTTCCCCCAGAACGTCACCCCGGCGGGAGAACGTCCGCTGTATCGCAAACGGGAAGTTGTGCCGGGGCAGGCGGGCTTTCCCTGGACGGCAGGACTGACTTCGTACAGTCATTCGAATTTATGATCTGCGCCCTATTTCGGATTCGACAGCACCGTCGCCACCGTCAACTCGTCGATCAAGGGGTCCATCGCCTCCGGTTCGCCGGCGCGGATGACCGCCGCCACCGAATCGGCCATGCCCAGGGCCATGCGCCGGACGGTCTTCTCCGCCTGGACGACGTATTTCTGCTGCGCCCGGTCGCGGCGGGACATCACGCACATGCCGTCCGAGACGCGGTAGACCTCGGTCGCCACGTCCACGCCCGACATCTCGGCAAAGAACATCTGCGCCGCCAGGACGGCGGTGGAAATGACGGCGGAATAGAAGCTCGGCACCGATTGGGCGCGGCGGAACTCCACCACCTGGCCCCGGACGACATAATCGGCCCCGGCAAGCCTTCCCATCTCGATGGCTTCCTCGCGGCTGATCAGCCGGTGATGGGTCGCCTGGCCGGTTCCGTCCCACATGATCTGGATCTGCGGGTCGAGGGCAAGCTGGGTGCCGTACAGGGTCGTCACCACTTCACCGCCGCCGGTGTTGGCGATCAGGTTGTTTTCGTTCTCGCGGTCGTGATACGGCAGGATAAGCACCCGGATCGGCCCGCCGGTGCGGGGCGGCACCGAAACGAGCGGCCCGTCCTCCTGGACGACAGCGGTCGGGTCGGCTGCCAGTTCCATATCCACGCTCTTGACCGTGCGCGGCTGCTCGACCGCCAGCGGCATGCTGACGATGGCCCCGTCCACCCCGACCATAGCCGCCGACACCACCGGCGCGACCACGGGCTCCGTAAAGGTGAACGGTTTCAAGACTTCGGTCGTGTCGGGCGCGAGGGCGAGGTGCGACGCGGTGGCCCCGGCCGTCTCCGACACCGGCCCTTCGGCCGTGTTTTCCGCCTCAGGCACGACGATGGGAGCAGGCATAATGGGAGCGTCGAACTCGGCCGGACGCACCACAGGAGGAGCGTTTTCGGCAGGAGCGGCCGTCTCTTTTTCCCAGATATCGCCGTCGGACTCGAACAGATCGGCCGCCAGTTCGTCGCCAGTCAGCTTTGCCGCTTCCATGGGCGGCGGATAGACGGCGTCGGCCGGGATCATGTTGGGATCGACCGCGCCGAGATCCAGTTCCGGCAACTCGTCGATAACCGCCGCCGCGTCGGTGTCGACGACGACGGGAGTCGGCCGGGCCGCGGACGCGACTCCCTGCTCGGGCGCTGCGCTTTCTTCCGCTTCGGGAAGCGCCGCAGCGGCGACCGCTGCCGCCGGTTCCGGCTCGGCCGGGGCGACGACGGTGGCGACCTCGTCCTCGGTCAGGCCCAACTCCTCCAGCGGCGGTGGCGGCAGAGGCGTGGGCATATCGGCGGCGGCAAGCACGTTTTCGGCTGCCGCAGACCCGGCGGGTTCTGGGGCGGGCGCGGCCGGCTCGGCGACAGTCGCACCTTGCCCGGTTGCTTCGGCCGTTTCGGTTATTTCGGTTATTTCGTCTTCGGGCGTTTCAGGCGCTGCCGCATCCGGTGCCTGCTCCGGCAGGGTCGGTAACGTCAGGGCGTAGAGGTCATCGCCGATGGCGTCGAGAAGCGGCGGCACCTCGGGTATAAGTTGATCGTCCCATTCCTCGGGGTTGAGGAGATCTCCGTTGGCCAGATCGGGAAGGGGCGGCGGTTCGGGCACCGGGCCGAGATCGTCAAGGGCGAGTTCTTCGCCATCGAGGTTGCCGAGCGCCTCGCCGTCGGCCGCGTCGGGCGCGACCGGCATGGCCAGGGCCGTATGGGAGGCGATGACCATGGCGACCGTGTCGGCCAGGGGGTTGGCGGCGCTCATAAATCCTTCGACCAGGCGGCTGGAGACGTTTTTGGCCTGGAGATCGCGCCCGCCGCCCGCCATGGGATAGGACGCGGCCTGGTAGTGGTCTCCTGTGAACAGGAGCGACCCGTCGGCGGCGGCGATGACCCGGACAAACATGCCGGCCCGGGGTGGAATGCTGGCGGCGCGGGTGTCTGTAAAACTGAACACCTGGCCCGACACGACCACGTCGGCGCCGTGCCGCCGGCCCACTTCCGCCACTTCGGCGTTGGTCATGGAACGGGTCGGCTGGGCCATGGCCGGGGTGAGGATATCGGCTCCGGACGCGTCGTGCTCGCGCATGGCGGCGACAAAGATGGACCGGGCGTAGTTGCCGAGGTCGGGCGTGTGCGGGTCGGACGCCGGGACAAAGGTCCGGGTATCCATAAAGGGCATGACCAGGATTTTTTTGTCGCTGGCGTAGTACTTGCCCGATTCCGGCACCTGGTACATGGTGAGCGGTTCTGTGCAGCCGGAGACGAGCAGTGCGGTCAAAACCAGCGCCGCCGCCGCCAGTGCGCGTTTAATTGCCATGGTGTGCCTTTCCAGGGTGTCGTTTGCCGAAAGCAGAGCCGGTACCCGGCCGGCCGCCGTTTCCCCACACGGCGAAACGACAGCAAGGCGGTTCGGGAAAAAAGGCTCTTCATAAACTATCGTGCATTTCGGCTTAAACCTTTCGTCCACCTCGGATCTTTCTGGTGGAGGTTGGCTGTGGGGGATGTATATGGATAAAACCGGGTTTTATGGGCGTTTTTATCGGATTTCGGTTGGCGTCGACCGCTTTTATCGGAAGGCGGTTTCGCCGGGCGGCAAAAGCGGTATAATGCCCGTTCGAATTTTTACGTGGCTCCCGTAGCGGAAGTATAGCCCCGTGGACCCCGGCCGAACCGCCCGTTTTCTGCCCGGCTGTATGCACGCGTTCGCTACGGAATGACTGAAATTGCCGCTTTACACGAGAGGATTGCAATGAATCGCGATCAGGCAGTGGCGTTGTTCAAACACTATAACGAAGGCCCGTCCCTCTACCGGCACGCCCTGGCCGTCGAGGCGGTTATGCGCCATTTCGCCGCCAAGGCAAACGAGGACGTCGACTATTGGGGCGTCGTCGGCCTGCTTCACGACATCGATTATGAAAAATATCCGGACGAACATTGCGCGCGAGCGCCGGAAATTCTCCGGGCTGCCGGCTGCGACGAGGCGTTTATCCGCGCCGTCGTCTCCCACGGCTTCAGCATCTGCACCGACGTCGAGCCGCAGCTCCACATGGAAAAAGTCCTCTACGCGACCGACGAACTCACCGGCCTCGTCGCCGCCGCGGCCCTGATGCTCCCGACGAAAAGCGTGGCCGACCTCAAACTGTCCTCCTTGAAGAAAAAGTGGAAGGACAAGAAGTTTGCCGCCGGCGTCAGCCGCGAGGTGATTGCCGACGGCTGCGAACGCCTCGGCATGAGCCTCGACGACCTGATGACCGCAACGATGGAAGGCATGCGCCGGGCGGCGGCAGAATAACGAGCCACTTGATTCACGCCGCGCCACGCGGATAATTTCTTTTGTCCGCCGGCGCGGTTTCGGGAAGGGGTCTGCGCCACGGAAGAAAGGTATTGATGAAAATAGCGGCACTCATTCCCGCCTATCGCGAGGAAAAGCACCTCGCCGGCGTCATCGCCGGGACATTACCGTATATCGCCGACATCCTGGTGGTGGACGACGGCTCGCCGGACAGGACCCGCGAGATTGCCGCAGCGGCCGGCGCGACTGTCCTCGTCAACGAACACAACCTGGGCAAGGGCGCGTCCCTGGCCCGGGGCCTGGATCACCTCTTCGCCACCGGCTACGACGCCGCCGTCTGCCTTGACGCCGACGGCCAGCATCTCCCGGCCGAAATTCCCCGCTTTCTCGCCGCAGCCGAATCGGCCGATCTGGTGGTCGGCAACCGCATGGCCGATGTGGAAAAAATGCCGTTCGCGCGGCTTTGGACAAACCGCTTCACCAGTTGGATATTAAGCCGACTCGCCGGCGTCGCCGTCCCCGACACCCAATGCGGCTACCGGCTCGTGCGCCGCGAGGCATGGCAGGGCGTGACCATCCGCACCCGCAATTACGATTTCGAAGGCGAAATGATCGTCGCCATGGGCCGTAAGGGCTTCCGCATCGCGTCGGTCCCGGTCAGCACGATTTACGGCGACGAGGTCAGTACCATAAACCCGGTCAGGGATACGGTGAGGTTTTTCTCGATGGTGTGGCGGCTCTCGAAGAATCGCTAGAGCCCCTTAAGAAGGCATCCATGGAATTCGTAGACGAAACAACGGTAACGGTTCGATCCGGTTCAGGCGGCAACGGCACGGTGGCGTTCCGGCGCGAACGCAACGTGCCCCTCGGGGGCCCGACCGGCGGCGACGGCGGCGACGGCGGCTCGGTGCTTTTTGTCGCCGACCGGAACGCCGACACCCTCCTCCCCCTCGCCCGGACGCAGCGCTATGCGGCCCAATCGGGAGAGCCGGGCAAAGGCAACAACCGCCACGGCGCCTCGGCCGAGGACGTCGTCGTCCGCGTCCCGGTCGGCACCGTCTTCCACGAACAGGGCCGCGTCGTCGCCGACCTCGACGTCGACGGGGCAACCTGGACCGCCGTCCAGGGCGGCCGGGGCGGCAAGGGGAACGCCTCCTTCGCCACCTCGGTCAACCGCTCGCCGCGCGAGTTCACCTACGGCGGCGACGGGGCGGAAAAGAAGCTCCGCCTCGAACTGAAGCTTATCGCCGACGTGGGCCTGCTGGGCCTGCCGAACGCCGGGAAGTCGACCCTGTTGTCGCGGCTCTCGGCCGCCAAACCGAAGATCGCCGACTACCCTTTCACCACTCTGCAACCGCAACTCGGCATCGTCTCCGACGGCTACGGCCACGAACTGGTCATGGCCGATATCCCCGGCATTATCGAAGGCGCGGCCGACGGCGCCGGTATGGGACTGCGCTTTCTCCGCCATGTCGAGCGCTGCCACTTCCTCCTGCACGTGGTCGAACTCCAGCCGCTGGACGGCAGCGATCCGGCGGAAAATTATCGCATCATCAACCAGGAACTGGCCGCCCACTCGCCCCGCCTCGCCGCCAAGCCGCAATTGGTGGCGGCAAACAAGATAGACCTCACCAGATCCGACGAGGCGCTGGAACGCTTCCGCGCGGCCGTGGACGCGCCGGTCCAACCGATTTCCGCCGCGGTGGGAACCGGACTCAAGGATCTCGTCAAAGCCATGTTTGCGCTACGGGAAGAGGAACGGAGCCGCCCGCGCGACCCGGAACCAACGTATGACGACGAACCGGATACCGGCGTTGCCGGCGCGGCGGAACCGGCCATGGGGGAGCGTCCGGCCGCTGACGACGGGTTTGATCCAAACGCGGTCGCGCCGGAAGATATGTTCTGATACCTTCCTCGTTCTGACTGTAAATTTTCCGCTAATGAAGTCGCCCAAAGCGTATACCCGCGACAGAAGTTCACTCTGCCACGGGCGATAACTGACAATGGACGGCTTCAGCGAATTTGTTCGTATGTAACACTCGTTACCGTCACCTCGACCCGGTAGACTGCTTGCAGGCGGTGACGATAGAGTTTGTCCAGAAATTCGGGGGTCGTAAGGACTCCCTCCATTTCCGACGGCGTCGGTTGTTTGGACACAGCCGCCGACGCCGGAGGGGGGGGTGGGGTAACCTGGACATTCCCGTGGTTTTTCCGAAGGTAGTCGACATCGACGCCGAAGAACTCGGCGATTTTTCGCAACCGGGTTTCATCCGGGATGCGCAAACCGCGCTCCCACGGTGACCATTGTTGCGGCGACACGCCAAACGCTTGCGCGCAAAGCTTTGCTCCACCACGCCCCGGGAATTTATTCATCCGGCAAGTGCGTATGTTCTGCGCGATGGTTTGGCGGAGTTCCTCGGGGATTCTGCCCATTTCTGCAACCTCTTTTTCATTGTACGAGAGACACGAAGGTGAAGTGTTTGCGGAAAACCCACTTAAATCATATTTTATATATTTATCCTAAAAATTCCACAGGTAGGCGGTGTTCATTTAACGCTTAAGGAATTCCTTTTGCCTCTGTGAAAGAGAATTTCCCGGATCCAATTAATAAGCGATGCCCCACAGGGCATCGCTTTTCCTACTTCTGTATGGGGTTTTGCGCAATTCAGGCGCGCGTCAAAGCAAATGAATGGCCCTGCCGTAGGCCGCCATAAACGCCTCGGGGATGGCTTCACTTACCGTGGGGTGGGGATGGATGGATTCGATTATCTCGTCCGCCGTCGCCTCGGCCGTCATGGCGACGCTGAGTTCCGAGACCATATCTGTCGCGTGCTTGCCGTACATGTGCATGCCGAGAATTTCGCCAAACTTCGCGTCGACGATCACCTTCACAATGCCGTCGGTATCGCCTTCGACCAGCGACTTGCCGTTGCCGACCATGGCGAAACGGCCGACCTTGATCTCGCGTCCCTCCGCCTTGGCGGCGTCCTCGGTCAGGCCGATGCAGGCGATTTCCGGGTCAAGGTAGATGCACGACGGCACCCGGTCGTAGTGCATCGCGGCCGGCTTGCCGCAGATGTCCTCCACCGCCATAATGCCTTCGTGCGATGCGACGTGGGCCAGCATCACCTTGCCGTTGGCGTCGCCGATGCAGTAGATGTTCGGGACAGAGGTCCGGAGCCGCGCATCGGTCCTGATCGCTTTTCCGTCGAACTCGATGCCGATTGTTTCCGCATTCAACCCGTCCGTGCGCGGCACCCGGCCCACCGCCATCAGGACCGCGTCGGCCCGCACCGATTCCGCCTTGCCGCCCAATTCGTAGAAGACGGTGTTGTCCTTCACCGAGGTGACCCTGGCCTGCATGCGGAAGACGATGCCGTCCTTCTCCAGGCGCTTTTTCGCCAGGCCGGAGACTTCCCGGTCCACCATCGGCATGATGTCGGGAAGCAGTTCCAAAACCGTGACCTTACTGCCCAGCTTGTTCAGGAGGGACGCGAATTCGACCCCGATGACGCCGCCGCCGATGATGGCGACAGACGACGGCACCGCGTCCAGAAGAAGCGCCTCGCGGCTGGAGAGAAGGGTGTTTTTCCCTTCCAGCGCGATAAAAGGCGGCATAAACACTTCCGAGCCGGTGGCGATAATGAAATAGTCGGACGTTATGCGCGTGCCGCCGGCCTCGATGGTATGGGCGTCGACGAACGACGCCGACGCCTCGACCAGCGTAATCTTGTTGCCCCGCACCAGCCCCTTGACGCCGCCGACCAGGGTGGCGACGACCTTCGTCCGCCTGGCCTGGAGTTTGGTCATATCGACCCGCGCCGCGCCCGCGTCAATACCCACGATGCCGAAATCACCGGCATGGCGGATCTCGGAAAGGAGATTGGCTGATTTGAGGAGTGTCTTGGTGGGAATACAGCCTTCGTTCAGACACACGCCGCCGAGGTGTTCGCGCTCAACCAGACAGACGCGTTTTCCTTCCTTAGCCGCCCGGATGGCGGCCACGTACCCACCCGGACCACCGCCAATTACGGTGATGTCATAATCGTACGTCATTTTGCCTCCTGAAATGTCGTCAGGTTGGGAGAGGCATTTTCTCGATTCATTGTCGCAAAATCCGGCGCGTTTGTCACGAAAAAAAGGATCGGATCCCACAATCGACACGCAATGACGCAGGGAACTTTTTCTCGATTTTGCCGGGCTTTTTTGCGATCCGGCGACTGCCCTGCTTCTTTTTTTAATTGAATCCTGGTCAATGATATCTCTTTCGCAAGGCTGCGTCACGCGTTGCGGCGCGATTGCCGTGCCGGTTTCCATACTTTGGAGTGGCGCGGGAGGGGGAAGTTTGATTTGACAGGATGGATCTTTTTCTCCATGATGTACAATATTGTTGAAGCTTCTGGGCAGGTCTCCATCCAACCACGCAAGAAAGGAATTGTATTATGATGACCGGCGAACAGTACGTCGACAGCATCAAAAAGATCAACATGGAAATTTACATGTTCGGCGAGAAGATTCCATCCTCCGCCGACAACCCGATTCTGCGCCCGTCGCTGAATTCGGTCAAGGCGACCTATGATCTCGCCCAGCAGCCCGAGTACGAGGACCTGATGACCGCGACCTCGCACCTCACCGGCAAAAAGATCAACCGCTTCTGCCATATCCACCAGTCCACCGACGACCTGATCAAGAAGGTCAAGATGCAGCGTCTCTGCGGCCAGAAGACGGCTTCCTGCTTCCAGCGCTGCGTCGGCATGGACGCCTTCAACGCCATCTGGTCCACCACCTTCGAATGCGACCAGAAGCACGGCACCAAATACCACGAACGCTTCAAGGACTTCATGCTGAAGGTCCAGGAAAACGACTGGGTCGTCGACGGCGCCATGACCGACCCCAAGGGCGACCGCGGCCTCTCCCCCTCGCAGCAGGCCGACCCCGACCTCTACCTCCACGTCGTTGAACGCCGCCCCGACGGCGTCGTCGTCCGTGGCGCAAAGGCGCACCAGACCGGCATCGTCAACTCGCACGAAGTCATCGTCATGCCTACCATCGCCATGAAGCCGGAAGACAAGGACTACGCTATCGCCTTCTCCGTGCCGCTGGACACCCCCGGCCTGTTCATGATCATCGGCCGCCAGTCCTGTGACACCCGCAAGCTCGAAGGCACCACCATGGACGTCGGCAACTGCGAGTTCGGCGGCATGGAAGCCCTTACCGTCTTCGACAACGTCTTCGTCCCGAACGACCGCATTTTCCTGGACGGCGAGACCGACTACTCCGGCATGATGGTCGAACGCTTCGCCGGCTACCACCGCCAGTCCTACGGCGGCTGCAAGGTCGGCGTCGGCGACGTCCTCATCGGCGCGGCCGCACTCGCCGCCGACATGAACGGCGCGCAGAAGGCGTCGCACGTCAAGGACAAGCTGATCGAGATGACCCACCTGAACGAAACGCTCTACTCCTGCGGCATCGCCTGCTCCTGCGAAGGCGCGAAGACGACGTCCGGCAACTACCTCATCAACCTGCTCCTCGCCAACGTCTGCAAGCAGAACATCACCCGCTTCCCCTACGAAATCACCCGCCTCGCGGAAGACATCGCCGGCGGCCTGATGGTCACGGCCCCGTCCGAAAAGGACTTCCGCCACCCGAAGCTGGGTCCGGTCATCGAAAAGTACCTGAAGGGCGTGGCCTCCGTCTCCACCGAGGACCGTCTGAAAATCATGCGCCTTATCGAGAACCTCACCCTCGGCACCGCCGCCGTCGGCTACCGCACCGAGTCGATGCACGGCGCCGGCTCGCCCCAGGCGCAGCGCATCATGATCGCGCGCCAGGGCAACATCGAGGCGAAGAAGGCCCTGGCCAAGAACATCGCCAAGATCAAGTAAAGGAAGTACCCATCATGCGTGTGGCGGTGAAGTATTGCGGCGGCTGCAACTGTTCCTACGATCGGGTCGCCATGGTCCGCGAGTTGCAGCGGCAGTTCCCCGCCATCACCATAACCAATGCCGAAAGCCAGGACGGGATCCACGCGGATCTCGTCCTGGTCATTTGCGGCTGCTCCAGCGTCTGCGCCGCCCACGATCACCTCGAGGGCAGGCACGGCAAGATGATCACGGCGTGCGCGGGCGATTTTGAATCCGTGCGCGCGGTGGTTGAGGATTATCTGGCCGGGTAGGGAAAAGATTACGACCCAGCACCTCACCCCTCCGTCACCCCGGCGTCTCCACGTCCATCAGCGGAAAAAACGGGCGGTTCGGCCGGGGTCCACGCCCCGGGCGTTCGCTATGGGGACTCCCGTACCAACGGAAAGTCTGGTGCAATCACTGTTCCTGGCATGGACCCCGGCCGAACCGCCCGTCTACCTCGCTGGTGGCTGTCCGCACGCCGGGGTGACGTATGGGGGAGGCTGGGATGAAAGCTGCAATACGGTACGCACCCAACGGAAAAAGCGCCCCGCAATGGAGCGCTTTTTCGTGTATGGGTATGATGCCGATTGCGTGTCAATCCCCGCCGCAGGCGGCACACTCCTGGCCCGACCCGGTGTTGACCGCCTGGGCCGCGCAGGAGCCGCATTTCCGGTCGCTCTCGGCCAGGACATGCGCGAAGGCGTTGGCGGTGGAACAGAGCATGTCGTAGTGGCCGGTGATAATCTCCTCCGCACCGTCGTGGGTGGGGATGAGGCCGTGCTTTTCGACAATGTCCCGAAGAATGTGCGGGTGATCGATCTGGGGGCAGGGACGGCGCAGATCTTTGTCGAACGGCGCCTTGCCGCGCATTTCCTTGAACGCTTCGCCGCGAATGCACTCGCCCAGGCTCTTTTCGTGGACCGAGTCCTTGGCGAAGTGGACAAACACGCACGGTTCGACATAGCCCCTGGCGGTGATATGGACATATTTCCTGCCCCAGGCGATGCAACCGTCAACCGAATCGCCGTCATTCCAGAAGTCGAAGACGAGAAGCGGTTTTTCCTTGCGGGCGGTGAGGATGCGCTCGCGCCGCTCAAGCCGCTGCTCTGCCGTCGGCACCAGGCTGAGGTCGGGTTCGCGACCGATGGGGATGTACTGGAACACCCAGCCGAAGGCCGCGCCGTGGCGGACCATGTCGTCCATAAACTCGGACGAGCAGGCTGTTTCGTGGTTTGCCTTGGTGTGGGTGAGGCTGTAGCCGAAGAGGACGCCGTTTTTGGTCAGGCGGTCCATCGTTTCGAGGATGCGCTTGTGCGCGTTTTCGCCGCGGCGGGCGTTGGTGAACTCTTCCGACCCTTCGATGGAGATGGCGGGGTAAATATTGCCGAGCTCGCCGAAGCGCTTCGCCATTTCGTCGTCGATACGCATGCCGTGCGTATAGACCATGAAGAACATGTCGTCGAATTCCTTGGCGATTGTCTCGAGGTGAGGCCAGTAGGTCGGTTCGCCGCCGGAGATGGCGATAAAGTAGATGCCCATTTCGTCACGGGCTTCGGTGAGGATTTCCCGCACCTTTTCGAGGGAGAGGGATTGTTCCTTCGGATATTTCCAGGCATAGCAGCCGGTGCAACGGAGATCGCAGGCCATGGACGGCGACATCAGCAGGAAGAAGGGCGGGTATTCCCCGTACTTCGCCTTATAGGCATGGCGACGCTCTTCGCCCAGGTTAATTGTATTAAAGAACAAATTGAAGGCGAGTTTGCGCTGGGTCGCCTTGGAGAGGGTGGGGAATTTCCGCTTCGCCATTTCGAAGAACCCGCGCGCGGCATCGATCCTGCGTTCCAGCTCGGCTTCCGTGCCCTTGTGGTTGGCCGTCATCTGGCGGATGCCGTTGGCGGAAAATCTATCCATCATCGAGATCAGCAATTCCGGCGTGTGCTGAGAAAGGGCGGGCAAAAAGGTCGACATGCCTTTGCCCAACAGATAACTTTTCAGCTTGTTAATGCTAGCCATAAAACGCCTCCATAAAACGTGGCTCGGCCCCCCCAGGGACGTGCCCATCCACAGCAACTCATCTCTATTAGACGTCGCGGTTGTCACGAAGTCAAACAATTTCGCCCGTTTTTTACGTTACCCTGATGCCGCCGCGGCAGAGCCGTATCGCGGCGATGAATGCGGAATAAACCCGCAGGACAACGCAGAAATGCATGAGCTGTATGGATTTGCCTCCTCGTCACGACCAAGGCCCATCAACCACCCTATTTTATGTATGTCCTGCCGGGAGAGGACACACCTCACCACATGCACGTATAAAACCATTTTTGGCGGGACAAACATCCTTGCATCCGTTAAGAAAAAGGGCCGCCACTGTTCCAATTGCCGTATTTCGTCGACGTTTGCCGGGCGGAATCGCCGCTCCCGGAGAAAGAGCGGCGCTCCGTCTCCGGGAGTGATTGGTCAGGAAGACGAGCACCTCTCTCTCGAATGGCCCTGTGGCGGTTGCTAGCGAGAATATTAACGGCAAATGTACGAGCAAACCAACTCCTGTCGCCGTTTTTCGCCAATAAAACCGTAACTTCCGGAATGGAAAGAGTTATGGCACCAGGGCTATGGCCTGATCCTCATGGTGTTCCGATAATTTTCCCATTGACAACGGCTAAATCTAATTTTATGATAGATAATAGCTGGAAGTGTCATGTTGACGATTTCGGCGGTTTTCTCAAACGGCAGCTCTTCGCGATCCTGGCGGAATGACTCGTATGTTTACGGCTGTGACAAGCTGGCTGGTAACCACGTGCCTCTGGACGGCGCTCCGTCCCCTGCGTGGCCCCGCCCCCGTCGTCACCACCACCCCGGCCGCGGCTCTCCCGCGTTCGGGCCTGTCGTATTGCCTGCCGATCGCGATTCCCTTTACACTTTACCGTGCTCCTTCCCGACGTCCGCGTTTTCCAAAGCTGTTGCCGCCGGGAGCGGTGCATTTACGGCATAGTTGCCTGTAAAGGGTCCAAAACCGCCCATCGTCACGCCTTCCACCGCCCGGCCATGCCGGGACATCCCGCTTGATTGAGTACTATCACGCGACGGTCGCAGTGGCGCGGCCATTCATTCGCCCCTCACGCCACCCGGAGGCCCAGGCCGCCGCCAGACAGGGACGAGTTATATGCCGCCGCGTCTTGACGGACGCAGACGGTTTGATGGAAGGTGATTGGTATGGCAACGTTGGTAGGCATTATTCTTTTCATCGTGGGTGTGGCTGTCGGGCTTATCGCCAGACACATCTACGCCTTAAACAAGAAGACGTCGGCGGAAAACGAGGCGCGGGAAATCATCCGCCTCGGCCGGGAAGAAGCGGAAAAGCTCCGCCAGGAAGCGGCGGTCCGCTCGAAGTCCGAACTGCTCGCCGCCCGCGAGCAGCTTGAAAACGACGTTAAAAACGAACGCAATGAAGTAAAACAGGCGGAAAAACGCCTCCTCAAACGCGAGGACAACCTCGACCGCAAGTCGGAAGCGCTCGAGGAAAAGGAAAACCAGCTTCGCGCCGTCGAGGAACGCCTGGACGCGAAAAGCGCCGAACTGGGCCGAAAAGAGGCCGAGATCGAGGAAATCGTCACCCAGCAGAAAAACCGCCTGCACGAGATATCCCTCCTCTCGGTGGAAGAAGCGCGCAAGGAAGTCCTCGACCGCACCACCAAGGACATGGATCACGAAATCACCGTCCTGGTCGAGCGCGCCAATGCCCGCGCCAAGGAACTGGCGGACGAAAACGCGCGCAAATACATCTCCACCGCCATCAACCGCCTGGCGGTCGACTACACCACCGAACACGTCGTCTCCACGGTCGAACTGCCGTCGGACGAGATGAAGGGCCGCATCATCGGCCGCGAAGGCCGCAACATCCGCGCCTTCGAAAACGCCACCGGCGTCGACGTCATCGTCGACGATACGCCGGGGGTGGTGGTGCTGTCCGGCTTTGAATCGATTCGCCGCGAGATAGCGGTCCGGTCGATGAAAAAACTGGTCGCCGACGGCCGTATCCACCCGAGCCGCATCGAGGAAGTGGTGCAGAAGACGCGCGAGGAAATGGAGAAGGTGGTGGAGGAAACGGGCAAGGCGGTCGCGCTCGAACTCGACGTCCGCAACCTCAAGCCGCGTGAAATTATGCTCCTGGGCAGGCTCAAGTTCCGCACCAGCTATGGCCAGAACGTCCTCGACCACTCCCGCGAAGTCGGCTTCCTCTCCGGCATCATCGCCGCCGAAATGGGGCTGGACGAACAGCTCGCCCGCCGCTGCGGCCTCCTGCACGACATCGGCAAGGCGGTCGACCACGAAGAGGAAGGCACCCACCCGGAACTGGGCGGCGAGGTCGCCCGGCGCTGCTCCGAACCGGACGAGGTCATCAACGCCATCACCAGCCACCACTCCGACACGGCTGCCGAAAGCCTCTACGCCACCATTGTCCAGGCCGCCGACGCCATGTCTGCCGGACGCCCGGGCGCGCGCCGCGAGACGCTGGAGAAATACGTCAAGCGCCTCGAGCGCCTCGAAGCCATCTCCAACAGCTATCCCGGCGTGGAGCGCTCCTTCGCCATCCAGGCCGGCCGCGAACTCCGCGTCATCGTCAAGGCGGACAAGGTTACGGACGGCGAGGCGCAGCGCATGTGCCGCGACATCGCCAAGCAGATCGAGACGGAACTGACCTACCCCGGCGAAGTGAAGATCACGCTGGTGCGGGAGTTCCGTATCACCGAGTACGCGAGGTAATGACCATTTAACAATGAACATGTAACAATTTGGCCGCAAAAAGCGCCCACCCGGACGAAGCCGGATGGGCGTTTTAATTGTTAATTGTTAATTGTTAATTGTTCATTCGTTTTCTACACCTCTGTCAGAACCCCGGTGCGAATCGCCGTCGACTCGAGGATGTCGTCGTGGAAGCGGCGATAGGCCTGCTCGCGGCCGTACCAGCCGGCAAGGCACGCCAGAATCGCGCCCACAATCAGGGACAGGCCGGCGAAGAGGGCCGAGCGCGCCATGGCGGAAGCGAGTTCGTCGGCGCGGATGCGGGCCTGGCGGATGGCGTCGGCCACATAGGCGCGCGTCTCCTGCAGACGCATCTGGGCGTTTTCGAGCGCGCTCCGGGTGCGGTCGACCACGGTCGAGTAGGCGATAAGGGCGTTGTCGACCAGTTGTTCCGCTTCCGCCCTGGTGATGTTGCGGTTGTTCATAAGGGCGGTAACGACGGCGTCGCGGTCGATGTCGTCGGTGATGTTGGCGAGGCGGGCCTGCTGACGGTCGACAAATCCGCCGATAGCCTGGTCGAGATCCTCATTGTTAAGGGTGATCTGGCGGATGGCGCTGCGGAGGTCGGAACGGGCTTCGCCGATCTGGGCGCAGAGGTATTCGGGCTGCAGGGTGGGCACGCCGGTGTCGCGGAGGACCTGGGCGACGTCGCCACGGAGTTCGTCCGTGTTCACGTTCATGTCGTCGACCTGGTCCTGGATGACGTCCACGGCGGAACCGGCGAGCGAGGCAATGCCGCCGCCCACGTCGGACGCGACGTCAACCGCAGCCGAGCCGATATTTTCAACCGCGCTGCCGATGCTGCTGGCAGCGGCGCCGATGGCCTGCCCGCCCATCCAGCCCGCGATGAGGAGGACGGTCGCCCAGGTAAGGAACCCATGCTCGGCGCCGCGGCCGGGGCCGACAAAGCCGGCCATAAAACCGCCGGCGGCGAGGCTGACGATGACCGACACAACCGACCAGATACCGAAGGCGGTGCCGAGTCCGGACAACGGATCGCTGGACATGGGGCTGAGAACGGTAAAACCGAGGGCAACGCCCAGAATGGCCATGATGATGGAGACGGCGATGGTTGTGACCACGCCCGCAATAATGGCACGCCACGAAATTCGAGACCTGAACATGAAAAATTCTCCTTTTTAGCGTTTACGGAAAGTGCCTTGGTCCATCAACGGGCGGCTGGCCGCCACGGTCACGGGGTAACTCCCGCGCGCGCGGAGTCGAATCGAAAATTACTCAACCCGTTGCAAGGCCTGGCCTTCCTCTAACGCTGTTCCCCCCTCACGTCAGGTTAATCGTTCCGGTAATATATGTGGGCTGGAAAGAGGAATCCGCCGGGGGAGGCGAGAAAAATGCGGCGCCGCATCACAATGCGCCGCCGCATGTCCAGTGATCGCTATTGTCCACAACGGGATCGTTGTCCGATTATAACGGTAAACCCATAGCCACTATAGGGGCGCCTGCCCCGGCACAACCTCCCGTTTCGCGCCCGGTTCAACGTTTAGACGCCGGGGTGACGTTTGGGGAACTCCGGCGGGAACAATGAACCGGAGTCACACAATCCCGTCGACCAGCCCCAGCAGCGTGTCTCGCTCCTCCCTGGCATCCAGAACTAGTTGCTCCGCGCCCGGGTCGCCCCGCACGCGGCGAAAGGCGGCGATGGCCGATTCCTCGACGCCGAAGCCGTACATGACCTCGCGGGTGAACTCCTTGCCGACGTCGCGGAGCAGGCTGTCGTAGCGGAAGCGAACGGCGTTGCGCCACCTGCCGAGGAAGGCGACGACCGGGTCCTCGCCCGCGCCGTCGCCGTGGTCCCGCCGCCAGCGACTGGCGGCCCAGGCGAGTTCACGCGCTTCGTACGACGCATGAATTTGTCGGAACCGCTCCCGCACCGCTTCCGGCGTCGCAAGGACGCCGCTCAGGACATCCTGGTGGAAATGGTCGGCATCGTGGCCGGACAGAAGCATACCGCCCCAATCCCGCCACTTGCCGCCCGCCAAGGCGGCGTCGGCCATTCCCCGGTCGATGACCTGGAGGAAATCGGCAGGGTGGAGGGCGGCGTTCCCTTTCAGCCTCCGCACCGCGCGGAGGAGGCATTCGCCGATGTAAAAGACCAGAGCGGTTTCGTATACCTGAAGCGCCGGAGCAATCCGCTCGGCCGGGATAACCGCCCCGTTGTGGCGCAGGTCGGCGTCGAGGGTGTGGCTCCGACGCAACAACCGGCTGCCTGTCTCGAGGGCCTGCATGGTATAGGGCGAGAAGATGGCCGGGTTGACGGCGTCGAGCGGCTCGGCGATGGCGGCGCGGCGGTCGCGCTTCGGCCACTTCGTCCCGTCCCGGGTCATGCCGGCCGAAAACAGGTACACCCCCGGCACCAGCACCGATTCGCCGTTCTTTTCCAGCAACAGACTAAAAGGGAAGTCCGCCGTCTCGATATGGCGCAGGTGCTTGCCGACCACGGTCGAAAACGCGCCGATATCGGCGGGCCAGAAGATGTACGACCCCGACCCGCACCGCGCACCCCGCCGCAGCACGCCGCCGTGGCGCGCCCCCAGCTTGAAATGGTGGTTGGACGAATTGGCGGTCGAGCCGAAGGTATTGAACGAGCACTGGCAGGCCAGGACCAGGGTCGCCTTGTGGTGCGAATTGGCAAACGGGCCGGCCATGGCGCAGGCGGCTTCGCCCAGGTGGAATTCCGAATTGGCGAAAAACAGGCTGTGCTTGGCCGAGAAGGTCCGGTCCACGACCACCCCTTCGCCGACGAGGCAGGCGTGCAACCGGCTGCCGCCGTCGATCAGCGAACCCGCCAACGCCACCCCGTTCTCGAACCGCACGCCCTCGAGGATGCGGGCGGGCGAGGCCGGGGCGTCTGGCGTATAGCAGTTCCGGAGAAGGACCGCTCCTTCCACAATCGTCCCCTGCCCCAGCCAGACGTTCTCGAGCAGGACGGTGTCCGTCACCCGGCAGCCGTCGCCGATATGGGAGCGGGACGCGTCCAGGGACAGGATATCGGCTTCGACGATGTCCAGCAGTTTTGCCGCGACCGGATGGCTCTGGAGGTGGCAGAGGAGATGGGCGAGTTGGGACGACAGCCCCTGGTACAACGGCACCTGGCGCGCCCCGTCCTCGGCCAGGACATGGACGGGATGGCCGAGCCCGAACGGTTCGCGTTCGGCGGTATGGCGGATGCGGGAGCGGTCGATGACGCAGTCGTCCCCAAGCCACACATCGGCCAGCGAGGCGTCTGTCAGTCCGCAGCGAGCGCCGACCCGCACCGAACCGGCGAACCGGGTGCGGAAAACACGCCCGGGTGCAAAGCCGTCCGCGACCGTGACCGCGCCCCAGTCCTCGGCGGCGCAGCCGTTGCCGACGAGGGCGGTCACTTCATCGGCGGTGAGTTGTCTCTCCATCGCGTTTCTCCATCTGGTTTTTCCACCGCCCATTGTAGCGAGGTGGTTTTTTTTTGAAATGGACGCCAAGCCGGTTATACTAAGCCGCACCTTGCCTACGGGGAAATTTGCGCATGAACCTGACGATAGAGGCGTGGTCCAAACCCTGCACAGCGGATTCCCTGGACCGGATAGCCCAATTATGGAACAACAACGCGGCCGGACGCCACGCCTTTTTTCCATGGAAGGGCGAACTGCTCCAGCGGCTCCTGACCGCCCACGGCAATCCGCTTGGTTCGATGTTCGCCGCCTGGGACGGCGACGCGCTTGTCGGCTATGTCCATGTCAACCCGGTTGTCGAGGACGGCTACCCGGTCGTGGCCACGGTCGAAGCCATTCTCGTCGACGCCGCCTACCGGAAAAAAGGAATCGGCGGCTGCCTGTTGCAGGGGGCTATCAGCGCGGCCGAACGCTTCAGGCCCAGGCCGCAGTTTATGGACGCCCTCGGGGCCTGGCCCTTCGGCTATGTCTACAACACCCTTGCCGACGGGTCGGAACGGTCCGGCGTCTTTCTGGACAACGCGCCCCTCTACCGCCTGTTCCGCCGCGCCGGGTTCGACCCGGTGCGGAAGAGTTTTGTCATGCGGGCCGATCTGCATGGGACCGTGGCCAGGCCCAACCCGCCCGGGACCGGCTTCTACATCGGCAGGCGCAGCGAATTCACCTGGCTCGACCGGGTGTTTCGCGGCAGGGAGTTGTGGGACTTCGATCTCGCCCGCGAGGACGGCCGCATCCTTTCCCGCGCCATCTTCGGGTTTATGGAAAACGAATCGGCGCGCGAGGGAAAAATCATCTTTTCCCTCTTCGGCGTCAACACGCCGCGCGAGTTCCAGAACAAGGGCTATGGCACGATAAACCTGTCGAACCTCATGACCCATGTGCGCGACATCGGCGGCGAAGCGCTGGAAATCCATGTCTATGCGGATAATGTGCCGGCATTGGCCCTGTATGACCGGCTTGGGTTCAAACCGGTGGCCGAGACGATGATGATGCACCGGCGGCCGTAGGTGCTGGTGCGGCACGCACGCCGGGGTGACGATGGGGAAATTGCGCCACCCATGCCTCATGCAGTATCCGGCTCCTTTTTCAACTTCGACCGCAGCGCCGCAATCCATTCGGCCCGTTCTTCCTCGCGGGTCGGAGTCGCGGCTTTTTCGAGAAATTCCTCCGGTATTTCCTCCAGAAAACGGCTGGGCTGCCGTTTTGATTCCTTGCCGCGCAGGACCCGGCACCGGTTCCACGACAGGGTGAGTTCCCGCCTGGCCCTGGTCATGGCGACGTAGAACAACCGCCGTTCCTCTTCCACCGTCTCCGCCTCTATGGCGTTCTTGTGCGGGAAAATCTCCTCCTCCAGTCCCGGGATAAAGACAAACGGAAACTCCAGCCCCTTGGCCGAATGGGCGGTGATGATGCGGACCGCGTCGCCGGCGTCCTTCTTCTCCTCCTGACGGCCGGCGAGCAGGGCGTCGCACAGAAAGTCGGCCAGGATCTCCTCCGGCGGCACGCCGCCGTTCCGGGCGGCGAAGGAGGACAACGACTCGCCCACCTCCAGCGCCTCGTTCCACCGAGACGCGGCGGCAAGCGGGTCGGGGTACAGCGAAGCGAGCTCTGTCTCGTACCCGGTCTCCTCCAGGATGACCCGTACCAGCCCGTCGAAGCCGTTGTCCCTGAGCCGCGTCCGCCAGCCCGCTATCTGCGCCGCAAACGACGACAACGACGATTTCGCCGCCGGCGTCAGCCCGTCGACTTTGTCGGGATGGGCGAGGAGGTCGCCGACCCGGCTGTTGTGACGCATCGCGTGGGCGGTGAGGGCGTCAATCGTCTTGCCGCCGATGCCCCGGGGCGGAACGTTGATGATGCGCAGTAGATGGTTGTCGGCGTCGGGGTTGGCCACCACCGCCAGAAACGACAGGACGTCGCGGGCTTCCTTCCGGTCGAACAGGCTTTGGCCGCCGATGACCTGGTAGGGGATGTGGCCGGCGAGGAACTCGTCCTCGAGCGGGCGCGACTGGGCGTTGGCGCGGATGATGACGGCGAAGTCGGACCATGTGCCGCCTTCGTCCCGGCGCTCGCGGATGGACCGGGCAATCGCTTCCGCCTCTTCGAACTGGTCGTTGTTCGGCACGACGCGGATGGCCCGCCCCTGCCCCAGTTCCGACCAGAGGTTTTTCTCGCGACGGCCGGGGTTGTTGCGGATAACCGCGTTGGCGGCGGAGAGGATGGTGCCGGTGGAGCGGTAATTCTGTTCGAGCGTGACCGAAACGGCGCCGGGAAAACTGTCGTGGAACTTGAGGATGTTGCCGGCCATCGCGCCGCGCCAGGCATAGATCGACTGGTCGTCGTCGCCGACCACGCAGATGTTGTTGCGGGGCGCGGCCAGCCGTTTGACCAGTTCGAACTGAACCTGGTTGGTGTCCTGGAACTCGTCCACCATGAGGTAGCGGAAGCGGGCGCGCCAGTGGTCGAGCGCTTCCGGGTCCTTGTCGAACAGCACCAGCGACTGCAGGAGGAGGTCGTCGAAGTCGACGCAGTTCTGCCGCCGCAAGGATTCCTGGTAGCGGCGGTAGACGGCGGCGAGGGCGTGTTCGTCCTCCTCGACCGCGCCCCGGGCAAATACCTCGTGCGACACGCCCTTGTTCTTGAGTGAACTGATCCGCGACAAGGCGTCCTCCGGTTTTGGCATGTCGCCGCCGCGGACGGTGGCCATCGCCTTCCTGACCAGGGCGACCTGTTCGCCATAATCGCAGATCGAAAACGACGGCGTATAGCCAAGCGTCCTGGCGTCGCGCCGCAGCAGCCGCACGGCAAGGCTGTGGAAGGTGCAGATAAGGAGGTCCTTCAGGCCGGCTTTTTTTCCAGCCAGCTTGGCGAGGCGCTCCCGCATCTCGGCCGCCGCCTTGTTCGTAAAGGTGACGCCGAGCAGGCGCGACGGCTCCACCCCCTGTCGGAGGAGGTAGGCCATGCGCTCGGTGACGACCCGGGTCTTGCCCGTGCCGGCTCCGGCCAATATGAGGAGTGGTCCGTCGACATGGCGGACGGCCTGGCGCTGCTGAGGGTTCAGATGCTGCATCGCTGTCCTTCGAATCCGTCTGCAAAAAGGTCCGTATTGTAGCGGTAGCCCGGCAAAATGCAACCTCGGGCTTAATCACGGCCTTCCAGCCGGAGTGGAGGTCATTATCTCTTGCGTTTGCCGGTTTTTTCGTCTAGACTAGCCCCTTTCCCATCGATACGGCATGGGGTAATCCCCACTGTACAGCCAATGAATGGATACACGTAAACCCATGACTATGGAAGAGCTTCGCCAAGCCATCGACGCTGTGGACGACAAGTTGCTGCACCTCTTGAAGGAACGTCAGGGCTTGGCCACCCGCATTGGCGATTTGAAACGCGCCCAGGGGCTGCCGATATACGATCCGGTCCGCGAAAACCAGATCCTCACCCGCCTGACCGCCCTGAACGCGGGCGAATTGGCCGAAGTGGCGGTCCTGGCCGCATGGCGGGAGATCTTCTCCGCCTCCCGGCAGGCCCAGACCCCGCTCCGGGTCGCCTATCTCGGGCCCGAAGGCACCTTTACCCAACAGGCGGCAATGGCCAAGTTCGGCACCGCGGCGGAACTGATCGCCACCCAGACCATCGCTGCCGCCTTCAACTTCATCGCCAAACGCACCGTCGACTTCGCCGTCCTGCCGGTCGAGAACACCCTCCAGGGCGTGGTGGGCGAGACGGTTGATCTGCTCGGCTCGGCCCGGATGCCCCTCATCATCGGCGAAGTCACCATGCCCATCCATTTCGTCTTTTCCTCGCAGTGCGAGCAGTTGGAGAAGATTACAACCATCTATTCGAAACAGGAAGCATTTCCGCAGTGCTCCAACTTCCTGAACCAGCCCGCCCTCGACGGGGCGAAGCGGGTGCCGGTCGCCTCGACGGCGGAGGCGGTCCTGCGCGCCGCCGACGACGCGGAAGGGGCGGCGCTTTCGGCCGAGATCGCCGCGACCCACGCGGGCGTGCCCATCCTGTTCCACAATGTCGAAAACAGCGCCCGCAACAAGACGCGCTTCCTCGTCCTCGGCCACGACCAACACAACGGCAACGGCGGCGAGATGAAGACAAGCGTTTTCGCCAAGGTCCCGAACGTCGCCGGCGGCCTGGAGGGGATGCTGCGCGCATTCAAGGAATGCGGCAAAAACCTGACCAAAATCGAGTCGCGGCCCATGGACGACGCGACCAATTTCGAGACCTGGTTCTACATCGAGTTTGAAGGCACCATGGGCGATGTGGCCGGGCACGATGCATTCAAAAACAACGACCTCGTCTGGCTGGGCAGTTATCCCCGCTCGCTGTCGGTGGGAGATTAAGGCGTTTTCGGAAGCGCACTTCCGAAAACACAAGGGAGGGGTACCATGGAAATGGGCATCGGCTTCCTCATTGGCGTGCTTGCCGGGGCGCTGGTGGTGATCGTGGTGGCGGTGATCGTCGGCGTCTCCCGCCGCGCCCTGAGAAAAAGGGAGGTTGCCCCGTCCGCCCCGGCCCCCGCTCCCGCAGCCGCGGCCGCGATGCCGGCCAAGAACGGCACTGCCGTGCGGGCCGACACCAAGATGCGCGCCAAGTCGGTGACGCAGCCGGTCCCGAAGCGCGGCAACACCACCCACACCATGATCGTTGCCGAGGTGGAAAACCGCGACAAGGTGCTGAACAAGAACATCGAGGAAGTCCGCGCCCTCATGCTGCAACTGGCCAGCGTCATCAAATCCACCGAAACGGCCAGCGGCGAGGCGGCGGAAGCCTTTAGCACCGCCCGCAAAACCATCGACGGCATGAGCGACGACAGCGACATCCTCACCGAAGCGCGGCAACTGCTTGTCGACGAAATCGACCGGGTGCTGCAATCGAACGCCAAACTCCACAAGGAACTCGACAAGGCGAACCAGGGCATTGCCGAACAGCGGCGGCAAATCGAGGAACTGCGCGTCCAGGCCCGCATCGACGCCCTCATCCGCATTCCCAACCGCGCCGCCTTCGACGAACGCTTGCGCGAATACATCAGCCTGCTCGAGCGGACCAACCTGGTCTTTACCCTTCTCCTTCTCGACATCGACCACTTCAAGCGCATCAACGACGTCTTCGGCCACGTCAACGGCGACCGCATCCTCCGGGGCGTCGCCGCCCGCATCGCCGACAGCGTCCGCAACAACGATTTCGCCGCCCGCTACGGCGGCGAGGAATTCGCCGTCATCTTCCCCGGCACGATGATGGACGAAGCCACCGCCGTGGCGGAACGGGTGCGGCAGGACATCTCCAAAACCAATTTCCGCATGGATGACGAAAACATCAAGATGACCATCTCCGGCGGCGTTGCCGAATGCCGCAAGGGGATGGGGCCGGAACAGATCATCGCCGCCGCCGATGCCGCCCTGTACGAGGCGAAACGCGGCGGCAGAAACCGCCTGTGCAAGCACGGCGAAAACGGCATGACCACGGTATCGTGAACAGGGTTCCAGGACCACGCCACCAGGAGGGCGCTCCATGCACCGCGAACGCGAAAGCCTCGGCAGCCGCCTCGGCTTCCTCTTTATCTCCGCCGGGTGCGCCATCGGGCTCGGCAATGTCTGGCGCTTCCCCTACATCACCGGCGCGCACGGCGGCGGCGCGTTCGTCATCCTCTACCTGCTGTTCCTCGTGTTTCTCGGCCTGCCGATTCTCGTCATGGAGTTTGCCGTCGGCCGGGCCAGCCGCCAGAACATCGGCGGCGCGTTCAAGAAACTCGAACTGCCCGGGACCTATTGGCACATCCACGGCTATACGGGAATCGTCGGGAATTACCTCCTGATGATGTTCTACACCACCGTCGGCGGCTGGATGCTGGCGTATTGCTACTACACCCTCACGGGAAGACTGGAAGGGCTCGACGCCGACGGGGTCGGCGCGTTTTTCGGTACGACCCTCGGGGACGCCGGAACCCAGGTGTCGTGGATGGCGGTCGTGACCGTGGTGGGCATGGGCGTGTGCTACCTCGGGCTGCGCCGGGGCGTGGAGACGGTGACGAAAATCATGATGAGCGGGTTGTTCATCCTGCTCATCACCCTCGCTACCCGCTCCGCCACCCTGGACGGGGCGGACGCGGGGTTGCGCTTTTACCTGCTTCCCGATTTCGACAGGCTCTACGACAGCGGTCTGTGGACCAGCATCTATGCCACCCTCGGGCAGGCGTTTTTCACCCTGTCGCTGGGCATCGGGTCGATGGCGATTTTCGGCAGTTATATTCCCAAGAACTATTCCCTCACCGGCGAATCGGTGACAGTCATGTTCCTCGACCTCACCGCCGCGCTCATGGCCGGGT
This sequence comes from Planctomycetaceae bacterium, assembly GCA_021203245.1. GTDB lineage: Bacteria > Planctomycetota > SZUA-567 > SZUA-567 > SZUA-567 > JAJBSZ01. The sequence continues at coordinate 24,238 of JAJQBO010000259.1, forward strand.
TGGTTATCTTCCCGGCCTGCTTCGCCTATAATGTCGAACCGAACGCCGGGCCGGGCCTGGTTTTCGTCACCCTGCCGAACATCTTCAACAACATGGCGATGGGCGGGCTGTGGGGCTTCCTCTTTTTCCTGTTCATGTCCTTCGCCGCCTTGACGACCATTATCGCCGTGTTTGAGAACATCGTCTCCTACGGCATCGACATCCTGCACCTGTCGCGGCAAAAATCCTGCCTCTACAACCTGATCCTGCTGCTTCTCCTGAGCCTGCCGTGCGCGCTCGGGTTCAACCTGCTTGCCGGCATCCAGCCGCTGGGCGCAGGGACGAACATACTCGACCTCGAGGACTTCCTCCTCTCGCAGACCATCCTGCCGCTCGGCTCGCTCGTCTACCTGATGTTCTGCGTGACCCGCTACGGCTGGGGTTGGGACAATTTCATCGCCGAAGCCGACACGGGCAAGGGGCTGAAGTTCCCGCGGGCGCTCCGGGGCTACCTCACCTATGTACTGCCGATAATCATGCTCATCATCTTTGTGCAAGGTTATATCGAAAAATTCTTTGCCTGATTTCCGCAACCAGGCGCAAATTTTTTGAAATCACATCCTCTCCTCACGGAAAGTGTAGTGAGCCTGTACGACCTGTCAGGCTTCCCAGACCTGCGGCAGCGCAGGTCCCGGCCACGAGGATTGTGTATGCGCGCCTATCTTTTTCTCGCCCTCTCGTTTATTGTCATGGCCCTGATGAGCATCGTCTTTGCCGGCGACGGCGGCGGCAGCGCCGCACCGGGCGGAGAGGAATATTTCGTCTCGTCCCGGGCGACCCCGGACGACGTCTACAGCGGCGCGAGCGGCGAAAACATGCGCGCGGTGCAGCGGAATTTCACCGGCCGCGTCGGCTCGCGCCTGACAGCGCTGCACGAAGGCTCGGCTGCCGGCGGCCTGGCCAAGGCCCAGGCAGGGTCCGGCGACGCGCTCGCGAGCCTGTTTAGCCCCGGATGCGAGGTCGCCGACACGGTCGACCGGCTGTGGCTGGGCGGATTCGGGGCCTGGTCGCGCCAATCGGACAAGGGCGACAACGTCGGTTACCGGTATACCTCCCACGGCATGGTAATGGGGTACGATTGGGAGCAGTCGGGAGACATCACCCTGGGCGTCAGCGGCGCGTATTCGACCGGCGACCTGGACAGCCACAACGACATCGCCCGCACCAAGGTGGAGACGGTCAACCTGGCGATGTACGCCTCCTACGACCCCCTGAACGGCCTGTTCGCCGACGCGGCGATCAACTACGGCCATTCGTGGAACAAGGCGTCGATTCAGACCCTGCCCGGCTATCGGACAGGCCGTTTCTCCACCCATTCGTTCGGGGCGGGCGTCAATGTCGGGTATGTTTTCGAGACCGAGGGCGGTTACCGGGTGACGCCGATGCTGGGCGTTCAATGGACCCACATGCACCAGGACGGCTGGAGCGAAAACGCCACCGGCGCGGGCGTGGTGGCGCAATGGTACGACGGAACCGACGACGATTATCTGGAAATTCCCCTGACCGTGCGGATAAACCGCTCGTTCCAGTTGTCGAACGGGATGATCGTCACGCCCGAGGCTCGCGCGGCGATGGTGCTGGACGTCGGGCCGTCGCGGTCGACGGTGCGGACCGGCTTTGTCGGCAGCCCGGAGATGACGGCGCTACACGGGACCGACCCGGGCAAGACGCGGGCGCTGGTCGGAGCCGGCGTCAAGGCGAACCTCACGAACGCCATCGACGCGTATATGGATTATAACCACGAGTTTCGCAGCGGGTACCGGAATAGTAATTTGACGGGAGGGGTGGGGTTGTCGTTTTGATGGAATGGTTATTATCTCGGCTTACTGTCAGGAGGCCCATTCCGCCTCCCACACACGTCACCCCGGCGGTGAATCGTCGACCAGCGGGCACGCGTGTGGTTGTGCCGGGGCAAGGTGCGAATGACCCTGTGCTGCAATGCGATTCAGGATTCCCAGCCGTCCACGTCCAGCCCGCCTTGCCCCGGCACAACTTCCCGTTCGTGATGCAGCGGACGTTTTTCCCGCCGGGGTGACGGTTGGGGGAGGTTGGGATGTATTGGTGAAAATGGCTGACACACGCTCTGTGAAAAAGGCCAAACGTGAGAAAAAGGCTCCTCCCCGTGCTGTGGGAGGAGCCTTTTTATGCCACCATTACATATCCGGCGGCGGCGGTTCCGGAATAGGCGACGGCGGCGGCAGGAACCCGCCGGCGGTGCCGGTCGGCAACCGGCCGGGCAGCAGGCCGCCGCCACGGATAAGGACGCCCGGCGCGGCGGCGCGGCGGCCGGTGTCGGCGGCTTCGGGCGCGTCCGTCAGGTCGCCGAAGCGGAGCACGCCGTAGAGGCCGGGACGGGTGTTGTCGCCGCCCGTCAGGACCCACTGGCTGACCTGCGGCGGCGGCTCGACATAGTTCCTGCCGCGGCGGCGTCCCATGTTCTCGCGCTTGCCGGCATAGTCGCGGCGCACCATCTGGAAGCCCCATTCGTCGCCCTGCTTCGGCATCTCGGCCAGGCCGAGGGCTTCCCACGGAATGCGCATCTCCGCGTCCCAGGTCTCGATATCGCCGATACGGCCGAAGCGGACCACGCGCCGCCAGTTCGGGTTGTACGAGGTTCCGGCGCGGCTGGACGTGTCCAGGACGACGTTCCTGGGGTTGAGGGCGAACTGGAAGAAGTCGCGGCCGTCGCGGTTCGGATCGATGAAGATCTCGATGGATTCGTCGTCCAGCACCGGCCCGTCGCGGTGCAGTTCGGGGTCGGACGCGGGCGGATTGACCTGGCTCGCGTTTTTCGCCGCCATCGACACGGCGATAATCAGGCCGTTGCGGTCCGCCGTGACCCTGGCTTCGGTCGGGCTGTCGGGCGGGTTGCCGTCGGGGAGTTGGAACTCGGCCAGGACGGGAAGGGAGCGCCAGTAATTTTTGTCGCGGAAGCGGGCGTCGATGCGGATCTCCTCCGGAGCCTTCATCACCTCGTACACGCGCTGGCGGGTGATCAGCAGGGGCTCGGTCGAGGAGCCGATATCAGGCACGCTTACCGTCAACTGCGCCGGCGTCAGATTCGCCCCGGCGACGATGGCGAAGCGCGCCGCCGCGCCCTGCCCCGGCTGGAGCGTAAACGGCATGTCGAGCGGTTCAATCTGCCAGCCCGACCCGGGCGGCACCGACCAGCGCATGGTGCCGGAGAAGGGCCGGGTGGTCGGGTTGGCGAAGGTGAGCGTCAGGAGTTGCGGCTCGTTCGGGTTCGGGACGGCCTTGGCCGCCTGGCGGGTCATGCGGAGGATTTCCCGCTGCAGGCTGAGGCTGGACGACGCGTCCTGCATCGCCATTTCCAGGGACATCGGCGCTTCAAGGTGGGCGCGGGGCGCTTCCAGGGTCAGCAGATCGATCGGCCTGCCGGCCAAATCGACGACCTGCCATTCGAGCGTGCCTTCGTCGGCCCAGAGCCGGGCGACGTGGGGCGTGCCGGAAATGGCGGCGACATATTCCCGCGCGACCAGGGCGGACGGCGTGACGATGGGCGTGTCGGCGAGACTGATATACCGGGTCTGGCCCGCACCGCCGGACGAGAAGGGCCGGGTGCGCATGTAATAATCACCCTGGCCGATGACCAGGTCGACGCCGCCCCGCTCGAGAATATCGCCAAGCGCGCCAAGGATGCGGCCGTCGCCGACCCGGGCGTCAAAGGCGGACCGCGACAGCACCACCACCGTCCAGGCGCGGTCGGCATGGCGGGGATCGAGATCCTGCACCAGCCGGTCGATGATCGCCTGGCGGGAGGATTCGAACGAAAATGCCCGCGCGTCCATGCCGATTATGCGGAGCGCGCCGACATCCCGTTTCCAATACCCGCCTTCGGCCGCGTTTTCGGGAAAGAGTTCTTTCGGAAGGCCGGAACCGGGGACAAACCACATCGGCCCGAACGCCACCTTGTCGCCCAGGGGCGCGAAGAACATGGTATCCCAATCCACCGGCTGGTAGGGGACGCCGCCCTGGAAGGGGGGACTCGTGAACACGACGGCATTCAGGTCGAGCATGCGCAGGACATTGCCAACGCGGAAAAGGCGGTTGTTGGCCGCGTCGCCGCCGACAAAGCCTATCCCCACCGCCATGCCGCGCCTGGGCAGGCCGCGTATGCCGTACGCGCCGCCGTCCTGATCGCCCAACCAGAGCTGGTAGGGCTTGACCTCCTCGGAGAGCGCCGGGATGGCGAGGGAGTGGAACAGGCTGAACGACGCCTGGCGGCTGATGTATTTTCGGTTCTCCGTCATGGCCTGGAGGCCGGCGACGGTGCGGCGGTTGGAGACGAAGCGCATAAACGGCTGCAAGCCGTCGGCCGAAGTCAGGTACGGACCGAGGGCGAGCTGGGCGTCGCCGATGGGCAAATCCTCGCCCGGGGGCGGCGTGGTGATGGGCATGTCGGCGCAGCCGTAGAGCCCCAGGGCGAGAAGCGCCGCCAGGACGATGCCGCCGAGGAGCAATGCGGGACGGGTGTTCATTATTTTTTTATCCCCCCGGATGCGGGTATTGGGCCACTCGCTTGACAGCCTACCGATATATCTCTTTGGAAACGCCACAATACCCGCCGCCACGCGTCCGTGCCGGACGGCATGGCATTCCATAAGGCTGTACCATAATTACGCCGATTTCGCCCCCCTAATGCAAGCCAAATTTACCCCGCCTGCGCCCGGGGGCGTATTTCGCGAAAGTTTTGCCCGCCCATGGCCGATAAACAGTACGTAACCTATCCGCATGGTGCGGCACGTTATCGTATCGGGGCGTTATGATTAAACTTACGCGCCGTAGCGGCAACCCCTTCGTCCTCAACGCGGAGTTGATCAAGTTTGTCGAAGAGGTTCCAGACACCATCATCACCCTCCGGGACGGCGAAAAGGTCCTGGTCAAGGAGACCGCCGACGAAGTGGTCGGCAAGGCTTTGGAATACTGCCGGCAGACGCGGTTCCTGCCGGAACCGGTGTAACCGCCCGGATGCGGGCTGATAGCGCGTTTTCGGGCCAGGTTTTATGCGAAAGCGCTGATCTGGAGAATCCATGGATTTTGGCACGATAGCCGGTATCGCCATCGGTACCTTCTGCGTGGTCGGCATCGGTATGCAATGGCAGATCGGGCCGTTCATCGACGTGCCGTCCATCGGCATCGTCTTCGGCGGCTGCGGCGCCAACCTTCTGCTCGCGCTCGCCATGGACACCCTCAAGACCATGCCGAAAAGCCTGCCGCTTACCTTTAAAAGCAGTCCCGACGACCCGGTGGAGCTGATCAAAAAGCTGGTGGAATACTCGGAAGTCGCCCGCCGCGACGGCATCCTCGCCCTCGAAAACGTCCTCGACCAGATTCCCGACCCGTTCCTCCGCCAGGGTCTGCAACTGGCGGTCGACGGCACCGACCCGGAACTTATCCAGGATATCATGGAAACGGAGATGGACAACATCGAGGCGCGCCATAACGACGCCAAATCCGCCTGGGACCTGTTCCGCGGCGGCGGCCCACCTGGGGCGCGCTCGGTACCGTCATCGGGCTTATCCAGATGCTGAAAGGCGGCGTCGAAGACCCCAATGCCCTGACCCAGGGCATGGCTGTTGCGCTTATCACCACCTTTTACGGCTCCCTGATCGCCTCCCTCCTGGTCGGCCCGTTCTGCGACAAGCTGGCGGTGCGTAACGGCGAGGAAATGGCCATAAAGACCATTATGCTCAAGGGCGTCATGTCCATCCAGGCCGGCGACAACCCGCGCATCGTCGAGCAGAAGTTGAAGATCTTCCTGCCGCCCAAGGAACGCGGTTTCGGCAAGGATGTGGAAGGGTAACCGATGGCACGCAAGAAAAAGGAATCGGGCGGCGGCGGTCCGTCAGTCGCCGAATTTTCCGCCCTGACGTCGTTCTCCGACATGATGACCCTCATGTTGACCTTTTTCGTGCTCCTCTTCACCATGTCGGAACCGAAAAAACCGCGCATCCAGGCGACGATGCAGGCATTCATGCGCCAGGTGGGCGTGCTGCCGCACAACCAGAGTCCGCTCCGGCCAACCATGACGCCGCAACGAACCAGCCAGGAGGAGGCGAACGTGCTGCGGCGCGGTCCCCCGGCAAACGCTCGGAAGTCAGGACGCTGGTGGAAAACGACCGGCAGAAAATCATCATCGGCGGGGAAGACCTCTTCCGGCCCGGGTCGGCTGAATTGTCGGCCAGGGGCAAACGCTTGTTGCAGACGGACGTGGCGCCGGACTTGAAGGGGTTCCGCAACCGCATCGAGATAAAAGGCAATACCGCCGGGGCGACCAACGAAACGCAGGACCTGTGGGCGCTCGGCTATGCGCGGGCGTATTCGGTCATGCGCTACCTGGTCGACGACTGCGGCATCGAGGAAAACCGCTTCCGGCTCATCTCGGCGGCTGACAACGAGCCGCGCGACCCGGCCAACCCGGCCCTGAACCGGCGAGTCGAGGTGGTGATGACCGAGGCCCTGGTGTCGGGAGGCGGGGAGTAACCCTATGTCCGCCGACGATGATGACATCGACTTCGACGAACTCGAGGCGAGTCAGCAGGAGGAAGGAGAGGGGGAACAAACGGACGCGGACGCGTCCGCCGGCGAAGACGTCAACTCCCTCGGCATCTCCTGGGATTCGATGAAGGAATGGCTGACCGCGCGGCGCGGCTGGGTGCTGGTCATCGGTCTGGCGCTGGCGCAGGGCGTGTTCGGCGTGATCATGCTGGGGCTCCGTTCCGAGGCGAGGCCGGTGGGCGAAGTCTCCATCGCCGCCATGCAGGACCTGGCGGTGGAAATGCTTGGCTACGAAGTGAAGGTGGGGCAAATCCACCAGCTTATCCCCATGCGCGGCGGCAAGCGCATGACGATTGGCCTGGACATTTCCCTCATCCTCGGGCAGTTGCCGGAGGAACAGATAGAGGGCGCGCCCCGGCCAAACGCGGAAGAGTTTGCGCTCTTCATCGAGACCATCCAGATGATGGAGCCGCGCATCCGTAGCCGGGTCAATATGCTCCTGCAGCAGATCCCGACCGAGAACTTCGGCACGGTGGACGTCTACAAGACGATAAAGGACGACATTAAGGATTACGTCAACGATACCCTCGAGGGCCTGGATTTCGGCAAGGGTTTGCGGGAGGGCGTCGGCAAACGGCGGGTGACGGATGTGTTGCTGCCAATGTTTGTGCGGCAAATGTACTGATTTTCACTTAACGGTCGCCTCACGAAGGGACAGGCATGGCTGACGAAAACCCGGAAATCGAAGGGGAAGAAGCGCCGGCAAAATCCGGCGGCGGGTTGCTTGGCGGCATCAAGGGCTGGATAATCGTCATCGGCATCACGCTGCTGCAGTCGGCGTTCTGGATTGTGATGATGTATATCCGCGAGCCTGGCTCCGCGCCGGATCCGGAACAGACGCGCGTGTTCCTGGAAGACCCGGCCATCCTGCAGAGCCGGGTGGAACTCCTGAACTTTTCCGCGACCGTGCCGGGACCGGGCGGCGACTTGCGGCCGCTCAACTTCAACATGGTTATGGAAATGCACTATCTGCCGGAAGAAAAGCGGGCGGGCGCGGCACGGCCGACCTCGGCGCAAATCGAGGTCTTCCGCACCGTGGTGGTGCAACTCGAGTCCAAGATCCGCGACCACCTCAACACCTTCCTGACCGGCCAGTCGTTCACCAACCTGATGGGCGAGCGCGGGCCGGAACTGGTGAAGTCGGAGGTGATGCGGTTTGTCAACAACGAGCTGGAGCGCTACGATTTCGAATCGCAAAAGATTCCCGCCGACGTATCGCGGCGGCGGGTGACCAATGTGCTGCTGCCGTCGTGAACCCTGATGTAATGCGAAAGGCGTATTATGGCCGATGAAATGAGCCAGGACGATATCGACGCCCTGTTGTCGGGGGGCGGCCTTGGGGCCGACGCCGAGGCGCGGCTCGGGCCGGCGCAACCGGTGGCGTTGGCGGCGCTGGCGGCCGACCAGCCGCCGGCGGACCCGGCGAGCATCAACATGCTCTACGACGTGGAACTGGAGGTGAAAATCGAACTCGGCCGGACCATGCTGTCGGTGGAGGACATTCTCCGCCTGCGCGAAGGCTCCATCATCCAGCTCGACAAGGACGCCGGCGCGCCAGTGGACATTTACATCAACAACCGCCTTGTCGCCGAGGGCGAGGTGCTGGTGTTGAACGACTACTTCTGCGTGCGCGTGACCAACATCCTGTCGAACAAGGACAGGGCGATCAGCAAGACCGTGGGGACCTAGCTTGCACGTCTGATCCAGGGAATGCACACGGCCGGGGCGAATCGCCCCGGCCGTTTTTTTATGGCGGACCACCGCCGGGCGATTTTCCTCACCTACAGCGGTTTGTGCATACGGTAGTATTCGACATCGGCGATTTGCGTTTCTTCCACCACCTCGAACCCGACCCGCTCGTACAGCGTCCGCGCGCGGGGCTTCCCCTTCGAGACCAGCAGACTCACCAACGCGTAGCCGAGGTCGCGGCCCTTTTGTTCGGCAGCCGCCATCAGCGCGGTGCCGACCCCCTGGCCGCGGAACTTCGGTTCAACCCCCATGGTGCTGAGGTAGTAGGTGCCTTTCTCGCCCTCGAAGAACAGCTCTTTCAGGCCATAGCCGCGCGCGTTCAGGTAGGCGAGGAGGATCGTGTCGAGGGCGGGCTGATCGTCGGCGGGAAACGAGATAATCGAGCCGGCGACCTCGCCGCCGATCTCGGCGACGATGTTGTTCGCGATGGAATACCGGTTGGGCGTGGGCGAGAGGATAAATTTTTCCAGCGCCGTCTTGGACGCGTCCGGGTCGGTGGTTCCGGTGAAATGGTGGACCATTTCGCTTTCCGCCATGGCGATGAATCCGGCGATGGCGCGGGAATCGGCTGGGGTGGCTGGACGAACGTTCATGGCAATATTCCTCATGCTGAAAAGCGATGTGTCCTTGGGACCGTTAGGACCCGCCTACTTGTTAAAGCGGATGACAACGATGTCGCCGTCCTGGACGACATAATCCTTGCCTTCGACGCGCAGTTTGCCGGCCTTGGTGACAGCCGCTTCGGACCCGCAGGCCATCAGGTCGTCATAGGTCATGACTTCCATCCGGATGAAGCCCTGCTCCATGTCGGAGTGGATTTTACCGGCGGCGCGCGGCGCCTTGTCGCCGGCGTTGCAGGTCCAGATATACACCTCCTTCGGCCCGGCGGTGATGAAGTTGACGAGACCGAGCGTCTTGTAGGCGGCGCGGATAAGGCGCTCCATCGACGATTCCTGCAGGCCGAGTTCTTCGAGAAAAACCTTTTGATCATCGGGCTCGAGCTGGGCGATGTCGGCTTCGTCGCGGCCGCTGACCGTCACCAGTTCCGCGCCTTCCGCTTCGGCGACGGCGCGGAGCGATTTGACGTAGTCGTTGTCGGCGTCGCTCTGGGCCTTCAGGTTGGCGACATACATGACCGGCTTCAGCGAGACCAGGTTGCAGTCGAAAACGGCGGCGATATCGCGTTCGGACAGGTTCATTTTTCTCGCCGGCGTGCCGGAGTCGAGGCCTTCCTTGACGAGTTCGAGGGAGGTCATGTCGCGTTTGGCGTCGGCGTCGCCGGACTTGGCTTTTTTGGCGATGCGGTCCATCTTATTCTGCACCGTCTGGGCGTCGGCGACGACCATTTCGAGGTCGATCGTCTCGACGTCGCGGGCGGGGTTGATGGTGTCGTATTCGTGCGGCAGGTTCGGGTCGTCGAAGCAGCGGACGACGTGGATGACGGCGTCGACGTCCTTGATGTGCGACAGCAGTTTTGAGCCGCGTCCGCCGGCGGCGGTGGAGCCGGCCTTGAGGCCGGGGATGTCGACGACTTCCATCTGCGCGGCGACGACTTTGGGAGCGTTGTACATTTTAACGAGCGGGTCGATGCGGCTGTCGGGGACCTGGACGGTGGCCCGGTTGGCTTCGTCTTTGCCGAAGGAGCCTGCGCCGGCGGCGGTGATGGCGTTGAAGATGGTGGTTTTGCCGACAGAGGGCAGGCCGACGATGCCGCAAATAAAGCTCATAACATAATCCTCACAAGAAAACGAAGCGGTAACACGTAGCGGTAAAAAAGCGGTAGCAATAGGAGCGAAGCGACGGACTGGTCCAGCGGAACGCTGGTTGCAGGGGTCCAAGGGGGCGCAACCAGCCCCCCTGTCAATGAAACGGAGGCGCAAAGCGCCGACATCATCACCCGGCCAGCGAAGCGCCGCCGAAACGTCTCATTCCAGGGACCTCGTCACATACACCACTTCCCACCACGTAAAAACAACCGGCCCCAAACCCGGAGCCGGTCATGATTATATTGTAGCGGATTATGGTCGTGCCCTCAAGCCGCAATGCTCTCCTCGCTCGCCGCCGCGCCGGTCTGGGCGACAAAGGCGGTGGGCCGGAGCACGACGACCAGGGCGTCGCGGCCGCCCGAAAGGGAGAGGAAATGCATTTCGAAGCATTCGCGCCTGGCGGTGGCGGGGAAGTCGCCGTCGCCGAGGACAGGCCATTGGCGGCAGGCGCGTCGCCAGAGGTGGACGACCCAGGCGGAGGCTTCTTCGGGGCCGATGCGTTTTTGCAGATCGGCGAAGCCGTCGCCTTTTTCAATCAGGCGCGCCCAGGCAGGGAGGACGCTCGGGTAGGAGATTTCCCGGATATTGGTACCTGCTTCCCAGAGGCTGTCGCCGGAGATTTCGCCGTGGATTTCTCGCCAGAGCGCGTCTTCGTCGCGGCAGGAGGCGGGCGCGTCGCCGGCGATGTAGATGCGGGCGTAGGGGAGGCGCATATCGTAGTCGGGGGAACCCAGCCAGTCGCCGGTGAAGAGCCAGCGTTTGAGGGCGGCGGGCCAATCGTGCGGGCAGCGTCCGAGCGAAAGCCGGGTGGCGAAGCCGCGCCGGGTGGCGTCGTCCAGGCCGAAGCGGACGCGCAGGAACAGGTTGCCTCCGGCCTGGCCGGCGGCTGCGCCGCAAAGGAGACTCGGGAGCATCACGGCCGCGGCGAGGTAATGGGGTGAAATATCCGGCATGGCGTGGATAATGGCGACGGTGAGACCGAGGGCGGCTCCGAACATGCCGGCAAAGGTGCAGCCGGCGGCGGTGACGGCGAGGCTCAGCATCAGCGTTTGTTTCGAACTGGTGGTGATGCGCTCGTGGATGCGCCGCCAATCGTCCGGGGCGGCCCCCTGGACGACGGCGATTCGGACACCGGAATGTCGGCGCGATGACGTGGTATTGGATTCGCAGGCGGCCATGGTTCGCCCTCCGTTCAGGAATAGGATCGTCCGGGAATGCCCGGCAGAAAACACTTGCCGCGACGGAGAAATTCCTTTTAGGATTTATCGAAAGTTCCCCGGTTTCCGGGGCCGGTTGAGGGCGTGTGGAGCATATATGGCTGAGCAGGAACGCGATCCCGAAGCGTTGAACAGGAAGGAACGGGCCAACCGCCGGTTTGCGCGCGAAGAGATGGGGGAATTGTTGAAGCTGTTCTCCGGACTTGGCGTGACGGTGGCGGTGGGCATAGTCGGGTTTTTCCTTCTCGGGCTATGGGCTGACGGACGGCTTCAGGAATGGGGCTGGCAGACGCGGGGGATTCCGCGTGTCGTCGGCGTGGTGGTTGGAGTCGGGTTGTCGGTGTATTGGGCGTATTTACGGATTGCACGGCATCTGGAGCGGTTTGCGCCGGAGCGGGAGGAGGTTGAGGAGGAAGGGGACGAATAAAAGGGCGATCCGCTGTTGGCAATCGCCGACGCCATTCCCCGCTCGGGCGAAAAAACGGCGTCATCCCCGCGTACGCGGGGATCCAGTGGACGGATCATATAGGGAACGGGGAGTTTTCTTCTAAACGATTTTTGAAGGCATTGTGGGTATGTACCACCGTTCCTTTATCGACAGGCCCGCTGGGCCCCCGCGTTCGCGGGGGTGACGGGGTTTGAGGAGCGAGCGGGGCTTGATTGCTGCGCTGTTCCCCTACCTGCCCCACAACCGCACCAGCTTGCAGCCGGGGTAGTACAGCGACAGAATGTCGATGAAATTGTACCGGAGCTTGTCGGCCGCGTGGACGGCGCCGTATTGGCACAGGCCGACGCCGTGGCCCCAGCCGAGGCCGGAAAAGGTGATGGTCGATTCGTCGCCGCCGGAGACGATCATATAGGTCGAGGCGATGTTTTTCCGATCCGCGCCCATGGCAAGGCGGAAATCGTTCGCCGGAATGCGCAGGGTCGTGCCCCTCCCCCCCGCCAGCGTTATCTCCACCGTCACCACCCGCCCAAGATTGTTGCCCATGGGGTTGCCGCCGTGGTCAAGGCTCTGAATCATCCGAATCTCGCCCTGCTGCCGGAGCAGTCCGGCGCGGCGCAGACGGGTGACGATCTCCTGCCGGGTATACGCCACCTGCCATGAGGACGGCCGGTTCGACCGGTCGGAACAGCGCGGGCAGCGCACTCCCGACAGGGCGAGGATGGGCGTTTTCGTAAAGACCCAGCGGGCGTCGGCGGTAAAGCCGCCGCACTCGGAATGGAAAAAGGTCTTGATAAGGGCGTTCTTCTCCGTCACCACGATGCCGGCGGTGGAATCGACCGCCCGGCGCACCTGCGGTTCGACCGCCAACGACGGCCGCCACACCTGCGACCGGGTGCTGGCGTGGACGTCGTACTCTTCGTTGCGGCGGCTCTTGACTTCGAAGTAGGCAAAGGTGCGGCTGGCAATGGCCTGGGCGCGCAAGGCCTCGAGCGGCCAGCTCGTCGGCACTTCGCCGGCGACGACGCCATAGAGGTATTCCTCGATGGGGAGCCGGGCGAGAACGCGGACCTTGGGGATCTTTCTGTTGTTGACGACGACATGGGTGCCGTATATCTCGATCTCGTGGGGAATCGAGACGGTGGTTGTCTGGTTGTTTTCGCCCCGCCAGGTCAGGCGAAGCGGCTGGGAGTCCAGGTTCTTCATCCTGACGCGGACATAGAGTTCGGCGCCGAGTTTAATGCCCTGGCCGGTGGGGGTGACGTCGACGGCGACGGACTGGGTAAAATCGCCGGTCTGGCGCTGCACGCCCATGGTAACCGCTTCCATCCGCACCCTGCCGTTGATGGTGAGGACGGCGTGGTCGAGCGCGTCGGCGACCAGGACCCGCACCTCGGGCTGGGCCGGGCCGCGGCCAGGCATATTGGCGGCGAGGAGATCGCTGCCGGGGGCCGGGATGGCGAGATCCGGAACTTCATGAAAGGCGATATGGTAAAACCCGAACGCGAGCAGGACAAGAAAGACCAATTTTATCAGCCAACGCAGCATGTTTTATCCTCATTGCGCCTCGTCGGCGCTTTTTCCCCCGGGGAAATACAGGTGCTTGGCGGTCGGGCGGAAGCGCTCCTCCTCGGAGAAGATGCAGCCGCAGTATTGTTGCTTGTAAATGCCGCGCAGCATTTTGTCGTCGGGGAGCACTTGCCGTAAATCAGCCTCGAAAAACCGAACCCCGGCTTCGGCCGCAGCGTCCCTCCCGGCTTCGGCCACCGCGTCCCGGTCCTGCTCGCGGCTGGCGAGGAGGGTGGTGGAAAATCCCTCGAGACCATTCGCCCTGGCACGCGCCGCCGTTTTTGCGAGCCGCAACCGGTAGCAGCTTCGGCAGCGCTCGCGCGGACCTTCTTTCCAGGCGGTTTGGGCCAGGAAGACAGGGAGACCGTATGCGTCATCAATTTCCGCCCGAAGCGGATCTCTTTCAAGATAAAGGCGTAGGGCCTTGACCCTGCGGCGGAACTCCAGCAGCGGATGGATGTTAGGGTTATAAAAAAATATGCCCGCCACCGCCGGCAGGCCGCGGACCGTGCCGCCACGCAGGGTCGCCTGCGCGGTGGCAAAGCAGGGAGCGCAACAGACATGGAGAAGTATGGCCATGATTTTTCCTGTCGCCGGGTGGAGATTCCACCGCGCGTCCAGCGGTCGAAAAAAACCTCGAGTGAATTTTAAAACGTTGCAACTCAACTCATTATGGAAAGATCAAGATTTTCGAAAAAATATGATTTTTCGCCGAGGGGGGCCCAGACAGGGGAGGACAGGATGATTTTGTAGTAAGAGTAAAAAACAGACTCCTTCTCCCAACCCCCGGCTGGAACTCCTCCTCCTTCCCATAACCGGGGGTGGCTTTTTAGGAAAACCAAGCGGTCAAAATATTCTGCTCCAGACCCAGCCCCGAGGGCCTCCCCCAGGCCCTGGCGGGTCAGCCCCTCCCCCGG
>JAJQBO010000240.1 GCA_021203245.1 Planctomycetaceae bacterium
CTTATAAGGGCGTGCATCTCGTTCACACTACGCGCTTTTACTCAACAAACGTATCTGTCCGGTTGTTAGCCGTTTACCCCGCCCGACCCCTTCGTTTTCCGTATAATTTGTACATAAAGTAGCCTTACTAGACCCGAATATGCAATATATGTATAATTATGGGGCCAACTTACCGATGGAACGGGCCGGCGGAAAAAATCTGCGAATTTTACTACTTTCATGCTCCTGATCGATGATTTCGGATAGATTCACGATCATTTCCGCCATAAAATCGATGACAGACTTCCGTAATATTCCGCATTCTTGGACTTTTCCGTCTAGTTCTGGACTTCCCGCGAAAAAGGCGTATAGTTACACTTCCCTAACCATATTACCAAATTCTCTGGCAAAGGAGCCCCGGCGTGCAGGATTCCACCCCCTATGGGTACATCCAGGTTGGATTCGGGACAGATACCCACCGCCTTGCTCCCGGCACAGGCATTACCCTAGGTGGGGTGTTCATTCCGTGCGAATATGGCATGGTTGCCGTTTCAGACGGAGACGTCCTGCTTCACGCGCTCACTGACGCCCTGTTGGGCTCGTGCGGGCTGGGTGATATTGGCGAACACTTCCCCGCGTCGGCGGTTGTACAGGATGCGCCGTCCGGGCCCATGCTGCACCAGGTCCTGACCCTCGTCCGGGAAAAGGGGGCGACCGTAGTCAATGTGGATTGCGTCATCGACTGTGAAGCGATTAGACTGGGGGAACTGAAAAAGCGCATACGGCGGAACCTTGCCGACCTCCTCCAGCTTGCCCCGCTCCGGGTCAACGTCAAGGCCAAGACGGCCGAGGGGCTCGGACCAGTCGGTGAAGGCGGGGCGGTATCGGCGCAGGCGGTGGTGCTTGTCTCGTTTTCGGAAGGGCGGTGTCGTGCGTAAGCATTTGGCGCTCGGAGAAGGGGGAGAAGAGATGGCTGCCCGCTACCTCTCGGAAAAGGGCTTGCAAATCGTGGACCGACGCGTCCGTTGCCGGGGCGGCGAACTCGACATTATCGCCAGGGACGGGCATGAATGGGTCTTTGTCGAGGTCAAGACCCGGGCCCAAAGCCGCTTCGGCACAGCTGCAGAAGCCCTTACCCCGGCGAAGGTTCGGCATTTCGCCCGCGCCGTCAAGGAGTATGTGGCCCGCCACAACCTGGACGACAAGCCTATCCGGTGCGACCTCGTCGCCATCGATATCACGCCGGACGAATCGGTGACTATCGAACATTTCGCCGGCGGCATCAGCCTGTGAACACGCCTCCCGCCGCGCAGCCGCTCGTTCCGCCCAGGATAATCGCCCATCTCGTCGCCGCCGCGAAGGCGCGCGGCATCGCCGGGGCTCAGGACGCCGCCATCCTCGCGACGCTACAGCAGATGGCGGACGATCTCATCCCCGGGCAAAACCTCTTTGCCGATCTCTTCGTCACTCCGGCCAACGCCGAGGCGCTCCCGCCACGCGCCATCGGCGAGTCCTTCTGGCGTGAGGCCGGGACGTCCCGCGAAGTACGGCGGCTGGAGGGAAGCTTCTACACGCCAATCCCGGTCATCGACGCTATCATCGACCTGGTGTGGGACTCGGTCGCCACCCTGAATGCCACCCTGTGCGATCCCGCCGTCGGCTGCGGCTTTTTTCCGCTTCGGGTGCTTGACAGGCTGCTGGATACCCCAGGCGTGACGCAGGACGCCGTCCGCCGCTGGGCGGCAACATCCCTTTTCGGCTGCGACTGCGACGCGAGGGCGGTCTTTATGAGTCGTGTCCTCGTGTGGCTGACGCTCTCGGACAGGACGGGGGAATTCGTGCCGGGAAAAGGGACTTTCGCCTTGGGGGACTCGCTTCTTGGTCGGGACTTCCTGTCCACAAGCCTGCATCCAGCCACCACCGGCCTCGATTGGCCTACCGCGTTTCCAAGTGTCGCGTCGGCGGGAGGCTTCGATATCGTTATCGGGAATCCCCCGTACGAGGTGCTGACCAATTTTTCCCGCTTTCCCGAGCGCCGCGACCTGGCGAACGCCCTTCGCGCCAGCGGCAATTTCCGCGACGCGCTGCAGGGGCAGGTGAATCTGTATCGCTGTTTTATCGAACGCTCGCTTGACCTGCTCCGGCCGGGCGGGCTGGTGTCGATGGTGGCGCCGCTTTCGCTGGCGCGGGACAAGGCGGCGCGTCCACTGAGGGAACGGCTGCTCCGGCGCGAAGGCGCGGCGGAATGGCGGCTCTTTTCCGAGCGTGACGGCCTGTTTGCGGGCGTGACCCAATCCGCCTGCATCTTCCTGGCGGAACGCGACCGGGGCCGGGCGGACGAGATCCATATCGAGTCGGCGGCCGGGCGCGCGTCCCTGCCGTTTGACCAGGTGGAAGATTTAGGGGACGACCTCCTTCTCCCCGTCATGAACGATGCGGGAATCCGCCTGTGGCAATGGCTGGGCCGCAACCACCCGGATACTATTGCGAACCATGCGGACCTGCGGGTCGGCGAGGTGGATCAAACGTTTTTCCGCGACTGTATGCGGGACGCCGATACCGGCTGCGTCCTGGCGCGGGGAACGCATCTGCGGGCCTTTTTCCTGGATGTTTCGCCCGTGCCCGGCAAGGAGCGGTTCCTCGATCTGCCCCGCTTCCTCGCCGCCAAGGGGAGGGGGGGAGAAGATTGCGCCGCTCGGGCCGGAACGCGGCGCATCGTGCAATTGGGCATCCGCAATATGCAATCGCGGCCGCGCCTCCAGGCGGCAATCGCGCCGCCCGGAATCTACCTCGGCAACAGCCTGAACGTTATCCAGCCTAAAGACGGGACCCCGCTCGAATTTCTCGCCGGGCTGCTGAATTCACGTCTGCTCGACTGGCTGTTTTGCCACCTCAGCGGCAACAACAACATCAACCTCCACGAAGTCGGCTCGCTTCCCTATCCGACCACCCCTTCCGCGTCGGCCATACAGAATATTGTGGACGCGTACGAGCACTGCGCAGCCTCTGCCGCAGCGGGTGCGGACGTCGAGGCGGCGCGGGAAAGACTGGACAACCAGGTCTACGAGTGTTATGGGGTGCCGGCCGATCTTCTCACCGCCCTGGATTCGTGATCACACATGTTCAATAGCAGTGTGGCCGCTGATCTCCGAGTCCACGGTCACAAGATCGTCGACCGAGAGATAGTGCACGCAGTATCGACCGGTGATGCGGGCGAATTGGGCGATCTCTTCGGTGCTGACCCGGATAAAGTTCGCGAGCCGCCGGGCTGATTCCTCGATATCGATGCGGGCCCGAAGCTCGGGATCCTGCGAGGTGATGCCATAGGGGCACCGCCCTGTGTTGCACATCCGGAACTGGCGGCATCCGATGGCGATAAGGGCCGAAGTGGCGATGGCGACCGCGTCGGCGCCCAGTGCCAGGGCCTTGGCGAAGTCGGGGAAAATCCGCAGCCCGCCGGTGACGACCAGGGAGACCCCCTCGGCTCCGCGATTGTCCAAATGCGCCCGGGCGCGGTGCAGGGCAAAGATGGTCGGTATGGACGTGGCCAGCTTGATGTATTTCGGCGCCGAGCCGGTGCCGCCGGGGCGGCCGTCCACAGTGATGAAATCCGCATTGCCTGCCTCGAGGATATAGTCGATATCCTCCTCGATTCGCCCAGCCGCGATCTTGACGCCTATGGGAACGCCGCCCGACATGGCGCGGAGTTCGTCCAGACGGGCGCGGAGGTCGGCGGGGGAGTGTATGTCCGGGAACCGGGACGGGCTGAGGATGTCCTCGCCGACAGGAAAACCACGCGCTGCCGCAATGTCTTCCGTCACCTTTTCTCCCGGCAGGTGGCCGCCCATGCCCGGCTTGGCCGACTGGCCGATTTTGACTTCGATGGCGTGAACCCGGGCGAGATTCTCGGGTGTGACGCTGTAGCGGTTGGGGACGTATTCGAAAATATACCGATAAGCATTGGCGATGCTGTCTTCAAGAATGCCGCCTTCGCCCGAGCACATGGCTGTCCCGGCCATGGCGCTCCCTTTCGCCAGGGCTGTTTTCGCCTCCTTCGACAACGCGCCAAACGACATGTGGCTGACATACAGGGGCGAGGCGAGGACGAGCGGTTTTGCCGCCCGGGGACCGATGACTGTCGTGGTATCGACCTGTTCATCCTGCAGGAGAGGCCGCCGCGCCAGTTGTGCGCCCTTGAACAAAATACTGTCCCACGAAATAACCGGCTTGCGCGTGCGCATCGCTTCATCGAGCGATCGTCCCGATGCCGCGATTTCCCGGATATCGGCCATCCACTCTTCCAGTTCGTCGCGGCTCTTATCCGGCAGACCGCCTCGGTCAGTCGCGGCCTCGGTCGTGCCATCGCCGGAAACGCGTTCATACAATAACTTCGGCGCACCATAGACAGGGCAGGTCCAGTCTGCCGGCAGGTCGGCAAAGGCGCGGCCTTCCTTCTCCTCGTCAAATTCGAAGGCGCAATCCAGGCAGACATAGGTGGCCATGCGGGATCTCCTTGCGGGATGGGAGGGTGGAAATAGGAATAATTCCTATTTGCAGCATATCGTATGAATGAACCTTTGTCAATGAACCGGGCAGGGGAGGAAACGTGAAAAAACCCGCGCTCTTGCGAACGCGGCCGCATGATCCACGCTTCACTGCCGGGGTGACGTGCGGGGGTACCGGTGTGGACGTTTTGCGGCTCTTCCGGTTTAGGGACGCCGGCGCGGGTAGACCGGCGGGAAGTCGCGGTTGATGGCATCGATCATGCCGGGCGAGTCGCGGCGGAATTTGCGCGGGTCGTAGGGGGTTGTATTCGTAGCCCCCGGAACGGCTGCGAGCGCGTGGCGTATACTTTGCCTTGGGCGCACCGTGGTCGCGGTTGATCTGGTCGAGCAGACCGGCGGTATCGTGGGCGCTGGTGCCGTAGGGTTTGGTCTGACGGCGTTCGCCCGCCCAGGCGGCGGCGGATACGACGACGAGAACCGCGATCAGAATCGCGGCGCGGATGGATGTTCCTGGGTGCATGGCGTCCCTCCTCATGTTTCCCGAACGGCAAAGGGCTGCCGACGCGGGTTTTGTGCCAGATTGAATAGCTGTATAGTACTCTGTGTCCTGAATTGGAACGTTTCCTATCGGACAAGGCGTAAGGATCGGGGTTCCCGCTACATATCAAGCGAAAAGATCAGCCCCCGTTTCAGGGTAAACGGCCATGCCGGAACGCCGCTCCTCTCGCACAACGCAGTATGCGCCGCAAGGGTGACGGTGCGCCATTGGCGCTGAATCGGGCTGCCGTCAGGGAGAACGCCTATCCGATTGGCCATGGCGGCATTACATTCAAACAGAACCAGCTTGCCGCAATCTTCCGGTCGCGCCGAGACGGCAAAGTCCACGCCGCAATACTGTAAACCGAGGGAGGCCATCACCGCCGTCAATTCACCCCAAAGGCCGGGAGGCAGGTGCCGCGCCGGGTCCTGAACATAGTCCGCTTCCCTGTCCAGCAGCCACGGATACCTGGCCCGGACCGGATCGGATGTCTTTTTGTGCACCTCATACTGATCGGCAACAAGAAGATGGATGGGGAAAAGGTCGCCGTTGGCGAAAAAGGCGCGGTATTTTGGATAAAAAAGGCGGTCGGGGGCTCGCGCATCCCGGAACGACACATCGATGCATTCGCTGATATACAGGCCGTTATCGGTAAACAGGCCAGCCCGCAACTCGCCGACGTCGTTGTCGATACGCTGCATGTGCTGGCCGCCCTGAAATCCGGGAGCCCGTACAATGACGGGAAATGCGAGGTGGTTGGCGTCCATCGCCGCCGCGATGGCGCGCGCACCCAAACGGCCGGGCGGGAGAAATACCGTTCGTGCGGCCGTAAGGCGCGCGCTTCTCTCGTGAATAACCGCCGGCAACGCCGCCCGATTCAACGTGCGCACCTACTGCGGCGGGTTGAACACGGGAAGGCCCAGGCTGTCACACAGGACGGCGGCATTGTGCAACGCCTCTGCATAATCGGGATCGCTGATGGTGTTCAACACGATATCGCAGTGGGGCAGGTTGGTCGCCGCGTCCAAGGCGGCGGGCAGATCGTCGACGAGGAGGCGGTGGACTGCGATGATCGGGTCGAGCAGGGTGTAGAGGTCGGTTATTCCCGGAAAGTAGAATCGCGCAGAAAGGGGCGAATACCGATAGTCTCCTGTGGCGATGCACTGCATGGCGAGGACATGCATTCTGGCGTTCTTTTTTGTAGCGGGAAAAAACGGCCGGCGCGCGGCAGCCTTTATGGCGAAGTCGCGGCTTTCGCGGCTACGGCCCATGCCGCCAAGCAGGCCGGCGGTGTAGTTCAGTAATTCTGCGTCATCGGGATGTTTTTCCGCACAGGCGATAAGAAAGGCGGCGCATTCATCCAGAAGGCCTGCTTCGTGGGCGTTTCGGATACATCCGGCGAGCAGGCCGTCTGACCGCGGACTGTGTTCCAAGAGGGCTTTTCCTGCGAAGAATGCGTCGGCGGATTGCCGGTTCTTCTCCAGTTCGCGGATGGCCTGGAGCAAGGCGGGAGCGGATTCCTGATCATCGTCCTGTCGATTGTGGGACATTTGTCGCGCACTCTCTTTGGCCACTTGATCAACGCACGCATGTGGAAAAAGCTGTTCTTAAATCATACCATTCTGTTTCAAAAAACGTAAGGCCCTTCGACAAGTTTGCCGAAGGGCTTCACGGTAAAAACTTTGGTGCGGAAAGGGGGACTCGAACCCCCACAGGTTGCCCTACAAGATCCTAAATCATTATCTAAAACCAATAATAACAAGGCATTAAAATGACGCTTTGCAAAACGATGCATTAAATAAGCATAAGTCACGTAATTGCATGGTATTAGAAAAATGTCTTGTAGCACATTTCAACGCCTTTTTTGTGGTTTCTTGGATTAAGCCGTTACCTTTGCACGGCGCGGCTTTTTGCCGCCCGTTGGCTGGCCGGGGTCGGCGTCCGGCTCGGAATACATGGACTCCATCGCCCGGATTATGGCGTCGTTCATGCTGATTCCCTGCGCCTCTGCCGCGATGGCGACGCGGCGGTGAAGCTCTGGCGGCATACGGACGATGATCTTGCCGGAGTAGGGCCGCTCCGGTTCCTTGCCCTCCTCCTTGCACAGCGCAAGGTAGTCGTCCAGCGACTTTTTGAACTCCGCCCGGATCTGCTCGACGCTTTCGCCTTCGAATAGCACGACGTCGGAAATACCCAACACCCGACCGATCAAACAACCGTCCTCTTCGCTGTACCGAATGAGGGCGGAGTAGTCCTTGTACTTCATGATGCTGTTGTTGTTCATGTCTCTGCCTCTCATGGTTGCATGCCCAGCTTGATCAAAACCTCCCGAATGCCCTTTATCTGATACCCCTTGATTTCCTTCCCGGGGTGCGGGCGATGCAGGTGGGCAATCGCGCCGTCCTTTATGAAAGCAATCCGAGAGCCTTCCCGTTCCTTCACCGCGAACCCCAAGGCGCGCATGAGGGATTCCACGTCGCGGTAGACCATCGCCTTCGGTTCCGGCTTCGCAAAAATCGCTTTGAGGGTTTTTTGATGTTTGCTGTTCATGTCTATATAGTATCACATAATGACACTATGTCAAGTGGGTTTTGATATTGTTTTGTCGTATCAAAAAAAGCCATCCTCACGGATGGCAAGAAAAACGGCTTGCATTATAATGATTATCCCATGTGTGCCGACAGTCGAGAGAACAGACCCACTCAAAGCTCTCACCCTCCACAGGGCGCTTGGGGCGTCCAGGCTGTCGGCTTTTACATTTCCTATCCGTTATACCCGTTCGCAACTGCCCAGAATGCCGCGCCAAACAAGGCGACAACTGCCAGCTTGAGCAGGTCGAAAACGGCACTGATCGCCTTTTGCTTCACATCGGTCTTGCTGGTTTGTGACTTCGCCAGAGTCGTTTCGCAGTGTGCAAGACGCATTTCGAGTTGAACAAACCTGACATCCCCCTCATGAAGGCGGTTGTGGAGTTCACCAAACAAGCGATCCAGCTTGTCGTCCATGCCGTCCACTTTGGTGTATAAGCGGTTGAAGCAGTCATCGTGAGAGGCGCATTTTTCCATAGGGTGAGTTCCTTATGCAGGAAATATAAACATCCCGCAGGCGTAGCGATACCGCCCACGGGATGCCGGAGAAGGAGGCGGGGTTAGTTGGCTGGGCTGAAACCAAGTAACTTACAGACGCGTTCATAAACCAGACGGGGCAACTGGCCGGCGGCATTTGAATATACCATCTCCAGACCCTGGCGGCGGTCCTCGGCGATTCGAGACAGCTCCAATTTATCCTGGCGGAGCTGGCGTGCCTCGTCCTCGTAGACTTTCAACGTGGGATATATGGAAGCGGCCAAGAAGTTTCTGTTGATCTGTCCATCCGGACCGACGAGAGTGCCGCAATTGTTGTTGCCGCTGGCAATACTGTTAGCAATCGAGTCGATACGTTCGTTGATTGTTTTCTCTTCCCCGAGGTCGTGGGAGTGAGACTGCATCTGATCCGCAGCGGCAGAGGCGGGGAACTGCTGGCCATAGTTTTTGAACCGATCCATGCTGTATTCCTTTCAAAGGGGTCGGAACGTTTTCGAAAACCATACGCCGACGTGGGGCTTGGAAAGGGCCTGCCGGGCGGCGCGTGGGTTGTGCTGGATGAGGGACTCGGCCATTTCGAGGCCGACGTCGCCCAGGCGGGCGCGGGTGCCGGTGTCCGGGTCGTCAATCCACAGGCCCCGGCGATCCCGCCCCGCCTCGCCAGTCAGGCACCGGAGGAAAGAGACGGCGCCAAATCGGGCAAGGGCGGCTGGGATATGGGCAAAGGGTTTTTGGACTGCGCCGCCTCCCCTTTGATTTTTCGGACGATAGCATCGACCCATACCGGCAGGCTGTCTTTGGCAAGCACCTTGAGAAGGTCAAATCCCTCGCAGATAGCGTACTGCTTGCCGCGTTCGATGGCCTGTCGGACCGCCTCCCGGCGCTCGTCCTCGGTCAGCTTGCCGTCCTCATTCCCCCTCTTGACAGCGCGAACATACTCCTCGTATGTTTCGCGGACACCGCCGGCGAGGCACAGGAGAGCGCGTTCCTTGCGGCTCCCCTTCCACTTCAACCACCCCGCCAAAAGTGCGACGCCGGTCGTGGTGACCCATAGCCATAGCCGCGTCGCGGCATCACTGGCAAGGAGCGACCAGAACCAATGCGCTTCGGGGGACGCTGGAGTAGCGGTGAAGTCGGCGACGGTAATTGCAGGGATGTCGACTCCAAGAGCCGTACTTATGGGAACCATAAGAGTGAGCATGATCACAATGAGCAGCATAAATCCTCCTGTCAATAAAAGTAGATGAAGAGTTAAAAGCCATCCGAATACAAAAGATGCTTATTACTGGATGCATTCCCCATGCCAGCCACATAACGCCCTTGACCATAGGCAATTGATACTATCGCTCTATTTTCCACAGGTAAAATCGTGTAACTAAGCCAATTTATTCCATTCAAAGAATAGAAAACTACCGAGTCCCGGGTATCAGGAACCGCGATAAACCTGTCTCCACCGAAGGTCATAGTTGCGAGTGGATGCGAGCCTGGAAGCCTTGTTTTCGTCCAATTTACACCGTCCACCGAATAAGCGGCATCACTGCCCGTTGTGGGAACGGCTGCAAAGACACCACAACCAAATCGCACAAAACTCCAATCACTGGCGGGAAGATTGGCATATACGGACCAATTGACGCCGTCGGTTGAGACTGCGACTTTGTTATACCTAGCTGATACC
>JAJQBO010000006.1 GCA_021203245.1 Planctomycetaceae bacterium
GACCCCGGCCGAACCGCCCGTCTCCCGCGCTGGTGGATGCCCGCACGCCGGGGTGACGCTGGGGGAGGATGATGCCGGTAAAGAATTCGCACCCCGCCACCCGTGCACGTCACCCCTGGGTCGGAAACCTCCATCAGCGGGATAAACGAGCGGTTCGGCTAGGGTCCACGGGGCTGAACGGGGAAGACAGAAAAAGCGTTATCTTCAAATTTTTTATCGTAGCTAAAAAATTTTTATGATTTTCGCTTTGGGTCTGCTCGAGCATGGGGTATGGTATAGTATACGGACGTTTTTCCGTGCCGCGCGGCGTCCCCCGGGCTCACATTCTCCGTAACCACCGCGCGCCTTTCCCCTAACCCATAAAACGGAGACCACATGCGCTACGACGACGCGTTTTTCCACCACATGCTCGACCTGATTGAAGACGATATCGTGCCCCAGACCCGGCGGGGCGTGAAGGTGGGGTCGAAAGTTTTTGGCGCGGCGCTGCTGCGACGGGACGACCTCGGCCTGGTCGTCGCGTCCACCAACCACGAGTCGTCGTCGCCGCTGTGGCACGGCGAAGTCTATGCCATCAAGGAATTCTACGAACTCCAGCACCACCCGAAGCCGGGCGACTGCATGATGCTCGCGACCCACCAGCCGTGCTGCATGTGCGCCTCCGCCATCGCCTGGGGCGGCTTTCCCGAAGTGTGGTACCTGTTCGGCTACGAGCAGACCGGCGCAGACTTCAACATCCCCCACGACCAGAAGATGATCCGCGACCTCTTCGGCGCGACCGAACCCAACCCGGACAACTCCTATTACACCATGCGCTCCCTCGCCTCGCTCATCCCGACCCTGGACGACGCCGAACTGGCGAAGGAACGCATCACAACCGTCGCGGCGCGCTATGCCGAACTGTCCGCCACCTACCAGGCAGGCGAAAAGGTGATGGCCCTCAGTTAAAACCACAGGAGACCGCATGTACACGCTCACAGTCAACGGCAACGACGTCCAGTGCGAGAAAAACCTGCGCCTGCTCGACTTCCTCCGCGACGTCCTCGGCATCACCTCGGCAAAGGACGGCTGCTCGGCCGGCGCGTGCGGCACCTGCACCGTGCTGGTCGACGGCAAGGCCACCCGCGCCTGCTTGCCGAAATTGGAAAAGCTGGCCGGCAAGTCGGTCGTGACGGTGGAAGGGCTGTCGCCCCGCGAAAAAGACGTCTACGCCTTCGCCTTCGCCGAAGCGGGCGCGGTCCAGTGCGGCTTCTGCATCCCCGGCATGGTCATCAGCGCCAAGGCGCTCCTCGACGTCACCCCCGACCCCGACCGCGCCGCCGTCAAGAAGGCGCTTCGGGGCAATATCTGCCGCTGCACCGGCTATGTGAAAATCGAGGACGCCGTCCTCCGGGCCGCCCGCATGCTCCGCGAGAACGAGCCCATCCCGCACCGCGATTTCACCGCCGTCCTCGGCGAAGACTTCCACCGCGTCGACGCGCGGGAAAAAACCCTCGGCACCGGCCAGTATGCGGACGACCTCCGCTTCGACGGGATGGTCCACGCCTCGGCCCTGCGGAGTCCATTCCCCCGGGCGCGGGTCGTCTCCATCGACGCTTCGAAAGCACAAGCCGACCCTGCCTGCCTCGCCGTCCTCACCGCCGAC
Source organism: Planctomycetaceae bacterium (assembly GCA_021203245.1). Lineage (GTDB taxonomy): Bacteria > Planctomycetota > SZUA-567 > SZUA-567 > SZUA-567 > JAJBSZ01. The sequence goes on from JAJQBO010000006.1 coordinate 1,646, forward strand.
GATGTGCCCGGCATCCTCAAGATCGGCCACCTCGCCAAGGATTGGGACGTGATGATCCGCGTCGGCGACATCACCCGCTACGTGGGCGATTCGGTCGCGCTGGTGGTGGCGGAACATGAGGAGGATTTGCCCCGGCTCAAAAAATTGATCGAGGTCGTCTACGAAGAACTGCCGCCCCTCTCCACCCCGGCGGCAGCCATGGCCGAGGGCGCGCCGCTCCTGCACGACAAGCCCCGGAACATCCTCAGTCACGAACACCTCGTCCGGGGCGACGCCGACGCCGCCATCGCCGCCTCGGCCCACGTGGTGACGCGGCACTACAGCGTGCCCTTTACCGAACACGCCTGCATGGAGCCGGAGTGCGCCGTCGGTATGCCGGAAGGCGACGGCGTCCACCTCTACACCGCCGGGCAGAGCATCTACGACGAACAGCGCGAAGTGTCGGAAATGCTCGGCCTCGACAAGGACCTCGTCCACGTCACCTCGACCCTGGTCGGCGGCGGCTTCGGCGGCAAGGAGGATATGAGCGTCCAGCACCATGCCGCCCTCGCGGCATACCATGTCAAGCGGCCGGTCAAGGTCAAGCTGTCGCGGCAGGAAAGTTTGTTGGTCCACCCGAAGCGCCACGCGATGGAAATGGACTTCACCACCGCCTGCGACGAAAACGGCATGCTGACCGGTATGAAGGCGGTCATCGTCTCCGACACCGGCGCGTATGCGTCCCTCGGCGGGCCGGTGCTGCAACGGGCCTGCACCCACGCCGCCGGGCCGTACAACTACCAGAACGTCGACATCGACGGCACGGCGGTCTATACCAACAACCCCCCGGCCGGCGCGTTCCGGGGCTTCGGCGTCACCCAATCCTGCTTCGCCACCGAGATGAATTTGAATCTCCTCGCGGAAGCGGTCGGCATATCGCCCTGGGAAATCCGCTACCGCAACGCCATCCGCCCCGGTCAGGTCCTGCCCAACGGCCAGATCGCCGACGGCACCACCGCCCTCACGAACTGCCTCGAAGCGGTAAAAGCGATCTACGAAAGCCACCCCCGCGCCGGCCTCGCCAGCGCCTTCAAAAACAGCGGCCTCGGCGTTGGCGTGCCAGACACCAGCCGTTGCATCGTCTCGGTCGAAGGGGGAAAAATCCACGTCCGCACCAGCGCCGCCTGCATCGGTCAAGGCATGGCGACCATCACCACCCAGATGGTGTGCGAACTGCTGGGCGTCAGCCCCGACCTCGTCGTCGCCGAACGCCCCGACACCCGCCGCACCCCCAACGCCGGCACCACCACCGCGTCGCGGCAAACCGTGCTGACCGGCGAATCCACCCTCCGCGCGGCGCGGCTCCTGAAAGACGAACTCGACGCCGGCAAGACCCTGGCCGACCTGGAGGGCCGGGAATTCTACGGCGAATACCTGGCCAAAACCGACCCGATAGGCTCGGACAAGCCGAACCCCGTCTCCCACGTCGCCTACGGCTATGCGGCGCAGGTCGTTCTGCTGGACGAAACGGGCAAGGTGGAGCGGGTCGTCGCCGCCTACGACGTCGGCCGGGTCGTCAACCCGAAAGCCGCCGCCGGGCAAATCGAGGGCGGCGTCGTGATGGGACTTGGCTATGCGCTGACCGAGGACTACCCCCTGAAGGACAGCGTGCCGCAGGTCAAGTACGGCACCCTCGGCCTGCTGCGGGCCGACCAGACCCCGCCCATCGACGTCATCCTCGTCAAGGCGGACGAAGACGGCGAATACGCCTATGGCGCAAAGGGCGTGGGCGAGCTGGCGACCATCCCCACCGCCCCGGCCGCCGCCGCCTACTACCGCCTGGACGGCGAGTTCCGCACGAAGCTGCCGATGGACAACACCGCCTATCGCAAAGGGAAATGATCGCAAAGGAAAAAACTGCTGCCCAAAACAATTCCGTAGCAGAGATCAGCCCGCCTGCTCCGGCACAACCTCCCGCTTTTTTCCCGGTTGTGTGTTATCCCGCCGGGGTGACGTTAGGGGGGTGTGCGGTGTTTTTGGCGCGAAAATGCGTCCTGCTCAAAACGAGACACTCCCCAAAAAAAACGTCACCCCGGCGTCTGAACGATGAACCGGGAGACGGACGGGAGGTTGTGCCGGGGCAAGGCGCCCCTATAATGGCTATGGGCTTACTGTTATTCATGCTCGGCGATCCTGTTTTTGGATAAGTGCAAAGGAAAAACCATGCGCCTGCTGGTGAAAAACGCCCGCGCCGTCGTCGGTCCCGACGTCACCGCCGCCGACGTGCTCTGCGAGGACGGCGTCATCGTCCGGGTCGACCGGGACATTCCGGCCGGGGACGCGCGGGTCATCGACGCCGACGGCAGCTATCTGCTGCCCGGCGGCGTCGACGTCCATACCCATTTCGACCTCGACCTCGGCGCGGTGCGGGCGACAGACGATTTCCACACCGGCACCATCGCCGCCGCCTGCGGCGGCACCACCACGGTCGTCGACCACATCGCCTTCGGCCCGCCCGGCTGCCCGCTCGGCCACCAAATTGACGTCTACCACCGCCTTGCCGCGGACGCGGTCGTCGACTACTCCTTCCACGGCGTCATCAGCCATGTCGACGACGCCGTGCTGGACGACATGGAAAAACTCATCGACGGCGGCATCACCAGCTATAAGGTCTACCTCACCTACGGCGGCAAACTCGGCGACAGCGATCTGCTCCGCGTGCTGGAGCGCGCCCGCCAGCTCGGCCTCATCATCTGCGCCCACTGCGAAAACGACGCGATGATCGCCCACCTGACGAAACGGCTCCTCGCCGCCGGTGTCCGGGAACCGCACGGCCATCCCCTGAGCCGCCCGCCGGCGAGCGAGGCCGAGGCGGTGTACCGGATGGCGTCGTTCGCCGCCGCGACCGGCGACGCGCCCCTCTATGTCGTCCACCTGTCGTCGGCCCTGGGCCTCGAAGCCGTGCGGGCGGCCCGCCGCCACGGCCAGCGCCGCCTCTTTGCCGAGACCTGCCCGCAATACCTGTTCCTGGACGACAGCCGCTACGACGATCCGGTCGAGGGCCTGAAGTTCATCATGGCCCCGCCCCTTCGCAAACGGATGGATAACGAAATGCTCTGGCAGGGCCTGCGCGAGGGCGATATCGACGCCGTCGCCACCGATCATTGCCCGTTCTATTTTTCCAAGGAAAAACAGCGCGGCCGCGACGACTTTACCCGCTGTCCCGGCGGCATCCCCGGGGTGGAAGCGCGGCTGTCCCTGATGTTTTCCGAAGGCTTTATGCGGGGCAGGCTGGCGCTGCCGGACGTGGTGCGGCTGTGCGCCACCGATCCGGCGCGGATCTTCGGGCTGTATCCCAAAAAGGGCCTTATCCAGCCCGGCAGCGACGCCGACCTGGTCCTGTTCGACCCGGACATCACCCGCACCATCAACCACGACCATCTGCACGAGCGGGTCGACTATACCCCGTACGAAGGCATGGAAGTGCGCGGCGCGCCCGTCGTGACTATCGCCCGGGGCGAGGTGGTGGCTGAAGGCGGGGCGTTTGTGGGACAGGCCGGGCGGGGGCGGTTTGTGAAACGCGGGCTGCCGGATTTGTCGGTGCGGTAGGGAATTTGAGAATTCACAATGCATAATTCACAATGCGCAATTATGGGCCAATGAAATAATGCACAGTGCATTACCGTTCCAATTGTGTAATTATTACATTGTATAATAATTGTGAATTATGAATTGTGCATTGTGAATTGAACCCGGGTATGTACCACCGTTCCTTGATTGAATCGTCCGCTGGGCCCCCGCGTTCGCGGGGGTGACGGGGCTTTTGGAACGAGCGGGGTTGGTGCACAGGTTACCGTCTTAGCGGCGCAGAGCTGCCAGGGCGATACGCCTGATGAGTTCGGAATACGTCATTCCCGCCTGTTCGGCGGCGGCGGCGAAGCCCGCTCCGGGGGTGATGCAGGGGTTGGCGTTGGCTTCGAGGACGTACGGCACGCCGTCCGCGCTGACGCGGAAATCGACCCTGCCGTAGCCGGCGAGGCCGAGCGATTGCCACACCGCCAGCGACACCTCCCGCAGGCGCGACAACAAACCATCGTCTTCCGGCGGGAAATCGAAGTGGCGGACAGAACGCTGGTATTGTTCCGATCCCTCCTCCCACTTCGCCGCATAGCCGACAATGCGCGGCCGGGCCGGGTCCCAGTCGATAAAGCGGGTCTCCGCCGGCGGCAACACCTCGGGGCCTTCGGGACCATCTATCACACTGATATTGAATTCGCGCCCGTCGATAAATTCTTCGGCAAAGAACGGCTGGCCGTGCTTCGCCGCCGCTGCACGAACCGCCTCGGCCGCTGCGCCGGCATCGGCATCGCGGAGCACCATCGTGTCGTCGAGAAACAACGACGCGTGCGACTCAAGCGTCTTGACAATCCAGTCGTCCCGCGTCACGTGATCGCCGCCGACCAGAACCGGTTTGCCCGACGCATCCAGCCGTATCCCGGCCGGAACCGGGACGCCGGCGGCGGCGAGCCGTTCCTTGGACGCCAGCTTGTGGTTGGAAAGCGTCATGGCAAGCGAACCGGTGCCGGTAAAAGCCAGCCCCACATCCTCGAACAGTATCGCCGCGACCGATTGCAACCGGTCGGAGCCGCCGAGCGATTCGACCAGGTTGAACACGAGACCCGGACGCACCCGGAGCAACGACTCGCGGGCGGCCGCGAGGTCGAGGTCCATCGCCATCCGGACCGGGCAGCCGCCCAGTTCGGCGACGGAGGCCTCGACCGCGCCCAGCTGGTCGAGGACGTCGCGGCTGGCGGCATCGCCCGTGAGCGCATCGTTGTCGTAGGCGAGGACGATTGGCCCGAGGCGGGACAGGTCGGGGCGATCAGGACACATGCCGCACCCGTTTTATGGCCGAGGCGAGGATATCGGAAATCAACTGTTCGTAACTGACGCCCAGCAACCGGCACAGGATCGGCAAGTCGGAATGGAGCGGGTTGAGGCCAGCCAGCGGGTTGATTTCCATAAACTGCGGCATGCCGTACTGGTCGGAACGGATGTCGACGCGGCCGGCGTCGCGGCAATTCAACACCCGGTAGCTTTCGAGGGCGATTTCCGCCGCCATCCGCGCCTGGCCGTCGTTGTTGACAAGGCGGTAGGTGACGCGGTCCTCGTACTTGTCCTTGTTATCGAAGGTATAGACCTCCGGCTCGGCATTGACCAGCAGCACCACCTCCATCACGCCAAGCACCCGCGCCTCCGACCCGGTGCCGACGACGCCGACGGTGAACTCGCGGCCGGGCAGGAATTCCTCCACCAGGACCGGCTGATTGAAACGGTCCAGCAATTCGAAACACACTTCGCGCAGTTTGTCCGGGTTGTCCACCTTGCCCCTGGGCATGACGCCCTTGCCGGTGCCTTCGCCGACCGGCTTGGCGAAGAGGGGATAGGTGAGGGTGACGGCGTTGAAGTCGAAGTCCTTGTTGTCGACGACGACGAAACGGCTGGTAGGGATGCGGTGGCTCTTGACCACCCGCTTGCAGTGGCCCTTGTGCAGGCACAGCGCGAGGCAGAGCGAGTCGCCGAAGGTGACGGGAATGTCGTAGGCTTCCAGAAGCGCCGGGACCTGGGACTCGCGCGTCGCGCCCCGTAGCCCTTCGGCGATGTTGAAGACCAGATCCCAGCGGTCGCCCCGGGCGAGACGCCGGACCAACGAATCGAGCTTGCCGATTCGGTCGACGCGGTGGCCGAGGCGCTGGATGGCCCGCTCGACCCCTTCGATGGTCTCGATGCTGTCGAACTCGGCCGCCTGCACCTTGCTGTAGCCCTCGGCCAGGTACTGGTCCTTGAGATCGTAGGTAAAGCCGATGTTCATCAGCGGCTCCGGGCCGGGGCCGGAACGCGGCGGTCGGACGAACCCGCGAGGCGGCGGATGACCAGGTCTTCCATCGCCATCATGATGCGGCTGCCGGGCGGGACCGATTCGGTCAGCCACACCGAACCGCCGATGACCGAGCCCTTGCCGATGACGGTCTCGCCGCCGAGGATGGTCGCGCCGGCGTAGATGATGACGTCGTCCTCGATAGTCGGATGGCGTTTGACCGAGCGCAGCACCTGACCTTTCGACGGGCTGAGCGCGCCCAGGGTCACGCCCTGGTAGAGGCTGACGTTGTCGCCGATGAGGGTCGACTCGCCGATGACGATGCCGGTGCCGTGGTCAATGAAGAACGACCGGCCGAGGTGCGCGCCCGGGTGGATGTCGATGCCGGTGCGCGAATGGGCGCGCTCCGTCCACATGCGCGGGATAATCGGAATGCCGTGGTGATAGAGGACATGGGCCAGGCGCTGGGTGGTGATAGCCTCGATGCCGGGATAGCAGAACAGGATCACGTCCAACGACTCGGCGGCCGGGTCACGGTCGAAGGCGGCACGCATGTCGTCCTTCAGCATCTGCCTGAGGGCGGGCAACTCTTCCAGCAGCCGTCCGACCGCTTCGGTGGCGCGGCTGCAGGAATGGCATTCGCCCTCGGTTTTGCGGATGCGGCAGTCGTAGGCGAGGGCGCGCTCGGTCTGGCTGGTCAGTTCGCTCTGCACGCGGGTGATGAGGTCGCCGAAATAATACGGCAGCGACGATGGCGACACCGCCTTCCCGTGGGTATAGCCGGGGAAAAGTATGGCCAGGAGCATGTCGAGAACGTGTTCGACCGATCCCTTGTCGGGCAGATCGTGGCCTTCTATATGGTTGACCGCCTGGTTGTCGGCGCAGGTGGTGACAAGTTCGCCCACCAGCGCGGTGATATCGAGTGCCATGGTTTTTTCCTCTTCAGGGGTGGGGAGCGCCTCCAAGGCTGTCAAGGATACGCAAGGACGGGGAGGAATCAATCAGGAAAACCGCCCGGGAACGGGAACGCACCTGGGACTGAACCGCGGAGGTAGGCGGGACCACGCCGACAGCGCGGCAGTTTTCCTCATTTTTTTTGCAAAAAAACCCACATCCGGCCGCAGCGCCTGCCCCGGACGACAATCCGGCACCGCACCCGGCCGGGGAATTCCGCACCCACGTCGTAAGGGGTTATAGACGGTATAATTACAGGTTTGGTTAATCCGGTGGAAATTGAACCGCCCGAGGATGACTCATCATTAATAATGCGTGAATCGGCAAGCCACAAAGAGCTATACACAACGTTTCCCGTAAATTCCGTAAATTGACTATTGCCCTCAACAAATAATGGGTTAAAGTAATGGCAAGCATATTTCGGGGGTGAAAGACTGTTCGTCTGGTCGTGTAGACGGGCGACCGGGATATCTCTTCCTGAAAATGCGATCTTCGGCACAGCGTAGGGTATATGTGCCGGAAAAGCGGCATCTGCCGTTTGGTGCGGGATACGGGGCGGCGTCCGAGCGCTCGGCGCCGGCAATGGATTCTGGGAAACACATGCACCTGGACGACGGCCACGGAACAGCCACTGTCTTTCCCACAATGCATTACCCCTGCCACCCGGGCCTGCCGCAAGGCTGCGCCCTCCCCACCACCAGGATTGGAGCGTTCTCCATCCTTTTGGACAACCGGGAATGCCATCCCCTCGCGGCGCGATGGGGGAATGGCGGCCTCCCGTAACGACCCTATTATTATCCCGTTCCATCGGGTAAGCTGCGTCGCCGTAATGGCGGCGGCGTGGCGTGTATTCCCGCTCCGGAACGGATGACTCCTCCGTAACGCCTGTATGGCGTGTTTGTGGGTTGTTGCCAGTCCCGCCCGCGTCGACCCGGGGCTGGCTACACCTCATCGCAAGGGCTGTTACGGCGTTAGGCCGAGTGCCTTATCTTTGGGCGGTGGCATGCGGTCGGCGGATCGCATCCAGGCGACCAACGCTTTGGCATTCCTGCCGGAAAATGACGCCGTAACGCCCGCTTCTTTTCCGTAACGATTTCCACAATACTTTCTGACTGCCCTCTTCCGTACACCAACCGTGTGAGTTTGGTGCCGTCGCCGTTTCCGGCATGGACCCCGGCCGAACCGCCCGTTTCCCGCGCTGGTGGAGGTCCGCACGCCGGGGTGACG
>JAJQBO010000051.1 GCA_021203245.1 Planctomycetaceae bacterium
GGAGGCTGAGCCTCTGGCTCATTTTAATTTTACACCATTATGCGGACGTTACCCCGAGACGGCGACAATGATGACCAAGCCTATGATAATTTGTTGAACAAACCCCTGCACCCCCAGCATATTGAGCCCGTTCCTCAGCACGCCGATGATGAACGCGCCAATTATCGTGCCTGAAATGGTGCCAACACCCCCCGAGAGGCTTGTGCCGCCGATAACGGCCGAGGCAATGGCGTCCATTTCAAAGGCGACGCCGGCGGTGGGCTGTACCGTCACGAGGCGCGACATAGTGACGATACCCGCCAGAGCGGCAAATCCACCGCATATCATGTAGGCCGAGAACTTGGTTTTCATGACATTAATGCCGGAAAGACGAGCCGCTTCCTCGTTGGAGCCGACAGCGTAAACATACCGGCCCAGTTTCGTGGAGGAAAGAATGTAGGAGAATAACGCGGCCAGGAAAACCATAAGTATGACAGCGTAGGGAATGCCCTCGAACCGAATCGCCTCAATGCCATTGGGAAGCGTTGTATATGTGCGCCCAAGCGCTTCATTTGCGAGCCAGCCGAAAGACTCCGGCAACCCGGCGATTGAGCGCGCATTGGTTGCAAGAAGACCGATGCCCCGCGCGATCATCATCATCCCCAGCGTTGCGATAAAAGGTGGTAAGCGCAACATGTTGATCATGGCGCCATTGAGAAAGCCGCAGAACATTCCCATAACAACGCCGGTCGCAAACGCGAGAACGACGGGGAAGTCCCAGTTTTTTACCAACAAGCCGGAGACTACACCGGAAAGCGCCAGGACCGATCCAATGGAAAGATCGATGCCGCCGGTAATAATCGCGAACGTCACTCCTATCCCCGCCAGCGCAATCGTGGTGGTTTGCACGCTGATGCTGATCATGTTGCTGACGGTCATGAAATTTTTGGAGGTCAGAGAAAACACCACCAGAAGTGCGATCAACCCGGCAAATGCGGCGAATTTTTGTAAAAGATCGGCATTGGCAATACCAGAAGACGGTTTATCCATCACAGCTCCTTCCCCGGTCACTCAGCCAGCCCGGCTGCGTAATGGAGGATTTTTTCCTGAGTTGCGCCCTCCTTGTCCATGATTCCGGAAATACGGCCTTGGCACATGACCATTATTCGGTCCGACATGCCCAAAATTTCAGGCAACTCCGAGGAAATCATTATGATCCCCGCCCCTTTGGCCGCCAGCCGGTCCATCAGTTCGTAGATGGCGAATTTGGCACCTACATCGATGCCGCGTGTCGGTTCGTCGAAAATAAGAACATCCGCGTTGCGGAAAAGCCATTTGGCGATAACCACCTTTTGCTGATTGCCGCCCGAAAGGTTTTTGACGATCTGCGAGATGCTGGGAGTTTTAATATTAAGGTCCCGGACAAAGCGTTCCGACACTGTTCTTTCAACATCTTTTTTGATCCTGCCGGATCGGCTGGTCACCTGATCCATATACGCCATGGTGATGTTGTCTTTGACCTGCATGGTGAGGGCCAGCCCAAACGCCTTGCGATCTTCGGAGAGATAGCCGATGCCCTCTTTGATAGCATCCAGCGGGGTGTGGACGCGAACCGGCCGGCCATGCACCAGGATTTCTCCCGACTCCACCGGGTCAGCTCCGAAGATAGCGCGCGCCAACTCGGTGCGGCCGGCACCCATCAATCCGGCCACGCCAAGAATTTCACCCGCGCGCAGGGAAAACGACGCGGTGTGCTTTTCCCCTTTTCTTCGCAGATTGCGGACTTCAAGGATAACTTCTTCTCGCGGCTTGGCGGTTTTTTCGGGGAATTTGTTATCCATCTCTCGGCCCACCATGCGGCGAACGATTTCGTCCATGTGAAGATCGCTGAAATTGTCAGTGGAAATATAACGGCCATCCCTGAAAATAGTGACCCGATCGGCTATTTCCTTCAGCTCCTCCAGCCGGTGTGAAATATAGATTATCCCCACCCCGGAATCACGCAGCGCACGGATGACCCGAAACAACTCATCAATTTCGGACTCGGTCAGTGCGGACGTCGGCTCATCCATGATGAGGACGTCGGAGTTGTAACTGAGCGCCTTGGCGACTTCCACCATTTGCTGTTTGGACACGGGCAGGTTCTTTACCAGCGCCCTCGGATCAATCTCCGTGTTCAGGCGTCGGAGAAGAACACTTGCATCGTCATTCATTTTCGCCGCATCTATGGTCGTTCCCCACTTGATGGGCTCTTTGCCGATGAAAATGTTCTGCGCTACCGTAAGATGCGGGATAAGATTCAGTTCCTGGTAAATTATGCTGATACCGGCACGTTGGGATTCGGTTGCATTGCGAAATGAGGCAGGCTTACCCTTGAAAACAATGGAACCCGCATCCGCATGGTAAACTCCGGAGAGAATTTTCATCAGCGTGGATTTGCCTGCCCCGTTTTCGCCCAACAAGGCGTGTATCTCCCCCTTCTTCACATCAATACAAACATTGTCGAGGGCTTTGACACCGGGAAAGGATTTGCATATGCCTTCCACCTTGAGTAGCGTTGCCATAACCGGTACCCCCTTCAAGTGGCGATAACGCCTTCCTCATCCCATAAATCACGCCATGAAGAAGCGCCTTCCCAGAGAAAAACCTGCCCCTTAATCAGCCGGCAATTGCAATTCACCGTCGCCAACTCCTCCATCTCCTCGACGGTCAGGGGATCCGAAACCGCCGCCTGGAGGTTGGCCAGATATTTACCTCGGTGTATGGAACTGGGTATGGGAATCTGGCCGCGGCTTACCGCCCACTTTACGCAGATTTCTGCTGGATGTACGCCACGTCTGTGAGCAAGACGAACGACCGTGGGATGGGTCAATACCTCCACATCATCCGGGTCTGTGTCGCGTGGCGGCCGTCCCGGCGAGCCCATTGGGCAAAAAGCAATAGGTTGAATGTTCTATTCCATAAGGTAGGAGAAGAATTCCGGCTCGGCTAAGCATGGATGCATTTCCATTTGGTTCGCCGCCGGCCGTATTGTACAGTCCTTTAGGAGCAGAGCCGTTTTGGCCTGCGTCATGTTGGATGTGCCTATGTGGCGAATGAGTCCTCCCGCTACAGCCTTCTCCAGCTCGCTATACGTTTCCATATACAGGCTATGATTATAGGGTCGAGCGTCGGGGGAACGGCTGTCGTGGCTGGCCCCAGGGGCGTGGGTGTTCCTGAACGGCCAATGGATAAAATACATATCGAGGTAATCCAGGCGCAGATCCATAAGCGATTGCTTGAGAGCCGGCAGGACTTTTTCCGGCCGGTGCTGGTCGTTCCATAATTTCGAGGTGATGAACAACTCCTGGCGCGGAACCCCTCCCTTCATGGCGTATTCTAAGACCTCTCCCACCTCTATCTCGTTGCCGTATACGGAGGCACAATCGATAAAACGGTATCCAACCTCCAGACCACCGAAAATGGACATGGCGATTTCTTCTGGAGTAAACCGGTCGTTGCCAAACGTCCCCTGCCCAATGCACGGTATGGTGGCCCCTGTGTACAACTTTCGTTGCGGAACGTCATGCGGATCGACTCCGTCGGCGGGGTGCAATTCAAACGCTTCCGGAAGAATCATTTCAGCTCCTCGTCGAAACAGATGGCCACCTTGCCGCATTTTCCTTCCGCCATCAACCGGTAGGCTTCTGACGCCCGCTCAAGGGGGAAACGATGGGTGATGAGGTCGTCGGGATGAATCTTCCACGTTACCAGCCTCTCCACCAGCTCCTCTATCAGCCAAATGCTTGTGACCCAGGAACCGTAGATGACCTTTTGGTCATGAATAATGTCGGAACTGGGATTGAAGGAAACGGTCCCTCCCTCGCCGACGAAGGCGATATGTCCCCATTGCCGCGCGCCTTGTATGGTCAGGAGCCGGCCCTTGTCGTTGGCCGAACAATCCAGGGAGCGTTCGCACCCGTGACCGTTCGTGGCTTCACGGACCTTGCCCAACGCGCTGGCGTCTGAAAGGAGGACCACATCGGCCAGGCCCTTGCTCTTGGCCAGATCCAACCTGTCCGCCATGGCGTCGACGCCGATACGCTTGTTTGCCCCGAGAGCCTTTGCCAGCATCAGTGCCGCCAAACCGACCGGACCAAGGCCGACGACCAAGGCCGAGTCATTTCCCGATATGCCGATCTTATGCATGGCTTCGTACACGGTACCGAAGCCGCAGGCGACTTGAGCACCGTCGGCATAGGTCAGCTCGTTCGGGAGAAAGACAAGATCCTTCTCCTCCGCCAGCATGTATTCGGCCATTCCACCGTCGCTTTGCCAGCCATAGGCACGGCGGAATTGTTCGCTTATGCACGAAATCATGTATCCGCGCCGACAGTCATTGCACACGCCGCATCCCGAGATATGATAAACAAGGACCCTGTCGCCATCCTTGAAGCGCCGCAGTCCTGGACCGGATTTGACGATGATACCCGCCGGTTCGTGGCCGCAAATGACTCCCTGATGCCTCTCGGGCCCTTTGCCGAGATGCTCCCGATAGATGCAACGAATATCGCTTCCACAGATGGTGCTGGCTTTTACCTTTATCAAGACCTCGCCATGTCCAGGTTCGGGAACCGGGACGTCTCGCAACGAGACGGTTGAATCGCCCGGAAGAAAGGCGGCGTGCATTGTCTTAGGGATGAAAGCGGTCATAACGTCTCCTATTTCAGTAAGTACGTTTTTACGTCAAGCAGTACCACCATAATCTGGCTTACGCGCGCTTGTATCAGCTCGTCCAATAGAGGTGGTTTTATAAGCGAAAGTGTGATAAACTTGACGCATGGGTGAATTGGCAGCGGCTCTTTTAAAGCAGTATAAAACATGTCGCATCCTTGTTCCATTTCGATTATACGGACGTTTATTGCCAAAATGCGGCGTTTCACAGGCCGGAATTAACCATGACTCGAAAGCGCTACCATATCAGTCTGGCCCTGGGGTGAAATGAACGATACGACCACCGGATAGCGGTGGGGATTATCAGGTTCGCCCACCAAAAACGGAACTGGCGCTTGTCGGGGAACGAGTGGCTTTTCAGGCATCGGCATCCCGATGGCCAGCCCATCGATGGAGTTATCGCTCGCATAACCAACCGTGAGGAGCATAAACGCATAACCGCCCTTGGCGTTCCGGTCGTTGATATCGCTAATGCTTACGAAAAAATAGGTATGCCGCGCGTGGTCAATGACGACTTTGAGACCGGGGCGATGGCTGCAAAGCATTTATTGGCGAAAGGCTATCCGCATCTCGCCTATGTGGGCATCGATGAAGTGTCCTGGTCCTTGGCGCGGAAAAATGGATTGCTCCAGGTTATGAGGGATACGGGTGGCGACAAACCCCATAGTCTGAGCGTGGGAATATCATGGCTCCGACGCGAGCCCTCACTGGCCGGACTGACTAAATGGTTGCAACGCTTGCCACTGCCGTGCGGAATCATGGCCGCCAACGATATTCTGGGTTATCGAATCGGTATAGCCGCAGCCATGGCCGGACTGGGTGTTCCAAAGCAGCTGGGAATTATCGGCGTCGACAACGACGACGTATTCTGTGAACTGTCCGAACCCGCCATGGATTCCATTTCCTGCGATTGTGAGCGGATAGGCATGGAAGCGGCCTCCTACCTCCACCGCATCCTCTCAAAGGAAGCTCCAACCCGGCAGATGGTTGTTTCGCCATTGGGGATTGTCGAGCGGCAATCCACCAATATCCTGCTCGGTAGGGATAAGGTGGTGAGCGAGGCGAAAAAATTCATCTTTGCCCACGTGGGGGACGGTATAGATGTTTCGGATGTGGTTGCTGCCTGCAACCTTTCGAGGCGCGCTTTGGAGCGGCGGTTCCAGAGGGTGGAGGGACATACTATTCATTATGCGATTCACGAGGCGTGCCTTGATTTGGCAAAAAGCCTTATGATCGACGGCATGACAGCCGGTGAAGCGAGCTACAGCAGCGGCTTCCGCACCCCGCAACATTTCCATCATGCATTCAAAAAACGCTTCGATATGACGCCAATGCAGTATTTAGTATCGATGGTAATGGATCCAGAAAACAAACAATAACCCACTACCGATGAAGACAACCCACCCAACCGCATTGGAGTCCCGCAGGGCAGGATAGAGTTCATTGAGCATTGGCGAAGAAGAACCATGAAACGGGCCGGCCACATGGCAGGCCCGTTTCATAAATCCATACCGAGCCCAATCAAGGTCGAATTGCCATCATCTGGTGGGAGCGCCGAACAACGAAGCCGTGCCGCTTTTGGCGAAACAAAGCAATTGGAGCGGGTTTTAAATCGTGGTGCACTGGTCGAGAACGCGTTTTTACGATTTGAACTTTTTATGGATTCAATCTCGTATCTCCTCCAAGAATTGCCTAACTTCAAGGGTATCCTAGCATCTGTATCACCGTGTTATACGAATGATATAGCATTTGAACAACCGGAATGATCCAGTAACCATCAATCCGTTGTCTGGAGATGGTGGTCAAAAACTGCTACGGTTGGCGCGGCGGTTGAAAAGTGGGGAAAGCATCAATGCCGTCCCCACTCGGTGGAAATCGATAAGATTCTATAATTGGCTTCAATTCATGCCGAAATCCGCAATTTCGTAGCTGGCGAAGCCATCCGCGTTCGTCCTCTTTCCCACCCCGTAAACGGGAATATCGGAGGAAACATACCAGACTTGATACGGTTCACCGTTCTTGGCCACGTCAATGGCGACACCGTCATACTCGTGACCTTTGAGGGTGAATTTCGTCGGACGGATGGAAAGGGTCGTGTCTGCACTACTCGGTTCGGGAAGCTCGGTCATGGCTTCACCAGCCGTTTCGGTTATATACTTGGTATCTACCACCTCGCCGTCATACACATTATCCACACGTATGGTGATCTGCGCTTCCGCACCGTCGCCGTCACGTTTGACGACAGTATGAACCTGGGTATAGCCGTCAGGCAAATTGAAGGCCATCCATTCGCCCACTTCGGAAATCGCCAAACGATTCGGTATCAGGTCCGTCGCTTGAACAGCGCCGCACACGACAAACATCAAAGCAAGAAATACATTTTTCGCATGTGCTTCCTTTCATAAAGTCCATAAAAACAGTTTTGCCCACATTTCTCTTACCAGCGCCCCGGTCTTCCATACACAACCGGCGGTCCTCCATGATGCCCCCCCATAATATCCGCCACGGTGACGACGATCCCGTTCCACGACCACCACAGGAGGACGCGCCACAACAACGGGGGGGGGGCGGCGGAGGTGGGCCATAACGGTGTCGTCCACCTCCGACCCCGATGACGATATTGACATCCCGGCCGAAAGCCGAGACGCATATCGCCGCCGTGAGTAGGCTTAACATCACCATACGTTTCGTTTTTCCCATTTTCGCTCCTTACTTTTAGTCCATCTTCAACCCAAACCTTAAATCGCGTTCCCACGAATCCACTAAGTCGTTGAATCACGACAGCCAATACTTTTTATAGGTCTATATAGTCCTATTTATATTTTGTATAAAGAAAAATACAAGTTTTTAATTATAATATATACTTATGTTTTATATAATGTTATGAATTCAAATAAAGTTGTATAGATAAATTCATAACTATATTGCACTAGATAGTCGTATAATTCAATGCGTGAATCTGAACCCGGCGAAATGGGTTCCGCTGGCAAAAGTGTCATCCGCATCGACGGCACCGACCAATTGAAGGCTGTTGCGTAACTTCCGGGCCAGTATTTCCCGCGTATAGCGGTAGGGGAAAGCATCGCTTCAGTACAGGTTCTGGACGGGAGAATAGGCGACTTTCCCGTCACGTACAAGCTGCCGGGCATTGACTCCGCACTGCGGCCGTTCGAAATCTGGGCCGACATTCCGGGTGACGGCGAATATGCCGTCTTCGGCGCGCAATGCCATATATCCGTTTTGTTGAAACAAAGAGATGGGTGTGTGCAGAGAGACGCGGTGCGTATCGGACAGCGTGGAGGTCGCGTTGTGAAAGCGAATCGAGGACGCGGTGGCCTCGGTGGACGGTTTGAAGCATGTCACATCCAGTTGCCTCGACGACTTCGCCTCCATCAAGATGGAATTCCAGATAGGCACGGTTGTCAACGCCGCCGTCCTGGTCATCGATCACGCTGCACAGCTCATAAAAGAAGGTATGCCGCCCGGCGAGGCCATGCTGACGGCTATGACAGTTGAATTCCGGCCTATCGTCATGATCACGTAGCCGCCGTCCTCGGCATGCTTCCGTGTCCAGAGGCATCGGCGCATCCTCGGTGGGTGGTGTTATCGTCTCGGGCATGCTTACTCTCGTCGTCATTTTCCCTCGCGTTTCTTATCTTCAATCCTCCCAAAAGCGGCACCGAACCGCCCATGAACGAGGAAATGGACGAAAAAATCCAGAGAACCAGTACCCGGTTCTTTAACAAGGATAAATGACCTTCCACAAGACCTTCTCTCGTCTCCTCCTCACGACGCCCGTGTACGCGTCGGCCCGCCATCGCCCCCAACAGGAGGTGGCGGGTGTTTTGTTAGATGACGTTGAAAGGATATAGTCTTGGCGGCGGTTTGGTTGCCTCTATTCCGGCAATTATGCTATACTGAGCAAGCGAAACGGTTGTTTCCACCACTTCTTTGGAGTATTCCATGCGACGCGACACGAAGGAACTGATTTGCAACACAGCCATCGCCGCTATTGCCCGCGACGGCACACTGTCCGTCAACACTGTCATCAAGGACTCGGGGTTGAGCAGGAGCCTTTTTTTCTACCACTTCCCGACGAAGCAGGATTTGCTATTTAGACTCGCTGATCGCGACTTCGAGAGGCGTATCAATCGCATCAAGACATGCGCGAAAGCAATACCCGATAAACCCGGCAGAATGCTCAAAGCGTATGTCATGGCCTGGGTGGACGGATTCAGGCTCACTGGTCAAGAGCAGCTCAACACCATGAGCGGACTTCACGAACCGCTTATCAGGGAACACCTGGCGAAACAGATAGAGCATATGTTCGACATGCTTTGGGATCCGGACGTTCCGGAAATTACGACCAGAATAGTCGTCAATGCCTGTATCGGAGGATCGGCGCGCAACCTGGTTGGTGATCGTACACGAGAGGAAATTATTACGGAAAGAAAGGCAATTGCCGAGGAATTGTTAGATATCATTGATCATGTAGTGCAGCGGGCGCAGAGGTCCAACCGGTAGCATATGGGCCAAGGTAGTGCCGTAGATAAACTTCACTCCACCCTGTGGCTTACTTGTCGCCGAGTCGACATTTTACGGAAGATAAACATCCTTATTCGCCTCTCCGGGACTCACCTCTCCAATCCCTTCGGGGCCATACTCCCACCAACCGCTCCGATTTACCCGGCAAGCGAAATACCACCTTTCACCAGGCCCGGCTGGCAAAAAATACGGCGCGAAGGATGCAGCGGCTGGGCCAGGCCGTTCTAGCTAGAACTCTCGCAAAATTTGAAGAAGAAGTGGGTTAGCGCGGATATAGCCGAAAAGAGGATGATCCTCGAAATCGTCTGCATGAACCTCGTCTTAAAAACGGAAGTCTCGACATAACAATGAGAGAGCCCTTCGACGCCATCGTCGAAGGGCTCTCATGTTTGGCCCTTCACTAGATAATTGACCGAGTCCAGCATTTTTTGCTGG
>JAJQBO010000076.1 GCA_021203245.1 Planctomycetaceae bacterium
CGGTCCCCCGGCAAAACCGCCCGTTTTGCCCGGGGGTTTATGTCCGCACGCCGGGGTGAGGTATGGGGGAGGTTGGGGGGCTGAGGACTTGCCGAGCTCACAAGTCCTAGCCTTCAACTGGACGGTTTTGCGTCGCCGCCCGTGATCAGCCGTTCGACGAGCGAAGCGTTTTTGCTGCCGATCAAGAGCTTCACCACTTCCTCCGCGTCGGCGGCGTTGACGACCCGGTCGACCATTTCCTTGGTGCGGAGCGCGCCGGTGATGCTGGCGAGGAAATGCAGGTGCGGCCCGGACGTGTTTTTCGGGCTTGCCACCATGATCATCAGCCGGACCGGCGTGCCGTCCAGACTGGTGAAGTTCATGCCGTCAGGGCACAGGCCGACCGCCGCCATGACGTGCTCGACCACCTCGGACCGGCCGTGGGGCATGGAGACGCCGAACTCCAGTTCGGTCGGCGCGGCGGCTTCACGCTCGAAAATCGACTCAAGCACCGCCTCCTCGCACTTGATCGGCAAACCGCCGCCGTCGAGATGGCGCACCAGCTCGCGAATGGCGTCCTGCTTGTCCCTGGAGACCAGGCGCATGACGACGCAGTCGGAACGGAGAATCTCCTGCTTTTCCTTTATCGGCAGGGTGCGAACGCTGGTGACCGACCGCAAGGTGCGGCGGAACTCCTTCGGCTTGGCCATTTCCTTGATGCGGTCCAGGTCCTGGTGCATCTCGACCAGCGCCTCGTAGACGACGGTGTGGATAAAGGTCACGTCGCGGCGGTTGGACGAAAAGACGACGGTGTGGTTGTCCTCGCGCCACATGGAAAACGCCTGGTCGTCCTTGCGGATATGGTAGAGCCGGCTGGCCGAATCGACCATGGAAATAAAGAAGCCTTCGTTCCGGAACGCCGCCAGGATGCTGTGGGTCGCGCCTTCGGCGACAGACTCGGACGGGAAGGGGAAACGGCTCTGGCGGAAGTCGTCGGACGGGCGCTCCACCGTCACGCCCTTGCCGGGCAGGGCCAGGGCCATCGTCAGGACCGGCGGGGCCAGCATGGTGGTGAACAGGGTCATGATGATGGCGGCGCCAAACATGTCGGCGTCGAGAATGCCCGACGACATGCCGATGCCGGCGATGATGAGGGCGACTTCGCCGCGCGGCACCATGCCTGCGCCGATGCGGAATGCGCCGGTCATGTTGAAATTGAGGAGCAGCGCCGGGACGGCGCAGCCGATGATCTTGGCGATAACCGCCAGGACGCCGAAGATGAGACCGAACTTGATGACCTCGGGCTTGGTCAGCCTGTCCAGGTCGACGATCATGCCCATGACGGCGAAAAAGATGGGGACAAAGAAGTCCTGGAGGTTGTGGAGGCGTTCCTGGACGATAAAGGCGATGTCTGTCTTCGACAGGGACAGGCCCATGACATACGCGCCGATGATCATGGCGAGGCCGGCCGTCTCGAAAATTCCCGCCGCCAGGAAGGCGAGGCCGAGGGTGATGGTGGTAAAGGCGGTGGGGCTGCGGAACGACTTCAGGAAGCGGCCGATCTGGCTCGAAAATGCAAAGCCGATGGCGGAGAACGCCACGCACACCAGCACCGTCTCGATGGCGACATGGGCGATATTGGCCCAGGGCAGGCCGGAAATATCGCCGCTGCCGGCGCGGAGGACGTCAATCAGGCTGATGATGATGGCGAGGCCGATGATGCCCAGCACGTCGTCGATGATGGCGGAGGCGAGGATGGTGACGCCTTCCGGCGAATCCATCTGTTTTCGTTCCGACAGGATGCGGGCGGTGATGCCGACGGACGTCGCCGTGCAGAGCGCTCCCAGGAACAGACACGCGGGCGAAAGATAATGCAGGTTGTCGCCGATGCCGAAGGCGACGCCGGCGAAGTCGCCTGCCGCGAAGGAGACGACGACGCCGCCCAGGCCGATAACGGTCCCGGCGACCGAATACTTGAGGAACTGGCGGAAGTCCGTTTCCAACCCGACCATGAAGAGGAGAATCAGGCTGGCGACGGTGGCGAAGCCGTAGAGCTCCGGCGACACCGGCATGCCGCCGCCTTCGGGCAGCGGAAACAGGCCGTGGGGGAAGCCGATCACCGGCAGGGGTATTTTGCCAAGAAGGTAGGGACCGATGACGATGCCTGCTATCAATTCGCCCAGAACCGACGGCATCTTGATTCGCTTCATGATGCCGCCGCCGATTCGTACCGCGAAAATGATGACGGCGAGTTGGAAGACAAGAATGACCATGCGGTGAACCATGTCGCCGCCGTGGGAAACCGCTTCGGCGGTTGCCGCCGCAGTGTCTGCGGCAGTTTCGGCCACGGAATTCATATCCATGTTCGTACCCCCTGCTTCTCGCTGTCGGAGGGGTGGGACCAGGCCGTTACGCCCTGCGTCTGCCCTCTGCCGAACCATGCCTAACGCGAGCGCATCCCTGCACCCCGCGTCACCGTGAACGGCATACCGTTGTTTCACGAATGAACCCCTTGCCGCAGGCAGTTGCCACGTTGAGGCAAATGCCATGCGTCAAGGGGGTTATAGATAAACTTGCGGTTGCCGTAACGCCCAGGACTTGGGCAAAATGTTGTAAATTATAGGAGTCGTGGTGTAAATGGCAAGGGTGGAAATTAAATAGTTTTTGCACGAACGTGTGGTGAAGCGTGGCTATTTTTTGCGTTTTCCCCGTTTCTTCGCCTTCTCCTTTCTGGCCGGCGCTGAATCGCTTTCGGCCTGCACCTGCAGCGGCGGCAGTTCGCCGGTAAGGTTCACCAGGGTCATGCTCAGACGGGACAGCGCGCCGTCGGCGACATGGGGCAGGCAATCGACCCGCAGCCAGGCGCGGCGGCGATCGGGTTTTTCAATCGAAACGACGGCCGACCGCGCCGTGCGGGTCTTGGCCGCGACGAGATGGGGCCACTGGTTGTCCGGCAGCGGGCGGTGATTGGACCCGTGGGCGGCAAACGAGTCGCGGTGCGATTCCAGCACCTCCTGCAATTCGGCCAGGGAGGTGTGGCCGAACATCTCCAGCCCGAGGGAATTGGAAAACACCAGGTTGACGGACGAATCGAAGACAAGCAGGCCGCAGGGCAGTTCCTCCCACAGGGTCGGAATGGGCAACCCGTCGACGGCGACCGGTTCGTCCTCGGCCGGATCTTCCACCGCCGCGTCGGTGATTGTCGCCTTTTCGACAACCGTCTCGACGATGGCGGATTCGTCCGCCGCCGCATCCGTCTCCGCCGTCTCCGGTTTTCCCGACGGTTCCGCCCGGACGCTCTCGCGCGGTTCGGCGTGGAGATGGGCGAGGATGTCCTCTTCGTCGGGAATCGGCTCGGGCAGGGACGGCCGCAGGCTGAGGCTGATTTCGCCCACCTCCTGGTCCACGGGTTCGAGTTCCACCACCATGCCCTGCATGGCCAG
Organism: Planctomycetaceae bacterium; assembly: GCA_021203245.1. Taxonomy (GTDB): domain Bacteria; phylum Planctomycetota; class SZUA-567; order SZUA-567; family SZUA-567; genus JAJBSZ01. The sequence goes on from JAJQBO010000076.1 coordinate 3,423, forward strand.
CGTTTCGGCCCGTTCCATGGCGGCGACATAGCGATCGCGGGCTTCCTCTTCCTCGAGGGGGAGGGAAAGGTAATCCGCCGCGCCGGCGCGGAAATACGCCACCGCCTGGGCAAGGCTCCGGAGCCTCGCCACCACCAGGACCGGAATGGCCCCGGCCGCCGCGAGGAGATCGGCGAAGACTTCGCCCTGCGGCCCGCCCGCCAGCTCGGCTGACGCGTAGATGGCGTCCGGCGGCATGGTCCAGTCGGCCGCCGCGCCGTGGGGCAAATGGCGCGCCCGCGCCCAGCCGCTGAAGGCGTCCAGGTGCTCGGCCAGCGGGTTCCTGTCCGAGTCGATTATCCAGATCAGCGGCAGGTCGTCGTCCATAGTCAGAGAATACTCAGCGCGCGCAAGAGCACCACCACCATGACCAGCGGGCAGACATAGCGGAGCAGGAAGCGCAGCACGCCCACGCCGCGAATCGGTCGTTCGCCGTCGTTGGTCGCTTCCTTCAGCATGTTCTCGACCCCCCAGTAATAGCCGATGAAGATGGAGGTGAACAGGCCGGCCACGATCATGAAGATGTTTTGCGCGATATAGTCGATGAAGTCGAAAAAGTTCAGGTTGAACAGGCGGACGTCCGCAAGAAAACCTATCCGCAGAAAACCGAGCACCGCGTCGCCGCTGATAATGCCCATCGACAGCGAGGCGGGGATGCTCAGGATGAGGGTAAAGAGTGAAATCACTATCGCCGCCTTGCGGCGGTGCATCTTGTGCCTGTCGATCAGGTAGCCGACGCCGACCTCCATCAGCGAGACGTTGGAGGTGATGGCGGCGAGGAAGAGCAGGACAAAGAAAAGGATGCCGAACAGGATGCCCAGCGGCATCTGGGCAAAGACCTGCGGCAGGGTGATGAACGTGAGGGTCGTCCCCTGCGTCGGCTCGATGCCGAAGGCGAACACCGCCGGCAAAATGCACAACCCGGCCATGACGGCGGCGGCGGTGTCGAGGACCGGGATGATCAAGGCGCCCCGGAGCATGTTCGTCTTTTTGCGCATATAACTGCCGTAGGTGATGATAATGCCCATCCCCAGGGACAGCGACCAGAACATCTGGCCCATCGCGTCCATCACGCCGTTCAGGGTCAGGGCGCTCAGGTCGGGTTTGAACAGGAACACGACCCCTTCCCACACGCCCGGCAGGGTGAGGGAGCGGACGACCATCACCAGCAGCAGCACGAACAGTATCGGCATCATGATTTTGGAAAACTTCTCGATGCCTTTTTCGACGCCCCGGTAGATGATCCACGCCGACCCGATGAGAAACAGCGTCTGCCACAGCAGCGGTTCCCACGGATTGGCGATAAAGCTCGTGAACGACCCGGCGATGTCCGGCGGCATGGCTTCGGTGATATAGGTGACAAAGCGGAAAACGTACGCCAGGACCCAGCCGCCTATCACCACATAGTAACAGGGAATAAGCACGCCCGAAAGCACCCCCAGCACGCCGACAAAGGTAAAGCGCTTGTCCAGGCGTTCGAAGGCGCTGACCGGCTCCAGGCGGGTATGGCGGCCGATAGCCATCTCCCCCAGGACCAGGGGCAGGCCGGCGATGAGGATAAAGATAATGTAGACGAGGAGGAAAATGCCGCCGCCGTTCTTGCCGGCCATGTAGGGGAATTTCCACAAATTACCCAAACCGACCGCCGAACCGGCCAGGGCCATGATAAACCCAAATGAACTCCCCCATTGGGACCGCGATTCCTCCGCCATGGCAACCTCTCTTCCGGACCGTCTCCCGCGGCCGGAAAAAGCCGCGCGCGGATGCGGTCGTCATCTGATTGGACACCCCTCTAAGGTGGCTCATGGGAAAATGATATGGCAACCACGGGTAAAAGCAACGGGAAACGTGGTCAAATATCTTTGCAGTTGCGTCTTCATTCAAATAAAATTGATCGACCATTTGCCGAGAGGAGTCTCATGTCGGGAAACATCGTGTATATGCACCTGCCGGTCATGCCGGACGAGGTCATGGACCTGCTCCGGCCGGAAGCGGGCGATATCGCCGTCGACGGCACGGTCGGGCTGGGCGGCCATGCGCGCCTCCTCGGCGAAGCGGTCGGACCGGACGGTCACCTGATCTGCTTCGACCGCGACCCCGAGGCGCTGGCGCGGGCCCGGCAGCGGCTGGAAGACCTCCCCTGCGAGACCGACTTTATCAACAGCCCCTACGAGACGATGGACTACGAAGTGCCAGGACTCGGCATCCAGGCGGTCGACCGCATCCTCCTGGACCTGGGCGTTTCGTCGTTGCAATTGGACAAACCGGAGCGCGGATTTTCCTTTATGCGGGACGGGCCTTTGGACATGCGCATGAATCAGGGGGAAGGGCCGTCCGCAGCCGACATCGTCAATTCGTGGCCGGAAGCCCAGCTCCGAGACCTGTTTAGCCGATTGGGAGAGGAACGCTTTTCCGGCCGCATCGCGAAAAGGATTGTAGAAGAACGGGTACTCCGGCCGATAGAAACGACAACCGCCCTTGCGGCACTCGCCGAGGCGGCTGTGCCGTTTCGCGGCAAGATCCATCCGGCCACGCGCATCTTCCAGGCCTTGCGGATGGAGGTGAACGACGAACTCGGCACTCTGGCGCGCGGACTGGCCGCAGCGGGCAGGCTGCTGTCGCCCGGCGGGCGGCTGGCGGTGTTGACGTTTCATTCGCTCGAGGATCGGCTGGTGAAGCGGACCTTTTTGCGCTGGCGCGACCTTGGCGCGGCGCGGCTCGTGACCGCCAAGGCGGTGTCGTGCGGACGCGGCGAAGCGGTTGCCAACCGCCGCGCGCGAAGCGCCAAACTGCGGGTGGTGGAACGACTGGGGGAGTCTGATTGATGATACGAGGATTTGTGCTGGGGGTGGTGCTGTTGGCGGCGGTGGGCTGGTGCATGGTGCAGGAGTCGATTAAACAGACGCAGGCGCGGTACGAACTGGCCGACCTGGCCCGGCGCGAGGACGAGGTGAAAAAACGCCTCGACAAACTCCGCGCCAAGGAACAGGAACTGCGCAGTCCCACCCGCCTGGCGTCCCTGGTCCGGAAGCACCGCCTCAATCTGGTCGCCCTTGGCACGACCGAACCGCTGCCCGCGCCGTTCCGGACCGGCAGAAAGCCGGGGCAGATCATGGACGAGGTGAAAGCGGACGGGAACCTGGCCGGTGCGGAGATTCCCTGGGACGTCGCCAGCGCGGGCGGAAGATAGCGGGGGGAGTCGATGGCTGCGGGAGTACGCACTTCGGGTAGGACCAGGGCCAAGGGGCCGCGCGCGCGCGGCGCCGTGGCGTTCGGCGTCCTTACCACCCTGATGTTCCTGGTGGTGGCGGCCCGGCTGGTGCAGTTGCAGGTGGTCGAGTATGCCGAACACACCCGCGAAATCACCAACATCATCATCAAACCGACCTCCGAACGCGACCGCCGCGGGCAGATCGTCGATTCGCGCGGCGTGGTCCTGGCCGCGTCGGTGCCGGTCCGGGCCTGCGCCCTCGCCCCGAAGCTCCTCATCGAGTCGGAAGGCGCGAACCAGGATAAGGTCGTCGCCCGCCTCGCCGACGCGCTGGAACTCACGCCGGTCGAAATCCAAAAACTCACCGATCGCATCAACCGCCGCTATGTGCCGAAAAATTCCGAAACAGGCGGGGCCGTCCCCTACCGCTTCGTCTGGGTCAAGCGCCGCGTCACGGACGAACAGTACGGCAAACTCGCGGCCGAGATTGAGCGCGCCAAACGGGAGGCCCGCAACGCCTGGCAGAACCGCCGCCGCTGGCTTAAACTCGCCGGCGAGATGAAGGTGGCCCGCGACCCGGAGAAGGAGGCGTACTGCCGCACCCAGGCCGACGGCTGGCGCGCCCACGCCCTCGCCGCCGAAGGCCGCTACGCCGGGGTGTTTTTCCCGCCCGAGTTCGAGCGCTTCTATCCGCAGGCCGAACTGGCGTCGCATGTGCTCGGCTTTTCCGACATCGACGGCAACGGCATGGGCGGCATCGAACTGGTCCTCAACAACAAGCTGAGCGGCAAACCGGTCACGCGCCTGGTCGCCCGCGACGCGCGGTCGCGCCCGCTCATGTCCCTCATTTCCGACGACCGCTCGCCTGCCGGGATGACGGTGGAACTGACCATCGACAGCGTCGTCCAGGCGATTGTCGAAGAGGAATTGAAAAGCGTTGTCGAGGATTTGAAAATCCGCACCCCTGACATCAACGCCCACGCGGTGGTCATCGACCCGTACACGGGCGACATCCTCGCCATAGCCAATTACCCGACCTACGACCCGAACCACCCGCGCGTCGACCCGGAGACGGGCGAGAAAATCGGCGACCGCGCCCGCCGGAACGACGTCGTCTCCGCCATCCAGGCACCCGGCTCCACCTTCAAGCCGCTCATGATTTGCGCCGCCCTCGAGGAAAAGGTCGCCAGCCTTGAGGAGGAGGTCGACTGCTCCACCTTCTCGATGAACAACGGTAAGCGCACCATCAAGGACATCTATCCCTACAGCCGCATGAGCCTTGAAATGGCGGTGGTGAAAAGTTCCAACCCCGCCATGGTCCGGACCGGCCTGAAGCTCGGCCCGGAAAAGATGCGGGAATACGTCCTCAAGTTCGGTTTTGGCGAAAAGACGGGGAGCGGCCTGCCGGGCGAGTCGCGCGGCATGATCACCTCGGCCGAAAAATGGAACGAATGGACCATGGGCTCGGTCCCGATGGGCTATGAAATCGGCGTCACCACTTTGCAGATGGCGGCGGCGTATTCGGCAATCGCCAACGGCGGCATGCTGCCGACGCCGAACCTTATCCGCGCCGTCTACGACGCGAACGGCGGCCTGGTCGAAAAACCAGAGCCGGTGATGCGGCGGCGGGTCATTTCGCCCGAGACGGCGGAGAAAATGCGCGGCGTGATGCGGAAAGTCATCACCACCGGCACCGGCCGCCGCGCCAACATCGAGGAATACCACCTCGGCGGCAAGACCGGCACCGCCAACATGATGGTCACGGACGAGGAAAAGGCCAAGGGCATGAAGGGCTATGCCCAAGGGAAACGCCACACCGCCAACTTCGTCGCGCTGGCCCCGTGGGACAAACCCCGCGCCATCGTCTGCGTCTCGATTCGCGGCACCGACAAGTTCGGCGGCGAAGCGTCCAGCCCGCCCGGCGCGGCCATCGCCCGGCGCATCCTCGGCTATTGGGGCGTGCCGACCGCCAACGGCTCGCCCATCCGCGCCGACATCATGCCCCGGCGCGAGTTCAAGCCCGCGCCGCCGCCGATTCCGGTCGAGTACACCATCGGCACGCCGGACGACGACAACTACCTGGGCGACGAAGTCGACGACCGCTGGATGGAGGATATGGTCTACGATCCGGAGGCAATCGGATGAGAAAGGAGCGACGGTGCGCCTGAGCGAACTGGCCGCGTCCATGCGCGGCGTCGAGGTGGCGGGGCAGGGCGACCCGGCGGTCCTGGGCATCACCGTCGACAGCCGCGAGGCGGGGGACGGATTCGTCTTCGCCGCCGTGGCCGGTTGTTCCGGCGACGGGGCGGACTACATCGCCGACGCGGTGAAGCGCGGCGCGGCCGCCCTCATCGCCTCGTGCATTCCGGCGGTCGACCCGGGCGTGCCGTACATCGTCGCGGAAGACGTCCGCAAAGCCGTGGGCGAAGCCGCCGACGCCTTTTACGACCATCCGGCGCAAACACTCGACCTCGTCGGCATCACCGGCACCAACGGCAAAACCACCACCGCCTACCTGCTGCGGCACATCCTGAACGCGTCGGGAAAACGCGCCGGCATGCTCGGCACCATCGAGTACGACCTGGGCGACTCGGTCGAGCCGGCGCCGCTGACGACTCCGGACGCGGTCCGCTTTACCCGGTCGCTGGCGGCGATGCGCGACGCCGGCTGCGGCGCTGCGGTGGCGGAAGTCTCCAGTCACGCCCTCGACCAGCACCGGGTCTGGCCGCACCGCTTCGCCGTCGCCGTCTTCACGAACCTTACCCGCGACCATCTCGATTACCATGGCGACATGGATGCGTACCGCGAGGCGAAGCGGAGCCTGTTCCTGCGCCTGGACGAGCGCGCCGCGGCGGTGTTCAACTTCCGCGACCCGGCGGCGGCCGAGATGGCCCGTGGCTGCCGCGCCCGGATATACGGCTATTACCTCGCCGGCGGCGGCGACGAAGGATTTCCCGACTTGCCGAAAGGTATCCTCCAGGCGAGCGTCAGCCACAGCGATCTCTCGGGCGGGCGTTTCCGCGTCAGCGGCTACGGCCTCGACCGGGAATTCACGACGCCGCTGGTCGGCCGCCACAATGTCGAAAACAGCCTGGGCGCCATCCTCGCCGCCACCGGGCTGGGCGTGCGTCCGCATACCATCGCCGAAGCTTTGGCGGATTTTCCCGGCGTGCCGGGGCGGCTCGAGCGGGTCGAATCGGCCGACGGCATAAAGGCGTTTGTCGATTATTCGCATACCGACGACGCGCTCCGCTCGGTGCTGTCGGTCCTGCGGCCGCTCGTCAAAGGGCGGCTCATCACCGTCTTCGGCTGCGGCGGCGACCGCGATCCGGGCAAGCGCCCGCTGATGGCGAAGGCGGCGGAAGCCTACTCCGACCGCGTCGTCGTCACCTCCGACAACCCGCGCACCGAAGACCCGGAGAAGATTATCGATGCCGTCATGAAAGGCTTCGACAGGCCCGACGCGGTGGTGCGGGAGGCGGACCGGCCGACGGCGGTCCGCGTCGCCGTTTCCATGGCAGGCCCTGACGACGCCATTCTGGTGGCCGGCAAAGGGCACGAGGATTACCAGATAATCGGCAGGACCAAGCGACACATGGACGACCGCGAACTGGTGCGGGCTGCTTTTGCCGGGCGCTGACCGGCAGGCGCGAGTGAGGGGGAAAGGACAAGCATGGACATTACGCTATCGGAACTGGCCAACTGGTGCGGCGGCAAACTGATTCCCGCCGACGCGGGCGAGCTGGTGGCACGGGGCGTTTCCACCGACTCCCGCACGATCAGGGAGGGCGAGCTTTTCGTCGCCATTAACGGCCTGAACATGGACGGCCACCGCTTTGTCCGCTTCGCGGCGGCGGCGGGCGCGGTCGCGGCGGCGGTGGAAAAGAAAAGCCACGACACCGGCCGCCTGCCGATCATCCTCGTCGACGATACCCTCGACGCGCTCGGCCGCATGGCCAACGGCTACCGCTGGCACCCGCCGCTCATCCCCTGGATCGCGGTCACCGGCTCCAACGGCAAGACCACTACGCGCGAACTGCTGGCCCTCATGCTGGGGTCGCGGTGGAAGGTGCGGACGTCGAAACGGAACTGGAACAACCACATCGGCCTGCCGCTGTCCATGATGTCGGAGCCGGACGACGCCGGCGTCGCCGTCATGGAAATGGGTACAAACCATCCGGGCGAAATCGCCAAGCTGCGGGAAATCTGCGTCCCGACAATCGGCATCGTCACCTCCACCGGCGAATCGCACCTCGAAGGCTTCGGCACCAGCCAGGCGGTCGCGAAGGAAAAGGCCGACGTCTTCGGCTGGCTGCCGCCCGACGGCTTGGCCATCTACCCGGCCGACGATCCGAACGCCGCCATCCTCGCCGCCGGCGTCGTGCACAAGGCCGCCACCTTCTGCCTGCGGGACGACTGCATGGCCGACCTCATCGCCAAGGACATCGTCGTCACGGCCGAAGGGAGCCAGTTCACCGTCGACGGCGGCGTGCGCGTGCTGCTGCCGCTCCTTGGTCGCCACAACATCGGCAACTGCCTCGCCGCCATGCTGGCCGCCCGCCACCTCGGCGTCGATTACGCCGAATCGGCCCGCGCCGTGCGCCGCGCCAAGCCGGTCGCCGGCCGGTTGCAGGCCACCCGCACGCCGTCCCGGCTGACCGTCATCAACGACTCCTACAACGCCAACCCGAACTCGGTCCTGGCGGCGCTGGAAGTCCTGGCCGACCTCCCCGAAGGCCGCAAGATCGTCGTCTTCGGCGACATGATGGAACTGGGGGCGGGCAACCGCCGCTGGCACCGCGAAGTCGGTCTCTCGGTCGGTATGATGGACCTGGACGCCCTTTTCGTCACCGGCCCCGAATCGGCGGCCATGGCCGAAGCGGCGCAGGTCAACGCCCGCATCGTCGTGCGGCATTTTCCCTCTGTCGAGGCGTTGTGGATGACGCTCCGCACCTTTCTGAAACCCGGCGACCAGGTGCTGGTCAAGGGCTCGAGGGGGATGTTGATGGAGAGGATTGTTAATCAGTTGTTGGATTGGTTCCCGTAAAACCGCTAATTCACAATTCATAATTCACAATGCACAATTATTGGAATAATTACATTTAAAATCCGTTCGCTACCGCTCACTTGGTATGAGCGAGCGGTAGCGAGCGGATCAGAATGTTTTTCTTCCGCTCATTGTGCATTATGAATTGTGAATTGTGAATTCACAATTAAGGGTGTCCTATGCTGCGTTACCTCGCCCTGGCCGGCGACTGGTTCGGCCCTCTGCGCGTATTCGAATCCATCACCGTCCGCGCCGCCCTGGCGGTGATTATTTCCTTTATCGCCGCGGTGCTGCTGGGGCCGGTGTTTATTCGCCGCATGTGCGCCAAAGATGCGACCGAGGATGTCGACAAACCGGACGCGGAACGGCTGCAGGAGTTGCACAACTGCAAGCGGGGGACGCCGACCATGGGCGGGCTGTTCCTGGTGCCGTCGGTGATGCTGGCGATATTCCTCTGTTGCGATCCGGGCAATCCGCTGGTGTGGGTGGGGCAGTTTGTGCTGTTCGCCTTCGCCGTCCTGGGCTTCCTCGATGACTACTGGAAGCTTCGGGGTTGGGGCCGGAAGGGGCTTATCAAGCGGCAGAAATTCCTTGGCCAAACGCTCATCGCCTTTGTCACCGACGCCGTGCTTGCCTATGGCGGCACGACCGGCTGGTTCGGCATGACGGCGCAACCTGCCGGCGACAGCCAGGAACAGATCGACGCCGCCACCACCGAGAAAAACCTTATCGAGCCGACGCGGGTGGTCATTCCCTTCACAAAATGGAGCGAAGTCGGACCCGACCTCGGACCGGCCTATTGGATATTCGCCGCGCTGATCATTATCGCCTGCTCGAACGCGGTTAACCTGACGGACGGCCTGGACGGCCTCGCCACCGGCTGTACCGCCATGGTGGCGGCAACGTTTTCCGCGCTCGCCTATATCGCCGGCAACGCCATGTTGTGCGCGTTTTTCCGCATTTCCATGGTGCCGGGCGCGGGGGAACTGCTTGTCTACGGCGCGGCGCTGTTTGGCGGGTTATTCGGCTTTCTCTGGCATAACGCCAATCCGGCGCAGGTGTTTATGGGCGATACCGGCAGCTTGTCGCTTGGCGCGGCCCTTGCCTATCTCGCCATCGTTACCAAGCAGGAACTCACCCTTGTCGTCGCGGGCGGCATATTCGTGTTTGAAGCGTTGTCCGTTATCCTTCAGGTAGGATCGTTTCGCCTGTTCGGCAAGCGCATTTTCAAGATCGCCCCGTTTCACCACCACCTCGAGTATTCGGGCTGGAAAGAGAACCACGTGGTGGTAAGACTGTGGATTATCGGCGTTATGTTGTCGATAATATCATTGGGGCTGTTGAAGATGCACTAACTTTTTTAATTCACAATGCACAATTCACAATGCACAATGAGTGGAAGTAAAAACATTGAATACCGCTCGCTCCGCTTGCTAACTCAGAGCGAGCGGGAGCGAGCGGATTATAAATGTAATTTTTCCAATAATTGTGCATTGTGAATTGTGCATTGTGAATTCCATAAGGGATTCCATGGCCACAACCGAACTCGAACCCGCCGATCTCGCCCGCACCATGTCCTGGCACCGCGCCCGCCTCCTCATGATCGTCTCGTCCCTCACCGGCTTCGGCATCATCATGGTCTATTCCGCCAGCGCCCTCAGGGCCGCGCGGGGCGGGTGGGAAATGTCGTACGCGTCGAACCAATTGCTCTGGCTTGCCGTCGCCATTACCGCCCTGGTCACCCTGTCGCTGATTCCCTACCGCGTCTGGTTGCATCTGCGCTACCCGATGGTGCTTGCCTGTTACACCCCCCTCGCGCTGGTGTTGACGCCGCTCGGCACCCGCGTCAACGGCTCCAACCGCTGGTTCCGCTTTGCCGGATTCAACGTCCAGCCGTCGGAACTGGCCAAGATCGCCCTGATCATCGCCGTCGCCGCGTTCCTGGCGCGCATCCCCGACGGGCGGCCGCGCTTCTTCCGCCATGTGATTCCCCTCTGCGCCCTCGCCGGCGTGGCGGTGGTGTTGGTCGGCATCGAACCCGATTTCGGCACAGCGTCCCTGATCGGCTGCGCCGTCGGCGTGCTGCTGCTGGCGGGCGGCGTCCGCATCTGGCAGTGTTTGCTCCTGGTCACGCCGGCGGTGCCGGCGGCGGCGTGGTACGGCTACAGCCGCTTCGAATATATCGCCAGGCGCGTGCACGAATGGCACGCCGGCGACGCCTACCACACCAACGCCTCTGAACTCGCCATCGGCTCCGGCGGGCTGTGGGGCGTCGGCCTCGGGCAGGGCCCGGCCAAGCTCGATTACCTGCCCGAAGCCCACACCGACTTCATCTTCGCCATGGTCGGACAGGAGACCGGATTGATTGGGGCCTTGTCCCTGGTAGCCTTGTTCGCTATACTGGTCTGGCAAGGCATGGCCATAGCCAGGAGCGCCCAGGACCGGTTCGGGTCGTTGCTCGCCTTCGGCTTTACCGCCGTCATGGGCGGCCAGGTCATTTTTAACATGGAGGTGGTGACCGGTTTGCTCCCGCCGAAGGGCATTTCCCTGCCTTTCGTCAGTTTTGGCGGTTCCGGGCTGGTGGTGTTTTATTCCATGATCGGCATCATGGTATCCGTCACCAGGGGCGTTCGGCTCGAACCAGAACCCGTCACCGACTTGACCATGAAATACAAACCCATTCCAGCCTTCAAGGCGGAGACGCTGGAATCCGTACAATAGCGCCTCGATATTATCAACGCGCGTGAGGGAGGAGCGGCCATGAGAATCTGGCTGGCCGGTGGCGGCACCGGAGGACATATCTGCCCGGGCCTGGCCCTGGCCGACGAAATAAAACTGCTGCACCCCGAGTGCGAGGTCGGCTTTCTCGGCACCAACGAAGGCCTGGACCGCGAACTGCTGTGGGGCTCGGGCTACCGGCTGGAACTGCTTGCCGCCGGGCGCGGCTCGCCCCTGAACTGGCGCAAGCCGGTGAACGCGCCCCGTTTCATGTACGCCCTCTACCAGGCCTACCGCCTGTTCCGGAACGAACGCCCCGACGTGGTCGTGGCCCTGGGCGGCTTTGCCGCCGCCGCGCCCGGCATGATGGCCAAGGTCATGAACATTCCGCTGGTCATTCTTGAACAAAACACCGTGCCCGGCCGGGTCAACCGGATGCTGTCCGGATGGGCGGTGCGGATCCATTCCCAGTTCGACGAAGCCAGGCGCTATTTCAAGGATTCGCCCGCGACCTTCAACGCCAGCGGATCGCCCCTGCGCGGGCCGTTTTTGAAAATGTGCTCCGAGCCGCTCTGCTTCGGCGACGCCCTGCTGGTCATGGGCGGCAGCCAGGGCGCGAAGCGTTTGAACGAAATCGTCGCCGGCGCGGCCAGGCGCATCGTCGGCGAGACCGGTTGCAAACTCATCCACGTCGCCGGGCCGGCCCACGAAAACGAAATCCGCCGCTACTACGAGAGCGCCGGCGTCGAGGCCGAGGTCTACGGATTCTACAACAACATGGAGGAGCTGTACCGACGCTCCCGCCTGGTGGTGGCCCGTTCCGGCGCCATCAGCCTGGCCGAGCTGGCCGCCGCCGGCCTGCCCGCCATCCTGGTGCCCTTGCCGTCGGCCATGGACGATCACCAGCGACTCAACGCGCTGTCAATGACCCTTTCCGGGGCCGCCCTGTCATACGAGGAGACGACGGCGTCGACCGACACCTTCGCGCCTCTGGTGGTCTCGCTGTGGAAGGACGAGCGCCGCCGTTCCGCCATGGCGCAGGAAATGCGCCGCACCGCCAGGCCCGAATCCGGCCGGGAAATAGCCCAGGCCGTTCTGCAATTGGCCGAGGGGGCAAAAGGAGCAAAGAAGTAACGTGATATCCCAACCCGAATTTTTACCCACCACCCAGGCCGAAATGCAGGCCCTGGGGTGGGATACCCTTGATGTCCTGTTGGTCACCGGCGACGCCTATGTGGACAGCCATTCCTTCGGCGCGAGCCTCCTGGGCCGCTGGCTGGTCGCCCACGGCTTCCGCACCGGCATCGTCGCCCAGCCGAAATGGGAGACGACGGACGATATCGTCCGCATGGGGCGTCCGCGCCTCTTCGCCGGCGTCACCGCCGGCGCGCTCGATTCGCTCGTGGCCCACTATACCGCCTTCCGTAAAAAACGCAGCGAAGACGCCTATTCGCCCGGCGGCCGCACCGGCCTCAGGCCGAACCGCGCGTCGATTGTGTATACGGGAATCGTCCGCCAGGCCTTTCCCGGCTTGCCGGTTATCGCCGGCGGGGTGGAGGCGTCGCTCCGGCGCGCTTCGCACTACGACTTCTGGTCCGATGCGCTGCGGCGTTCCATCGTTCTCGACAGCAAGGCCGACGCCGTTCTCTACGGCATGGGCGAGCGGTCCATCGTCGCCATGGCGCAGATGTTTGACGCCACCCCGTCTCGCCGCAGGCCGAACGACGCCCTGATGGCCGCGCGCATCCCCGGCACCGCCTATGCGGTCCATCCGGACAAGGTTCCCGCCGACGCCGAGGAACTGCCGTCGCACGAGGCAATCCTCGACGACGCCGCCCTCCTCATCAAGGCGACCCAGGCCTTTGAAAAACAGATGCTCCACGGCGGGCCGTGCCTGGTGCAGCGGTCCGGCGGGCGGGCGGTCGTGTTCGAACCGCCGTCCCGGCCCCTGGACGTGACGGAGATGGACGAGGTCTACGCGTTGCCGTTCACGCGGCGGGCGCATCCGTCCTACGAGGAACCGATTCCCGCCGTCGCCATGATCGAGGACAGCATCGTCTCGCACCGCGGCTGCGCCGGCGGCTGTTCGTTCTGCTCCATCGCCCTGCACCAGGGGCGGGCGATTCAGTCGCGTTCGGAAGCGTCCATCAATACCGAGATCGCCGCCATGGCGGCGCGGCCCGAGTGGAAGGGCGTTATCTCGGACATCGGCGGACCCAGCGCCAACATGTGGAACGCGCGCTGCGTCGGCGACCGGGAAAAATGCGGCCGCGAAAGCTGCGTGTTCCCGAAACGCTGCCGCAATTTCAAACCGGATCAGGAAGGCCAGACCGCCATGTTGCGGCGCATCGCCGCCCGGCCGGAAGTCAACCACCTCCGTGTCGCCAGCGGCGTCCGCCACGATCTGGCAATCGAAAGCGAGATCTACATGCAGGCGCTGGTGGGCGAGTTCACCGGCGGACAGTTGAAAATAGCGCCCGAACACGTCTCGGAAAAAATTCTCCGCGGCATGCGCAAGCCGCCCCTCAAGATTTGGGAAACGTTCCTGAAGTCCTTCGACAAGCTGTCCCGCGAGGCGGGGAAGGAACAGTACGTCATCCCCTATCTCATGAGCGGCTTCCCCGGCTGCACCGACGCCGAGATGGAGGAACTGGCCGCGTGGCTGAAGAAACGCGGCTGGCATCCGCAGCAGGTGCAGTGCTTCATCCCCACGCCCGGCACCCTGGCGACGGCGATGTTCTACGCCAAGGTCGACCCGGACGGCAGGCCCATCCATGTCGCCCGCTCCGACGGCGAACGGTTGCGCCAGCACCGCATCCTCATGCCCGAGGTCGGGATTCCGCTGCCGAAGCGCGAGGGCGAACCAGCTTTCCGCCCCCGGCGGCCGCAGCGCGGCTTTGGCCAAGACCGGCGCGGCCCGAGGCCGGACCGCCGCCCGCCGTCGCCCGGACGCGGCGGCCCTGGCGAACGGCGACCGCGCCCGACCGGACCCCGCGACGCGGCGGGCCAGGGCGGGTATGGCAAACCGGGCGGCAAGCCTGCATTTGGTAAACCATCATTCGGCAAGCCGGGATTCTCCAAACCGGGCTACAGTAAACCGGGCGGCGACAAGCCCGGCTTCCGCAAGCCCGGCGACCGGCCCGACTCGCGCCGGTCCGGCGGCGGGTATAATAAACAGGGCGGCGACAAACGGGGCGGTTTTGATCGCGGCGGACCGCGCGGCAATCGCCGTCCCGGCCCGCGCGGCGGCGGGAACGCGCCATGACCCGCATCGCCGCCAACAACATCAGCAAAAGTTATGGTGGACACGTGTGCTTCGGCGACGTGTCCTTCATCATTCCTTCCGGCGGCCGGGTCGGCCTCATCGGCCCGAACGGCTGCGGCAAGACGACGCTGTTCCGCACCCTCGCGGGCGAGGAGGACTACGACGGCGACCTGTCGCGCCGCCGTGGCTTGGAAATCGCGCGGCTGGACCAGTCGCCCTCGTTTCCCGACGGGGCGACCCCGCGAACCGTCATGACGGACGCGGTCAGACACTGGCAGGAACTGGACGTCGCCATCGACACCCAGCGCGAGGCATTGGCCGAACTCACCGGCGCGGAACTCGACGCCGCCATGGCGCACCTGGCCGACCTCGAGACGCGGCGCGAAGCCGGCGACGGCGAATCCGCCCTGCGCCGGGCCGAGGCGCTCCTGCGCGGCGTCGGCCTGGGCGAGAGCCACCTCGACCAGGACATGAACACCCTGTCCGGCGGCGAGCGCTGCCGCGTCGCCCTGGCGCGGCTCCTTGTCAACGAGCCCGACCTGTGGCTCCTGGACGAACCGACCAACCACCTCGATCTCGCCGGCATCGCCTTTCTTGAGCGATTTTTGAAAAACAGCGCCGCCGCCTCGGTCGTCATTTCCCACGACCGGCGTTTTCTCGACCAGGTCACCAACCAGACCTGGGAACTGGAAGGCGGGCGTCTGCTCATCTATCCCGGCAACTACAGTCAGAGCCGGGTGCTGCGGGAGGAACGCCGCGCCGCCCAATGGCGCGAGTTCATGAAACAGCGGGAATTCATGCGCCGCGAAGAGGCGTTCATCAACAAGTGGCGCGCCGGCACCCGCTCGCGGCAGGCGCAGTCGCGGATGAAACGGCTCGCCAAGGTCGAAGCGGTGGACGAGCCGCAAAACCAGTCGCGCCTCGCCGCCCTCAACCTGCACCTGAGCCGCCGCCTTGGCGACAAGGTATTGGAAATCGACAAATTGGATATCGGCTTTCCCGGCCGGACCCTGGTGAGCGGCCTGACGCTGGACCTCGCCCCGGGTGAAATCCTCGGCATCGTCGGCCCGAACGGCATGGGCAAGACCAGCCTGTTCCAGACCCTGCTCGGCCACCTCGCGCAGCTGGCGGGCTCTTTCGAATGGGGGCCGACGGTCGAAACGGGCTGCCTCGGGCAGCATGAAATTTTCCCCGACGAATCGCGCACGCCGCTCCAGTACCTGCAGGACGCCAACCTCGGCGTCGACGACCAGGACCGCCGCGACAAGCTGGGCGCGATGCTGTTCTCCGGCGACGACGCCTTTAAACCGGTCCAGGTGCTGTCGGGCGGCGAGAAAAAACGGCTCATGCTCACGCGCCTCCTGCTGGAAGGCCACAACGTCCTGCTCCTGGACGAGCCGACCAACCACCTGGATATCCAGAGCGCCGAAGCGGTGACGCTGGCTTTGTCGGCCTATCCCGGCACCGTTCTCGCCATCAGCCACGACCGCTATTTTCTCGACGAAGTGGCGGACCGGGTGCTGTGGCTGGAAGGGGGCGAATGGCGCGTCACCCGGGGCGGCTATGCCGAAGCCGAGGCGGAACGGGATGCCCGGGCGCGCGACCGCGAAAGCGCGCGCGATCGGGACCGGGACAAGGCCCCGGGCCAGCCGCGCCGCGCCGAGGCGCAGCGTCCCGCCGCCGCCGGGCAATACGCCGGCTGGCGCACCGGCAAGCTGGAGAACCGCATTATCCAGAACGAGGAGCGCATGGCCGCGATCCACAGCACCTTCGCCGACCCGGCGGTTATCCGCGACGGCAACCGCATGCGCCTCCTCCAGACCGAACTCGCCACAATCGAGGAAGAGCAATCCGCGCTTGAAGCGGAATACGCCCGTCGCGGATAAATCCGCAGTGCGCACAACCGGAGCAGACCATGCTGGCCTGTCGCCCCATGCTGTGTTTTGCCGTCGCCGTGATGGCGGGCGTCGTCCTGGCGCGGTATTGGCCGGACGGCGCGGGGCTGGTTCCGTATGGCTGGCTGCTCGTCCTCATCGTGTGTGTGGTTCACCCGGGCGCGGGAACGCACCCCGCCCGAACCGATCCTGCCCGAAGGCTATGCGGACCACATCCTGGCCCGTCCCGGCTGGATTGCCCGGCGCGGCCTCAACCGTTTTATCCTCCTCGTCTGCCTTGCCCTTTTCCTCGTCGGCATGATGCGCCAGGACGCGTGGTGTCGCTCCCGCGAGGCGGTGGTCCTGCCGGAACGGCAGTGGTTCGACGCGCTGGCGGTGGCGACGGCCCCGGTCGGGGCTGTGGCGGGCGGAGCGCGCTGGCGCACCTCGGCGCGGCTCCTGACCGTCGACGGCGCACCGCTCGACAATCCCGTTCCGCTTCGTCTTCTCGCCGCCGACGGCGAACCGGTGCGCCGGGGCGATTTTATACAGGCGCGGCTCCGCCTCTACTCCGAATCGCCCCGCGCCTACCCGGGCGCGTTCGACTTCGCCTTCTTTCTCGAACGGGACGGCCTTCTCGGCACGGCCGAGATCGTCCAGTCGCGAAAGCGCCCCGACGAGCCCGCCATGGTCGTCATCCCGAACCGCGCCGTGCCGTGGCATATCGCGCTGCGGCGCGCGGTGGACGACATCCGCTTTGCCGCCATCGACGCGACGCTGCGGTACGGCGGCAGCCAGGGCGGCATGCTCGCCGCCATGCTTTTCGGCTACCGGAGCGAGGTGGACGATGCCGTCCGCGATTCGTTCCGCCGGGTGGGGATCGGCCACGTGCTGGCGATTTCGGGCCTGCACGTCGGGCTGGTGGTGTGGCTGCTGTGGTGGTGCTGCGGCTGGCTGGCCTTGCCGCGCCGGCCGCGCGCCGCCGCCTGTCTCGTCCTCGCCGTCTTCTACCTCGGCCTCGCCGGCGGCCAGGTGGCGGCGACGCGGGCGACCGTCATGGCGGTCATCCATCTGGCCGGCATCGTCTACGGCCGCAAGGGCGACATGCTGAATTCCCTCGGCGCGGCCGCGTTCTGTATCGCCCTCGTCAATCCCACCGCGCCGCTGGACGTCGGCTTCCAGCTCAGTTTTACCGCCGTCATCTTCATTTATATCGCCCTGACCCGGCCCGGCGGCGGCGAACGGCCCCGCCCACCGCCCCTGAAAACGCGCACGCGCATTTTTGCCGCGTTGCGGCGGGAGCTGGTGTCGCTGACGCGCCTCAGCGTCGCCACCTGGCTTGGGCTGTATCCGATCATCGCCATGGTGTTCAACCAGGTGAACGTCATGGGCCTTCCCATCAACATCGTGGTGATCCCGCTGATGGGCGTGGTGCTGGGCTGCGGCCTGCTGCTGCCGGCCCTTGGCTGGATTCCCGGCGCGGCATGGTTCCTGACCGCACCCGCGCGGCTCCTGACCAGCCTCGCCGTCTGGGCCGATCAGCCGGCGTGGTGGTCGTCCTTTGCCGCCCACGCGCCGTCCGGCATTTGGGTGGCGGTGTTTTTCGCCTGTGTCGGCGTGTACATGCTCCGGGGCATGCTGCCTTCGGGTCGCCGCACCATGCTGTCCGCAGCATCGTTGTCTGGCGTCGCCATCGGCCTGGTCGGCGTCACCCTGTCGATGGCCTCGCTGCCGCCGCAGCAGGGCGGGCGGATCACGCTGCTGCCCGGTTCAGGCCTCGGCGTGGTAGTGGCGGAAGCGCCCGAGGGCGGCGTGGCGCTCCTCGGCACCATGCGCAGGGGCGGGTTGAACGAAGCCGGGTGGCTCCATCATCTGCATCGCGGCGGACCGGTGTCCATTGTGGCATTTGGTCAATCGACGCAGGATGATATGGCCCCGTTCGCCTACCACTACCCCATCGCCGCCTTCACGACATGCTCCGCTACCCGCTCTGCGGAAGCGGGTGAAACAAGCGCGTGGCAACCGGTCGACGCAGCCGCCGGCGTCGAGTTCGCGCTCCACCGCGACCATCGCGGCCGGGTCGATGCGTTGGCGGTGCGGGCCGGTGCGGCGTCCGTCTGTGTCGTGCCGTTCGCGAGCGTCCGGGGCATGGCGGCGGCGGTGCATCGCTTCTTCCCGGACGACGCGCCGGGTCTGCTCGCCCCGACCCTGCTCCGGGGAACAGAACCGCCGGACAGGGCGTTCCCATGTTGGGTGGCGGTCAAGGGGCGGGCAGACTGGCCCCTGCCGGACGGTTGGTTCCATCGGAACGACTACGGGGCGCTGGTGGTGCGGGAGGGCGTGGTGGAAGGCTATGACGGATCGTCGTGGCGGCTGTTCCCGCGAAGAATCGCCTCGGTCTCGGCCGCGACCGCCTCGGCCAGCCCGCGCCGGTAGGTGGTGCAAATCGGGCAGACGTCGGTCGCGCCGTCCATCCGGTAGCGGAGCCCGATACGCACCGGCTCCGCGAGTGTGTACCGGTACGTCTCTTCGACCGCGATGACGTCCTCCATGCGTATCGTCAAGCGCTTCCGCAGTGCCGCCGGCTTGAGGACGAGCGTCCGCGTCTCCGGCTCGAAGCGGACCCGGCTCGTCTGCAGCCATTGAAACAGCGCGTATGCCGCAAAAATGAGCCCAACCAGCGCCCACGGCCTGAACGGCGACGCGACCAGGATCGCCGCACAGATAACGCCCACCACAACACAGGACGGCGACGTCCGGCGCTCCCAGCCGCCCCCGACATGGCGGAAATGAAGCGGAACGTTTGCCGCGTCCGGGTCGGGCCCTGCCGCGCGAATCGCTTGCCGCAGGACGGGGAGGACGGTTGTCTCGAGGCGTTGTAAGTCGCCGACGTCGGGCGGGAGCGGCCGGATCAGCGGCCAGCCCTTGCCGAAACGGCGGCCGCGCCGCGTCAGGACATAGCCCACCGACGCGGCGGTGTGGACGCCCCGGGCGACGCGGTCTATGGCTCCCACGTCCGCAAACGCCAGCGGCGGTTTTTCACCGAACAGGTCGGCGTGGCGCACGACCTTAACATCGTTATCAAAGACGGTTTTTTGCGAAAAGCCCACGAGGGCGCGGTACAGCAGGTCGCCGGTCCAAAGGAGGATCGCCACCTCGAGGACGATGCCGCCCATGGCATAGCCGGAACCATGGCGGTGGAACGGGAGCGTCGCCAGGAGCGTGGCGAGGGACGTCGCGAACAGGAACAGGCTGCCAAGCAACGGGCCGAATCCCGTGCGCACGCGGAATTCGACCCGGTTCCCTTCCACCACCATGGCATCCTTCCCCCGCGCGCGCATCGCCTCACCGGCGCGTGGCGGAGGGTATGCGGAAAAACACCAGCCACATGACCAGCCAGAAGACGAGGAAGGCGGCGCAGACGACAAACAGCCTGCCCGCGCCCCAACTGATCGCCAGCGGCACGGCCAGGGAGGTCCAGATGCCGCCGCCCATGAACGGTTCGTGCAGCAGCTGCTTGTAGCCGAAGGCCGAGGCGGCGACGGACTTCGATTCCGGATCGACGGTCCGCAGCAGCAACAGGCCGGTGGCGGTCACGCCCATGGACTGGCCGAATTCGGCGATGGAACGCTCGAACCACGCCTCCTTGAACATGCGCGGCGCGACGATCATGACGGTGCACACGTTCCAGACAATCCCGGCGATGCACAGCAGCAACAGCGGCTGCCAGTAGGCGACGACGAACTCGATGCGGATGGAGGCGACGGCGGAGACGACCAGGAAGTCGAGCGCCGTGCCGGCGATGCGCTGCATCTGGCCGGTGTCGGCGATGACGTCGGCGTTCGTCTTGCGGAGGAACGCCTGGAGGACGAGACCGCCTATCATGCACAGGGGAAACAGCGGAAAGCTCTGCAGCACGTGCGTCCTTTGGACCGACGCGGGCATGAACTGTTCGCTGTACGACAATCCCTGCTTCAGGATAAAGCCGAAGAGAATGGCGATGCCGATAAGCGAGATGTGCAAGGCCAGCGAGTCGATGGAGTCGGGATAAACGGTCTGCCGTCCGGCGGCGGGCTGGCTCTGTTCCGGATAGACGCCGATTTTCTCCAGCTTCGACTGGTCCGAAAAGGTGCGGATGTTCGAAATATAGCCGCGCCGCGCCGCGACATTGACCATGATCATGCCGATGACGATGCCGAAAATCATGCCGACGGTGGCGACGGTATAGCCGAGGTTCTTGCCTTCGGCCCAGCCGAGCTGGGCAAAAAGGTGTCGGCCAGGCCGCCGACAGTGCCGTGACCGCCCTCAAAGCCGATTTCCAGGAGGTTCCCGAACACGGCCGGAACATTGAAGACCGGGCCGAGGACGAGAACAACCATGCCGAGGCCCACCGCGTACTGTCCCCAGGCGATTATCTGGCCAAAGCAGAGTTGCGGCGCGGCCAGGTGCCAGGCCTTGCGGATGCCGCCCGTCGATTCGACCCCGAGGAACAGCGAGGCGAAAACGACGTTAATCAGGAAGCCGGGGAACGAACTCCACGACGAATACCAGGCCGACGACACCTCGGTGCCGATGAGGTTGATGAGCAGCAACCCGACCAGCCCGCCAATCACCGACGCGGGCAGGTAGAGGCGCTGGAGAATGGGAATGAAGGTGCGAAGAATCTTGCCGACGACAAGCAGCAGGCAGATGCCGCAGAAGGCCATGACGGCGGTCATGCGTGTTTTCCTTTCGCTGTGGGAGATAAGATTTTGCGAACGGATGATACCGCGATTCGCCGTCCCGCGCCAGTCGAAACATGGCCGCGAGAACGTGCGGGGGCGAAAATGCGCCCGGGCCCGCCTACATCGAATGCAGCCGCTTGCGCCAGTGCGCCGCTGCCTTGCCGCCGTGGCGCATGATGGTGTATTGAAAACTGTCGACCAGCGCCTCGCACGACGCGCTCAGGATGTTTTCGGACACGCCCACCGTGCCCCACGCGTCCCTGCCCTCGGTCGATTCGATGACGACGCGCACCCGCGCCTCGACCGCCGCCTGGGCGTTGACGATATGAACGCGGTAGTCTGTGAGGCGGAAGTCGTCGAAGAACGGATACACATGCACGAGCGCCTTGCGGAGGGCCAAATCGAGTGCCGCCACCGGGCCGTATTCCGCCTCGGAAGCGGTGTGGAGGTGGACGTCGCCGATACGCACCTTGACGCTGGCCTCGGACAACTTCGACCCGGCGCGCTCCTCCGTCGACGCCCGGAACCCGAGCAGATCGAAAGCGGGTTCGTACTCCCCCAGGAGCCGTTTCACCAGCAGGATAAACGACGCGTCCGCGTTTTCGAACGCGTAGCCGGCGTTTTCCAGCCGCATGATTTCCTCGAGGACGGCCTTCTGTTTTTCCGGGTGTTTGGACAGGGTCGGATAGCGCGCGATGATGCTGGCCCGTCCGGCGAGTTCGGAAATGAGAATCCGCCGGTTGTTCCCAACCATTTCGGGCGAGAACGCCTCGTAGATGCGATCGTTCCTGAGCATCGCCGACACATGCAGCCCGCCCTTGTGGGCGAAGGCGCTGTCGCCGACAAAGGGCTGGGCGTCGTGCCTGCCCAGGTTGGCGAGTTCGTAGGTGAAACGGCTCGCCACCGTCATCTTACGGAGGTTTTTCGCGCCGATGCAGCGCTTGCCGCAACTGAGTTCCAGCACCGGCACGACCGAGCAGAGGTCGGCATTGCCGGTCCGCTCGCCAAAGCCGTTCATGCACCCCTGGACCATGCCGGCTCCCTGGCGCACCGCCTCGACCGTGTTGGCGACGGCCATGTTGGCGTCGTTGTGGCAGTGGATGCCGACGAGCGCGCCGGGGAACTCCCGCTTCACCAGCCGCACCACGTCGGCAACCTCGTGCACTAGACAGCCGCCGTTGGTATCGCACAGCACGACCGCGTCCGCCCCCGCCTCCAGGGCGCTCCTGAGCGTCGCGAGCGCGTAGTCGGCGTTGCGTTTGAAGCCGTCGAAAAAATGCTCGGCGTCGAAGAAAACCTCCTCGAGGCGCTTTTTCAGGAACGCGACCGACGACCCGATCATGCGGAGGTTGTCGTCTAATCCCACCCGGAGCGCGTCCGTGACATGCAGGTCCCACGCCTTGCCGACAATCGCCGCCGCCGGCGCGCCGGCGCGGAGCAGGTTGGCGAGATTCGCGTCGGCGGCGGCGCGTTTGTCCGAGCGCCGGGTCGAGCCGAACGCCACCAGCCGGGCGTGCTTGAGCCGTTCCGTCCGCATGGCCTGGAAAAACTCGATGTCCTTCGGGTTGGAACCGGGCCAGCCGCCCTCGATATAGTGGAAATGCAGATCGTCCAGCGCATGGGCGAGGCGCAATTTGTCCTCGAGGCAAAAGCTCACGCCCTCCCCCTGCGAACCGTCGCGGAGGGTGGTGTCGTAGACGAGGATGCGGTTGGCCCGCCCTTTTTCCTGCGGTTTAAAAGCGGTCATAATAGATGTTGTCCCTGTGCATGCCCTTTTCGGTCAGGAGCTTCACGCAGGCGCCGATCATGCCGGGGCCGCCGCACAGATAGCCCTCCATGCCGCTCGCGTCGCCGATGTACTTGGCCACCACGTCCGTGACCAGGCCGTAGTCGTCGCAGAGCGGATAGCGTTCGTCGCCGGAGAGGGCGGGGGTGAAGCGGAACCAGTCGTTCCGTTCGGCGATTCCGCGGAACAGGTCGACGTAGTAGAGGTCTTTCGGATAAATTGCCCCGAAGAAAAGGTGGACGGGCCGGCGGACGGCGCTGTCGAGCATGTCCTGAATCATGCCAAGAAACGGCGACAGCCCGGACCCGCCCGCAATCCACACGCAGGGCCGGTCGTTCTGGCGCAGCCAGAAATCGCCGTAGGGGCCGATGATGCGGAACGCGTCGCCGATCTGCGCCTGCTCGAACAGGTACGGCGTCATGACGCCGTTCGGGGTGCGGCGGACGATGAGGTCGACCTTGTCCACCACGCCGCTCGGGGTGGCCAAGGAAAAACAGCGCATGACCTGCACCCGCTGATCGGGAATCTTCGCCACCAGGGTGACGAACTGGCCCGACTTGTGCGGGATGGCGTCGCCCTCGGGAAGCGAAAAGGAAAAGCGCTTGATGTCGTAGGTGAGGGGGATGATTTCGTGCAGCACCGCCGTATGCTCGCGCGCGTCGAAGACATAATCCGGGATGTCGATTGAGACGTCGCCCAGGAGGCGAAGCTGGCAGGCGAGGCGCTTCCCCGCCGCGCGCTCGTTTTCGGGGATAAGCCGCACCTCGCTGTCGGTCATCAGGTCGGCGTCGCCCCCTTTCAGCAGCACCTTGCACTGACCGCATTTTCCCTGCGCGCCGCAGCCGGTCGGCATGAGGATGCCGTTCGAACGCAGCGCCGCATAGAGGGTCATGCCGGTGCGGGTTTGTAATTCGCGTGTGCCGTTGTTGACGTCGACTGTGCAGGGAGTGGCCATGTGTGTCTCCTGTTGCGAGGGTGGCGCAACCCTCGTCTCGCAGCCGCCGGGCGGCTGCGCCCCTCGGGCGGGGTGCGCGTGCTCCTTTTTTCTACATCGTCACCGCCTCGTCGTACATCGAGACGTACTCGCGGGCAGGGTCGAGGGCGGGATGGTTGCCGTCGCCCATGATGGACACGAATTCGCGCAGGTAGATGAGGGCGCGCATCCGATCGCGGAAAAGCGGGTCCTTGAGATACAAATCGCCCATCTGCAGGTTGACTTCGGCCAGCATCTGCCGGTCCGCTCCCGTGCCCAGCGCCTCGAGATCGCGGAGGATGGTCAGGAGCATCTGCTCGCATTCGTTCGAGCGGTTCGCCTTCCGCAGAGCCATTGCCAGCCGCAGGCGCGCGTCGTGGTTGGCCGGCTGTTCGCGGAGGACGTCCTGGAAGCAGTTGATGGCGTTGTCGAAATACATCAGGTTGCCGGTGCGGACGCCGCGCTCGTATTCGCAGCAGCCCATATAGAGGCGCGACCGAATGGTGAGGGCGATCATCTCCGGGTTGTCGCGCCGGGTTGCCTGGCCGCGCTGCCAAGCGGCGCGGAAGCGGGATAGCGCATTGTCCGGGTCCTTAAAGCCGTGGTAATACACCCGGCCCAGATTGTACAGGGCCACCGGTTCCTCGGGCGCGAGGTGCACCGCCGTCTCCAGCTTGATGCGCGCCTCGTTCCATTCCTTCTGGTACAAAAGCACCTGGCCCCACAACAGCCACGCCTCGGCCAGGCGGTCGTCGTAGGTGGTGGCGTCCTTGGCGTTGTCGGCGGCGCGGAGGTAGTTGTTCAGGTCCGAATAGGCGAGGGCGAGCCAATAGTACGCCTCGGCGCTTTCGGGCCTGAGTTTGAGGGCGGATTTGAACTTGGCGATGGAACGGTGAATCTCGTCACGCGAGCCGGTGCGCAGCAGCGCGACCCCTTCGTCGAGATCGGCGCGGTACTTGGCCGCCTCTTCCTCCACCGTCCCCGCGAGAACGGCGGGGCAGAGGCAGAGCAGGGCGAGCGCGGCGAGAATGAGTGGACGCATGCTGGTCCTCCTGGTATTTCCCGGGCCGTTACCAGAACAGGTGGAACACCAGTCCGGAAAGCGGCTTCGGGTAGAAATAGGTCGATTTCTGCGGCATGACCGCGCCGGCCTCGGCGATGTCGCGAACCTGCTGCATCGGGGTGGAACGGAGGATAAAGCCGCACTGCGCGCCGTCCCTGCCGGTCCGCACCCAGTCGAGCGTTTCGTCCAGGCTCTTCGAATAGACGATGTTTTCCTTGCGCAGCAGCTTGCCTTCGTCGATGCCCAGCAGTTCGTCCATGATGAGGGTGTGGAGGACGGAGACGTCCAGCACCTTCCACGCTTCGGCCGCGTCGGGATGGGCGGCGTCCATGGCGGCGCGGTGCTTCAGGAGCAGGATAAACAGCTTGTCGCCGTAGGCGAAACCGAAACAGGGCATGGCGCAGGCGTCCAGCTCCGCCTCGAGCCGTTCCCTGGCGATGGGCGCGACGGTGAAGTTTTTCTCGCAGGCGCGCAGGAACTTGACCGGATCGAAATTCTCCAGCCCGTAGACGATGCGGTGGGTGGGCCAAATAACCAGCCCCGGATCGGAATCGGGGACGATGAACATCATGATATAGTCGCAGTCGAGATCGCCCCGGAGCGGCGGCACCTGGCCAGCCTCCTGCATCTTGGCGCGGATTTCCTCCTGGTAGGCGAGGGCGGTCTCATAGCGGTGGTGGCCGTCGGCGATGAAGATTTCCGGCTCGGGCGTCAGGGACAGGAGCCGGTGTAGCAGGTCCTGATCGTCCACCACCCACATGCGGTTGCGGACGTTGTCGTCGTCACGGATGTCGAGGCAGGGTTCGTAATCGACCAGATTCGCCAGCGCCTCGGCGACTTCGTTCTCCGGATCGGCCAGGAGGCCGAAGATGGGCTCGAGGTTGCCCCGGGTGGAGCGCATCAGTTCCAGCCGGTCCTGCTTGGGGCCGGAGAGGGTTTTTTCGTGCGGGTAAATGCCTTCCTTGCCCCACTCGGACAGACGGACCCGGGCGAAAAAGCCGCGCCGGACATACTTGACGCCGCTGTTTTCGAATTCCTGTTCATAGAGGTAGACGGCCGGACGGTCCTGCAGGAACAGCATGTCGCCGCGCCAGGCGTCGAGGTGGCTGGCGGCGCGGGTGTAGCGGTTGTCGTGGGGCGAGTCGTTTTCGCCCTGGCGGCCGAAGATCAGGCGGACGACGTTTCTGTCGTCGCGGGCGTAGAGGCTTTCCTGTTCTTCAGGGCCGATGATGTCGTAGGGCGGGGCCATGACCTTGGCCAGGTCGACCTTGCCGGGATCGTAGCGCCATCCGGGGAAGGGGAAAATCGAGCTCATAGCGTCTGTCCTCACTGGTGACGGCGCGGTGCGCCGGTCTGGGGTAAATGATCAATTTTAATCGGCGATGGGGAGAATGCAAGGGGAAGGAAAAGGGAAGAAGCCTTTTCTGTGCGCCGGTTGTTTTTTGCGCGTCGCTAATAATGCGGCCAGATCTTCAGAACGCCCATGTCACTATACCCACTCGTCGCCCCGGCGTGCAAAACGCACATTAAAGCAAATTAAAAAAGTATGTAAACGAAACCGAAGGCTTTTCTTAAGTTCGGTGCCTTGACCGTCTATCCCCGTGGACCCCGGCCGAACCGCCTGCTCTTCCCGCTGATGGAGGTCCGCACGCCGGGGTGACGTGTGGGGGAATTGGGCGTTTGTCGTGGAAATACACAAAAAAGGGAGGCCAAAGCCCCCCTTTCGATTGACCATTTGTTACAATTCGCCTACGCCTTCTTTTCCTCGTTCTTGATGCCGAGTTCCTTCAGCTGTTTCGCGTCGACGTCGCCGGGCGCGCCAGACATCAGGTCGACGGCGCGGGCGTTTTTCGGGAAGGCGATGACTTCGCGGATGGAATCGGTGCCGATCATCAGCGCCACCAGCCGATCGATGCCGGGGGCGATGCCGGCGTGGGGCGGGGTGCCGTAGCGGAGCGCCTCGGTGAAGAAGCCGAAGCGTTCCTTGATCTGCGACTCCTCGATGCTCAACACCTGGAAGACCTTGTTCTGCAAGGCAGCGTCGTGGATACGCACCGACCCGGACGCGACTTCGGTGCCGTTCAGGACCATGTCGTAGGCGGCGGAACGGACCTTCTCGAGACCGCAGTCCTCCTTGGACGGATCGGCGGCCATCATGAAGTCGACGTCCTCGGGATTGACCGAGGTGAAGGGGTGGTGGGCCGAGACCCAGCGCTTTTCCTCGGCGTCCCACTCGAAGGCAGGGAAATCGGTGACCCAGAGGAATTTGAAATCGTCCGGCTTGGCGAGGCCGAGCTTGGTCTGGCCGAGGTAATTCCGGACCGCCGCCAGGCTGGCATTGACAACCTTGCGCTTATCGGCGGAGAAAGCCATGGCGTCGCCCGGTTTCGCGCCCATGCGCTCGCGGATGGCGTCGATCTGTTCCTTGGTGAAGAACTTGACCGGCGCGCCGGTGTATTCCCCTTCCGGCGTGATCTTGATCCAGGCGAGGCCCTTCGCGCCGTAGGGCTTGGCGATTTCCAGAAGTTCGACGTCCAGTTCCTTGCGGCTGAACGAATCGCCGCCCGGAATGACGATGCCCTTGACGATGCCGCCGGCCGACAATACCGAACGGAACACCTTGAAGTCCACGTCCGAGACGAGGTCGCATAGATCGAACAGTTCCAGGCCGAAGCGGATGTCCGGCTTGTCGCAGCCGTACTTTTCCATCGCCTGGTCGTAGGTCATTCGCGGGAACGGCAGCGCGATGTCCGCGCCGCAGCCGGCCTTGAAGGCCGCCTGCATGCACGCCTCGGCGACGGCGAAGACGTCGTCCTCGTCGGCGAACGACATCTCCATGTCGAGCTGGGTGAACTCGGGCTGGCGGTCGGCGCGGAGGTCTTCGTCGCGGAAGCAGCGGGCGATCTGGTAGTAGCGGTCGCAGCCGCCGATCATGCACAATTGCTTGAACAACTGCGGGCTCTGCGGCAGGGCGTAGTAGTGGCCCCAATGGATGCGCGAGGGGACGAGGTAGTCGCGCGCGCCTTCGGGGGTGGATTTTGCCAGAATGGGCGTTTCGATTTCCATGAAGACAAGCTTGTCCAGAGTGTTGCGGATAGCCTGGACGAAGCGGTGGCGCGCCGCCAGGTTGTGCTGTATGGTCGGGCGGCGCATGTCGAGGTAGCGGTAGGTGAGGCGGGCTTCTTCGCCGACCTTGGCGTGCTCGTCGATTTCGAACGGGAGCGCGGCCGACTTCGAGAACACGGTGAACGATTCGACCGCGACCTCGATCTCGCCGGTCGACATCTTCGGGTTCACCATGTCGTCCGGGCGCGCCAGCACGGTGCCGGTCACCTGAAGCACCCACTCGGCCCGCACCTCCTGGCCGAGTTTGAGGACATCCGGCTTTTCGGTGTCAAAGACGATCTGCGTCAGGCCGTAGCGGTCGCGCAGGTCGATAAACATCAGGCTGCCGTGGTCGCGGCGGTTCTGGACCCAGCCGGCCAGCGTTACCGTCTTGCCGGCATCGGTCTTTCGAAGTTCACCACAGGTATGCGTACGTTTCATCATCAATCCTTACAGGCATAGCAAAAAAGGTGTCATTATCCATTGTTCATTAAAACGCGGTTTGCTCCCGGCCGGGGCCGTACGACACGCTGGCGATATCCCGCTCCAGGTACGAGGCGATGCGGTTGACGTAGTTCGCCGCCGCTTCAGGGAGTTCGGACACCGTCTTGCAGGCGGGCAGGTCGCACTTCCAGCCCGGCAGCGTTTCGTACACCGGCTCGCACTTGTCGAGTTCGGAC
The DNA here is from genome assembly GCA_021203245.1 of Planctomycetaceae bacterium. GTDB lineage: Bacteria > Planctomycetota > SZUA-567 > SZUA-567 > SZUA-567 > JAJBSZ01. The sequence continues at coordinate 31,908 of JAJQBO010000076.1, forward strand.
GCGTCGGCGGGGAAGTCGGCCGTCTCCTGTCCGTCGATGCGGTAGGCGGTGCAGATCTTCAACTCGTCGAACTGGGAGAGGATGTCCAGCTTGGTGATGTGAATCTTGTTGATGCCGTTCACCCGGGCGGCGTGGCGGGCGACGACCAGGTCGAGCCAGCCGCAGCGGCGCGGCCGGCCGGTGGTGGTGCCGAATTCATCCCACTGATTCTTGCCGGTGCCACGGAGCAGGTCGGCCTCGGGACCGTCCAGTTCGGTCGGGAAGGGGCCGGAACCGACGCGGGTGGTGAAGGCCTTGAGGAGGCCGTGGACGTCCCGGAGCATGGTCGGGGCGAGGCCGGAACCGGTGACGCAGCCGCCGACCGTCGTGTTCGAACTGGTGACAAAGGGGTAGGTGCCGAAGTCGACGTCCAGCATCGTGCCCTGCGCGCCTTCCAGCAGCACGCGCTTGCCGTCGCGGACGCAGTTGTGCAAGTAGGCGACGGTGTCGGTGATGTAGGGCTGGAGCTTGGCGACGCAGGACAGGACCTCGTCCTCGGTCGCCTGTTCGGGCAGCGGCTCGCCGCCGAGGAGCGCGATCATGTTGTTCGCGTCCTGGAGGGCGGAACGGAAGCGGGCGCGGAACTTGTCCAGGTTGCGGGCCTGGTTCCAGCGAATGCCGCAACGCTTGACCTTGTCGATATAGGTGGGGCCGATGCCCTGTTTGGTGGTGCCGATGGACGATGCGCCCAGCTTGCCTTCGGCGAGGGCGTCGATGATCTTGTGCCACGGCAGCACCATGTGGGCGCGGTCGGAGACGAACAGCCTGCCGGTGGTGTCGGCGACGCGGCCCTGGAGGCCGGTGAGTTCGGTGTCGAGGCGGACCGGGTCGACGACGACGCCGTTCCCGATGACGCAGATGACGCCGTCCCGGAGGATGCCGGAGGGGATGAGGTGCAGGGCGAAGACGTCCGACCCGAGGACCACGGTATGGCCCGCATTGGCGCCGCCCTGGCAGCGCACGACAACGTCGGCCCGCTCAGCCAAAATATCGACGATTTTTCCCTTGCCCTCGTCGCCCCATTGCATGCCAATCAATGCACTGACCGTCATCACCCTGTCCTTTCCGGCAGTCGCGGCGATTCCGCGCTCCGAGTATGTAAACCGCATGAAACCGCCGGGACGGCGTCGCAGCGCCGTCCAAACGCGTCGCGGCTCCCTGCCGCACAAATCGCCCATTATCCGTATCCGGGCCGCCACGGCAAACAAATTCGGCGGGGAGGAGGGAAAAGCAGCGGTGTGGGCGAATTACCTGTGTTGCAATGCGACCTCAGGGTGCCCTGCCGTCCGCGTCCGCCCCGCCTTGCCCCGGCACAACTTCCCGTTTGGGATGCAGCAGACGTTTTTCCCGCCGGGGTGACAGTAGGGGAAGGAGTGAGCGAATTGGTGGAAAGGCGATGATGTGCGCTGAATTACGTCCATAAGAAGAGGCCCGATCCTGTGGAACCGGGCCTCAAAACGGACTGAATTTATCCTCCTATTCCGCGTCCGGTTCGTCCACCGGGCCGTTGTACTTGTCGATGTCCCGCGCGTGGTCGCGGTAGACGTCGCCGGGCTGGTGACCGGCTGCGCCGGAGAAGGTGCCCCGGTTCCAGTCGACCAGGGTGTTCCAGCGGTGGGTCGCGCCGGCGGTGAGGACGTATTCGTGCAGCACCGGCACGCTGCTTTCCGTCTCGTTCAGGTCGGACGTGAACTCGGTGACGATGCGGGCGAAACGGGCCGGCTGGAAGCCGGACAGGGCGGCGGAACAGTTGCAGCCGGAGGCGAGCGGGATGCGCGTCTCTTCCTTCACCGTGACGCCGTCGTCCGACGTCTGAACCGTGGCGACGACCGACGCCTTGCCGGCGAACTCGGCGTCAAAGGCGAGGGTGGACGGCGCGGCGCTGATCGCCACCCATTCGGTGGTGTGGGTTCCCGTCGTTTCGATGTTCCCCGGTTCGAAGTCGAGCCAGATCTTCAGCGCCCCGGCCGACGCGCCGGCTTCCGTGGGGTTGGCGCGGACGCTGTCGTTTTCCCCGGCCGGCACCTTGGCGGTATAGAAGCGCACCTGCGACACCGCGCCCGGCAGCATGGTATGGTACATGCCGCGGTTGCGGCCGGAGAGAAGGGTGTTTTTGTAGCCGAGGCCGACCAGGAGGGGTTCGCCTTCCCAATTCTTCATCGGCGCGGTAAAGGCGGGCTTGTCGACGTGGGCGCTGTGGTAGCCGTTCTGGTAGGCGTCGCCGCCGTTGTCGAAGTCGAAGGAACTGGTGTACTGCACCCAGGTGTCCTTCTTGATGCCGGCTTCGGGCTGGCTGCCGTCGTTCCAGGAGAACTCGCCGTTGTCGTTCAGGAGGCAGACGCCGTAGGTCACCTTGCCGGTCTCGCGGACGGCGATGCGGAACAGGTACGGCGTGCCCCAGCCGAGGCCGATGCCCTTGAGCATGAGCGGATTGTGGTCGGGAATCGAGCCCTTGCCGTCGAGGTCCTCGTAGGGTTCGACCAGCTCGGTCAGCCCGCCCTTGGTCGTGCCGGCGCTCGGCAGGTTGGCCCAGACCATGCCGGTGATGCCGTCCGTGGCGGTGAAACGGCCCGTGTCAGGCACTTCGATATAGTCCCGCTTGCCGTCCAGCACCAGCGCGGCGCGGCCATCGCCGTCTCGGCCTAGCCTGGGCTGGCCGTGGATGCGGGCGTTATTGTTGTTGCCGGACTTGTCTAGGACGACTGGCATGCCCTGAATCGACCCTTCCACAAACACCTTATGCGCCGGCGCGTTCCCGATGGTGACCGCGTATTCGCCCGCCGTGTCGAAGGTGTGGTCGAATTCCACCGTCTTGGTCTGGCCCGATTCGAGGCGGTAATTTTTCGCCGCGACCGCCTTGCCGTCAATGATGAACTCGGCCGTGGCGACGCCGGCTTCGTTGCCGATGTTGTTGATGTCGGCCTTTATCCACAGCCTGTTGCTGTTCAGATCGTAGCCGTCGCCGTCGCCCATCCTGATGCGGACATTGGAAAAGTCGTAGGTGGCGGGGCGGAATTGCACTGCCACCGTCGTCGTCTTGTCGGCAAGGGCCAGCGTGTGTTCGCCCAGCGATTCCATCCGCAGCGTGCCGGTGAGGGCGGCCGACTTGCCCGGCTCCAGCACGGTGACGCCGTCGTCGAAACGGTACAGGTAGCGGACTTCGCCGTTGTCCCGCACCGGGATGACGGCGGCGGCGATGCCCGTACCGGCGTTCGTTACGGTGGCGGTGACGGTGACGTCGCCGTTGTAGAGGACCGAGTCCGGGGTGATGGCGATGTCCGAGTATTCGAGCTGCTGCTTGTCCCTGGCGATAAGGGTGGTGGCGGCGAGCTTCGTTTCTTCGTTCGCGCTGTTCGCGCCGTGGGCTTCAATCGTCAACAGGCCTTCGCCCGGGGTCGAGAGAATGCGGAAAAAGTCGCAGCGGCGGTGGTGGATGCGCGCGTCCTGGTGGGTCATGTATACCGTGGCCGCGGCGACGGCCGGGTTGCCGGAGACGGCCCGGGCGTAGGTGTGGGTGTGGCCGGAGAGCATGACGTCGGTCTTGCCCGGTTCCAGCACGCCCGGCAGGTAGCGCTTCGAGTAGGCGTCGGAAATCGGGTGATGGGTAAAGGCGAGGCGGAACTCGGCGTTGACCGCAGCCGGCGTGGCGAGGTCGTCCGCAATCCACCTGGTGGTCGCGTCGATCAGTTCCAGGGTGGCGTCGTCGGCCTTGGCCCCGGTCGCTTCCGAATTCAACTGGAACAGGCCCCACGGGTTCGAATTGATGGACAGGATGTGCAGGTTGCCGTAGGTGAACGACTGGTTGCCCGGCACGGTCGCGCCGTATTCGCGGTCCTGGACGGCGTAGACGTAGGTGGTGAAATAGACGCCGCCCTGGTCGTGGTTGCCGCTCGCGTAGACGATCGGATAGGAATGGATGAAGTCGTCCTCGGTCTGGCCCTTCAGGAAGAAGCTGAACTGCTCCGCCTGCGCGCCCGTTCCCTCGACCAAATCGCCGCAGTGGAGGATAAGGTCGGGGTCGAACGATTTCACCGCCGCGTCGAATTTGGGCCGGGTCGCGAAGACGTGCGAGTCCGACAGGGAGATGATAGTGATTTTTTCGGGCTTCTCCGCCAGCGTCCTGAAGCCGGCCCGGCGCTTTTCGCCGCCGGCGAGCGTGACTTCGTAGGAGTAGCGCGTGCCTGGCTTGAGATTGTCGAGTTTATACTCGTAGAGGTTCATCTTCGCGCCCTGAAAGTCGGGTGCATCGGGGTCGGCCGGGACGGCGACCGCCTCCCCGAGCGCATCGCCCTCGCCAAAGGCGATGGTCGCGTCGCCCGGCGCGGTCGCTTCCCACATGACCACCATGCTGGTGGGTTTGGGGGCGAGCAGGTAGGGACCGTTTTTAAAGGCCGGCGCGTCGCCTGCCGCCAGGTTTGGTCCTGCCAATGCCAAAACGCCCAAAACAATCAATGCTGCCAGTCGTCGCATACCTGCTCCTTTTCGATACATGGAAGGAAAACAACATCCCTGTTGGTGAGTCGTCGCTGGTGAGTATGAGGCATAGGTGCGAAAGGTCGGTACCAGTGCGTGAGGGCCTTGAACAGATACAACTATACAGCCGAAACGGTTTTCGGGCAACTCCCTTTTGCAGAGGTGTATGCGGAAACGAAACGACCGCGGCCCGCGACAGAATCGCGGGCCGCAGGCATGAACCGGTGGCGGTCGGATGTTACTTGGCCAGCCGTTTCTGGAATTCGGCGACGTTGTCCTTGGTGATGACTTCCACCGGCAGCCTGGTAAGAGGCTCGACCTTTTCGCCGTTGACAACCTTGACCGCGATGTCGACGCAGCCTGCTCCCTGGGCGAAGGGGTCCTGGTAGGCGGTGGCGGCCAGACCGCCGTTGGCGACCGAGGTGATGCCGTCGTTGGTCCCGTCGACGCCGACGACAATCACATCGCCCATGCCGTTGACCTGGAGGGCGAGGAGCGCGCCAAGGGCCATTTCGTCGTTGTTGGACAGGACGGCGTCGATCTGGTCGCCGAAGGAGGTGATCAGGTTTTCGGTGACGGTCATGCCCTGATCGCGGAACCAGTTGCCGGTCTCTTCGGCGAGTATCTTGATGTCGGGGTACTTTTCCCGGATGACCATGCGCACGCCTTCGGTGCGGTTGGTGGCGGCCTCGTGGCCGAGGGTGCCTTGCAGAATGATGATGTTGCCTTTGCCGCCCATCAGTCCCCCCGCGTATTCCATGCCGTTCGCGCCTTCCAGGAGGCTGTTGGACGAGATGACATAGTTGTTCGGCGGCACGTCTTTCCCGAAGAAGGGATTACGGTTGACCCAGACCACCGGCTTGGCGACGCGGGCAGCCTGGTCGACGATGGGCTGGGCGGCCGAAGTCTCGACCACGTTGACGATCAGGACGTCGACGTCGTTCAGGAAGGTGTTGGCCTGGTCGGTCTGGCGGACCGAGTCGTCCTGCGCGTCCATGAGCGTCAGTTCGACGCCGGGAAGCTCGGCGGCGCGCGCCACCGCCGCGTCGGCCATGGAACTCAGGAAGGTGTCGAGGGAGGCCATGCACAGGCCGATGCGAATCTGCTTTTCGCCGGCGCTCACGCAGGCGCACAGGCCGAAGACGAGGGCGAAGGACAGAACGGCGAGACGGGATTTCTTCATAATTCACTCCTTGGCAAAAAAGACCACAAACCGTAAAATGCGGCAAACAATGACGGGATGAAAACGTGCGCGCACGCGGGATGGCTGCCCGCGTCCGGGACCTGGGGTGGTTGTCGTGTAATCAACTGGAGTAGGTGTGACGGAGGTGCAGGAGGCTTGTCGCCGTTTTCCGCCCACGTATGAAGTATACCGCGCGTATTGCGAAGATCCCGTTCTATTTTACGCAAAACCGCCCATGTTTTGCGACAACTTGACGGGTACGATACCATGGTCAAACCGTTTCGGGTCGCCCGCTATTTCAATCTCTCCCTAATTCACCACCAGTG
>JAJQBO010000064.1 GCA_021203245.1 Planctomycetaceae bacterium
CCCGGCCGAACCGCCCGTTTCCCGCGCTGGTGGAGGTCCGCACGCCGGGGTGACGGTGGGGGAGGGTGCGAGCGGGTTTAGGTGTTCGGACGGTCTATGGGGGGGCGGCCCGTCAAGCAATCGGGGAACGGCTGGGCCGCTCCCCGCTCATGATTGGCCTTTATCTATTACGAATGTCCATATCGGCACCCCCACACGTCACCCCGGCGTCTTGACGTGCGCCGTGAAACTGGCAGGCGGTTGTGCCGGGGCAGGCGGGATTGACAAATGCTGCAGGCTCCTTTACCGTTCCGAGCCATGCCATAATGCGGCCGCGCCCCCGACTGCCCCGGCACAACTTCACGCCCCTCGCCCGGTTCATCGTACTGGACGCCGGGGTGACGTTTTTTGGGAGGAATGGACGTTGAGGGCAGAATGTACCAATGCAGAGATGCCAAAGAGCCAAACATGAGCGGGGATCGGCTGGGCCGCTCCCCGGGTTATTCTGGACAACCGGTACTGCAGGGTTATTCCGCCTGGGCCAACGCGGCGCGCAAGGCTTCGACGCCGTCATCGAACTCGCCGCCGCCCGGGGGCGCGAGGACGACCGGGGTCAGGAGGATGACGCTGTGCCGGCCCTTGGCCGTGGCCGAAGCGGGACGGAACGGCAGCCGCCAGCCGGAACCGTCGGCCGACCCCCGTTCCATCAGGCCCGCGATGACGCCGGTCTCGCCCGAATGGAGCATCATGGTGGTGCGGATGGTCCTGGCCCTGCCGTCGAAGACGGGGCGGCAACCGGGCGCGGGCACCTCGCCGCACTGCTCGTAGGTGACGTCCAGCACCACCTGGTCGCCGTCGCCGCAGACGCGCGGCACCATCGTCAGGCGGATGCCGGAGAAGCGCTCCAGATACGAATAGGCCGGCAGTCCGCCGCCGCTTTTCCGGATTGGTTCGGTTTTGACTGAGCCAATCGAAACCAGGGCTGTTTCGCGGTCCACCACCGTCATCTGCGGGGCCTGGGTCGCCCTCGCGGTCCCGCCGTTCAGGGAGGCTTCGACAATGGCCGACGCATCGCCCGTCGACACGGTTCCGACCGAATAGGACGCCGGCATCGGGTCCGCCATCGCCGCGAGGGCGGGGCAGTCGGCTCCGTGCAGTTCGCACACCGGCTCCCAGACTTCGTCCGCGTCGCAGGTGACGGCGTCACGCAGCATCCACTCGGCGTTCAGGAACTCGGCCGGGTCGCAGTCCATCGTCAGGACGCTGGCCTCGAGGATGACCTGGTACGGCGGCCGGTCGAGGGCGTCGACCAGACTCAGCATCGCGTCGAGCGTTTCCGGGTCGGCGGTGAGGAGAAGACTGTTGGACTCCCGCTCGTAGACGACGGGACTCACCGGGCCGCGGCTGGACGCCATGCCGGCGAGCGTCTCCAGGAGCGACTCGAGCCTGCCTTCGATGCTGCGGCCGTCGGCGGCGGGTGTGAGGTAGCGAAGGGGACGGGTCACGGTGCCGGTTTGCGCCAGCGATTCCTCGCGGGTGATGACCCGGACGACCCCGCCCGCGTCCACTTCCATCGCGCAGCCGTGAGTCGTGAGGACGGAACGGAGCGCCTCGCGCCACGGCACGTCGGCAAAGGTGAGATGGACCGGCTGGTCCGCGTCCACCGCCGGCGAGACGACCACATCGGCGCAACCGCGTTCGGCAATGAGGCGAATGGCTTCGCCCAACCGGACGCCGTCAAAGACGCCGGTGAAGCGGGTGGTTTTTTCCAGCACGACGACCCCGTCCGCCTCGGCCGACGCGTCGACGGTCAGGCGCAGCGCTTCGGCGACATAGCGGACCGCGTCGTCCCACGGCACGCCGGCGAGGGGACCGACGCTGAGCGGCTCGGCCAGGAGGTCCTGGCGCTCGGTCGCGGATTCCGCCCTGACGGCGAGGGAGACGCCGGGCTTGAGATTTTCGAGATCGAACAGGATGCGCTGCAGCGGGACGTTGCGGTAATACAGGTCGACATAACCGCGCCGCGACCCTTCCCTGGCGCGCAGGAGATCCATGGCGTCCCCCGCCGCCGCGTGGGCGGCACAGAGGCCGACGATGAGGATGCACAAGGCCATCCGTCGTGCCGTTTTCATGATGTCTCCAGTGTGAGGGTGAGTGGTTTTCATACGGTTACTTGCCGCCGGGCCGATGTTTCTTTCAATCCGGGTCATGGCCGGGCAAACATCTTCACGCCGACGATATGGTTGCCGCCGTCGTACGAGAAGGTGACGGTCGCCTTGTCGATGGCCGCGACCCGCACCCCGTCATGGCCGTGAACCGCGTCGCCGACCGCGACGATGCCGCCGTTGACGACGGCGCGGGGCGCAGCCGGCGACCAACTGATGCCCTCCACCGTCACGCCGAGGGTGGCGAAGGCGGCGGCGTCGGCCGGGGAACCGTGGCGGCGCACCAGTTCGTCGCGGCGCTGGCGCATCGACTCGAGAAGTTCGCGCTCGCGCGGCGACGCGGCCGGACCGGCGAGGGCGAGGGCGGCCTCGGCGGCGGCGACCGCGTCGTCGTAGCGCCCTGCCGAGACGGCAGCCTCCATCTCGGCCAGACCGCTTTCGAGCGCGGTTTCCCGTTCATTCGGGAGGTCTGCCAGCGCGGGTTCGTCCGAACCGGCCTGCGGTACCGGCGCGGCGGTCGTATCGTCCGGTGAGGCGGCACCCAAAGCGGCGGGCGGGGCCATGATGTCGCGTTCGCCCGGTTCGTAGTGGAAGCGGCGCGCTGCGGCGAGATCCTCGAGGCTTGCCTCGTCTTCCTCCGCCGCGTCGCCGTCGCCATGGCCGTCGCTGGCTTCGCCGCGATAGGCGTAGGTGCGAAGGGCCAGGGTCCATTCCGGTTCGGCGCCGTCGGGTCGCGGCGACGCGACCAGGCTATCGACCTCGATGTGGCGCGGGTTTTCCGCCGCCGGATGGTCGAGCCCTTCAACCGAACTGACAAACCCCGCCACCTCGTCGTAACCGCCCCGCAGCCGGATGGTCATCAGGAGCGCTTCGAGGCCGCCGTCGACCGCCTCGGCCTCGCCGGGGGTGAAGTCGTCGACTTCGACGCCCGCCGCCTGCGCCAGGTCGGCCAGGGTCGGGCCGATTGCCGCCGGGTCAGCCACTTCAGGCACGATTGCGGCGGCGAGGGCGCCCTTCGCCTCGATTGCGGCCGCTTCCCGGAGTATCCGCGCCTCCAGTTCCGCCGGGTCGGGCGTTGCGGCGAGCCCCGCGTCCAGTTCCTCCAACCGCCGCGTCAGCGAGCCCGACTGGCTGCCCGCCAGCCGCGCGTCGCCGGCACGCCGCATCTGTACCAGCAGTAGGGCCAGCAGCACCGCCGCCGCTATGCCCAGTACGCCAAGGATGATTTTCCGTCGGTCGCTCATGGGGTCACCGCCGCTCTAATTGCAAACCGCTGTGTGCCGTCTTCCACCGGTTCCAATGCGTCCACCGACGCGTCGTTCCCGGCCGCCGTCAGCGCGTCGGCAATCGCCGCCACCGCCGCATCGGCTCCGGGACCGGTGACAAAACCCTGCAAGCGCAGCGCGCCCCCGCCGGCCTCGAGGGCGTGGAGCCAGATGGCGCCGTCGCCGCCCAGGGCCGCGTCGGCGTCGACGATAGCCTTCTGGGCGTGGGCGAGAAGCGGGGCATAGAGCGGCTTGTCCGCGTAAATCCCCTTTGCCGCAGCCACCCACTCCCGCCGCGCCGCCAGGGTTGACGCCTCCCGCGTCAGGGCGGCGACCGTGTCGCGCCGCTCCTCCAGAATGGCCTCCTTTTCCGCCACCTGCCGTTCCAGCCGCGGAATGACGGAAAAGGCGTAGTAGGCGTTTATGACGAGGAGAACCGCCACAAACGCGCCGCCCAGCGCCAGCACCGCCGTGGGCCAGCGCGGCCCGGCGGGGGCGGGTTGGGACTGTTCCGGAATCAGGTTGATGTCAATCATATGCCGTCCCCTCTCGCATGGCAGGCCAGGCCGAAGGCGACGGCGAATTCGTGGCCGTGGTCTTCAAGAAAGTGCGCGTCCAGTTCGGACGTGTCGACCGCGCCCAACCGGAAGGGGGCTGCGGCGCAGCGGGTCAGTCTGCCGAACAGGGCGGTCACGCCGGGAAACGCCACCAGGCCGCCCGACGCCAGCAGCACATCGGGCCGCACCCCGCCGGAGACGTCCCGGAAGGCGTCCTGGCAGCTCCGCACTTCGGCGGCGATATCTTCGATGCCGGGGTAGATGGCGTCCTTGACCATTTCGATACGCTCGCCGGGCTGGCGCTTCAGGGCCTCGGCTTCGGCCGCACCGCACCCCAGCCGGTGGGCCAGCATTTCCGTCAGCTTGTCGCCGCCGAAGGGGAATTCCCGGAACACGCAGCGGGAGCCGTCCGTTATGGCGATAAGCGTTTTTGTCGCGCCGAAATCCACCATGCAGACGCCGCGCCCCGCCTGGGCGACACCCCCTCCGGCGTTGATCGTTTCGAAGGCGTTGGCGAGAGCCGCCAGTTCCATGTCCATGCGGACCGGCCGGACGCCGGCGTCGCGGAACAGATTGAGCCGCCGGGCGATGTCGTCGCGGCGCGCCGCCGTCGCGAGCACGCGGAGAAACCGGTCGTGCTGGCCGGATAGAATCTGGTAGCCGACGCGGGCGTCGGCGATGTCGTAGGGGATGTATTTCGCCACCTCGGTCACGACCGCCTCGCCCATGTCCTCGACCGCGTCGCCCGCCAGGGACACGACCCGCAGAAAGGCGCGCCTGCCGCTGAAGCCGACCGCCACCCGGGAAACGTCGTGCGAGCCGGCCTTCAGGACGGCCTGGATGGACGCGGCGTGCGCGCCCGGTCGCTCCACCTCTTCGTAGGAGCAACTGGTCACCTGCAGCGCTTCGCCGGTGCGGGTCATTTCCACCGCCTTCACGGTCCGTGAACCGACGTCCAGGCCGAGAACGGTGTTTTTTCGTGTGCGTCGTGCCAACGTGATGCCTCCGTCTCACCTTACTTGCCGCTGCGGCGGCCGGTTCTTTTAAAAAATTGCCGAGACGGGGCCGTTGGGCGGAGAGGTAAGGTCGGGGACGGCCGATAATTCTTGCAAAGACCGGCGGAGTCGTTATTATCGGAGGCGTCGCCGGTCTGGCCGGCGTTTTTTCATTGGGGCGGGACAAAATCCGCCGCCCCGCAGCGTCTGAAGAGGAATGGTCAATGAACGCACTGGAAACGCTTACCGAACGCGGCATCGTCAACACCGTCTCCGACCCCGCCCTGGGCGACCTGTTCGCGAAGGAAATGGTTTCATTCTATTGCGGTTACGACCCGTCCTTCAAGAGCCTGCAGATCGGCAACCTCTTCGCCATCGTCACCATGCGCCGGTTGCAGAAGATGGGCCACCGGCCCGTCGTCCTGGTCGGCGGCGCGACCGGCTGCATCGGCGATCCGTCGGGCCGCTCGACCGAACGCAACCTTCTCGACATGGACCTGGTCGAGTCGAACGTCGCCGCCATCCGCAAACAACTCGAAAGCCTAATCGATTTCAGCGAAGGCAAGAACGCCGCCATCCTCGTCAACAACTACGAATGGCTGTCGAAATTCAATTTCCTCGACTTCCTCCGCGACGTCGGCCGCCGCTTCCGCGTCAGCGAAATGCTCGCCCGCGAATCGGTGAAACGACGGATGGAGTCGGAGGACGGGGTATCGTTCACCGAATTCTCCTACCAGATCCTCCAGGCCTACGATTACCTGCACCTCTACCAGACCCACGGCGTCCGCCTGCAGATGGGCGGCGGCGACCAGTGGGGCAACATCACCGCCGGCATCGACCTGGTGCGGCGGGTGGAGTCGGCGCAGGTGTTCGGCCTGGTCGTGCCGCTGGTGACGGATTCGAAGGGGCAGAAGTTCGGGAAGTCGCTGGGCGGCACCGTCTACATCGACCCGGAGATCAGCAGCCCCTACCAGATGTACCAGTTCCTCATGAACGCCGAGGACGTCTGCGTCGTCGACTACCTGAAATACTACACCTTCCTGTCGATGGACGAGATCGCCGAACTCGCCCGCGAAGTCGCCGAGCGGCCGGAACAGCGCACCGCCCAGCGCCGCCTGGCGTCGGAGGTCGTCACCTTCGTCCACGGCCCGCAGGGCCTGGCCCAGGCGGAAAAGGCGACCGCCATCTTTTTCGGAGAAGCCATCGACAACGTCTCGGACGACGACCTGGCCGGCATCTTCGCCGAAGTGCCCCGGGTCGAACTGCCGCGCGATCAGCTCGCCGCCGGGATGAACGTCGTCGATCTCCTCGCCGCCACGCCGCTGTGGAAAGGCAAGAACGACGCCCGCCGCTCGATAGAACAGCATGGCGCATACATCAACAACCGCCCGGTGGAGGCGGTCGACCGCACCGTCACCACCGCCGACCTCGCCAGCGCCGGGGCGATGGTGGTGCGGAAGGGGAAAAAGAACTACGCGTTGATCAAGCTGGTGTAAAACAGTTGAGAATCCGTGAACAGTGAAAGCTGATGGACGGTGACGATATCGAACTGACGCGATGAATCCCGGAGCGGAGGACAGGGCCGTGGACTCCGGCCGAACCGCCCGTTTTGCGCCCGGTGTAGTCGCCGTCATTCCCGAAGGCGGTGGTCGGGAACGCCGGGGTGACGAAAAAGGGGAGTGCCTCGTTTTGGGTAGAAACACCCCAACCTTCCCCATACGTCAACCCCGGCGTGCGGACAATGACCAGCGGAGTAAGCGGGCTGTTCGGCCGGGGTCCACGTGATAAACGGCCAAGGCACCGAGCTCAAGCGGTCATTGGCTGTAGTACAATGCATGTACGAGGGGTCCAGGAGCGTTCCATGCCAAAGTCCAACCCTCACGACCTGCCGGACGGAAAACGGCGGGTGGAATGGCTGCGCGCCGAGCTGCGCCGCCATAACGACCTCTACTACAACCACGCCCGGCCCGAGATCGCGGACCCGGAATACGACGCCCTCATGGCCGAACTCGAGCGGCTCGAACAGGAGCATACCGAATGGGACGCGCCCGATTCGCCGTCGCACCTCGTCGGCGCGGCTCCGGCGGCGCGGACGAAGAAGGAGGCGTTCCAGCCGTTTCTCCACGCCGTCCCCATGCTCTCCATCGCCAACACCTATTCGGCCGACGAAATCCGCAAATTCATCGGCCGGGTCGACGGCTCGCTCCGCGAGGCGGGCGACGACGAAAAGCCCCGTTTTGTCGTCGAACTGAAAATCGACGGCGTCGCCTTTACCGCCTTTTACCGGAACGGCGAATTCGTCCGGGGCGCGACCCGTGGCGACGGATCGGTCGGCGAAGACGTGACCGCTAATCTCCGGGCGATTCGCGGCCTGCCGAAAAAGCTCGCCGGCAAGCACCCCAAGGGCGAAATCGAGGTCAGGGGCGAAATCTACATGCCTGCCCCGGTGTTTGCGGCCCTGGTCGAGGACCAGGAGGAGGAAGGCACGGTCCGCGTCTTCGCGAACCCCCGCAACGCCACCGCCGGCAGCCTCAAACTGCTCGACCCGGCCCTGGTCGCGGCGCGCGGGCTCGAATGCTTCTTCTACCAGATCGTCGAAGCCGACGACCTGAACATCCACGGCCAGGCCGCCGGGCTGGAAGCGCTGGAAAAATGGGGCCTCCCCGTCAACCCGCTCCGGGGCGTTTTCGACAATGCTGAGGACGTCATCAAGTTCCGCGACCGCCTGGGTACGGAACGCCACCACCTCCCCTACGGCACCGACGGGCTGGTCATCAAGCTGGATTCGTTCCGGCAGCAGGAGATCCTCGGCCTCGGCACCAAGTCGCCGAACTGGGCCGTCGCCTACAAGTTCGCGCCCGAACGGGCCGAGACGGGCGTCTCCGGCATCCGCGTGCAGGTGGGGAAGCTGGGCCGGCTCACGCCTGTGGCCGATCTCGAGCCGGTGTTCCTCGCCGGCTCGACCATCACCCACGCCAGCCTGCACAACGAAAGCTATGTGGCCGAGAAGGACGTCCGCGTCGGCGACCGCGTCCTGGTGGAAAAGGCGGGCGAAATCATCCCGCAGATCAACACCGTCATCGAAGCCAAGCGGCCGCCCCACACCACGCCGTTCCGTATGCCGACGGAATGCCCGTCGTGCGGCCACGAGTCGGAGACGACCGAGAGCGGGGTGGAGCGGAAAATCATCCTCCGCTTCTGCGTCAACCCCGCCTGTCCGGCCAAGCAGTTCGCCCGCATCGTCCACTTCGCCTCCCGGGACGCCATGGACATCGAAGGCATGGGCCCGTCTGTCGTGCAATGGCTCCTGGACAACCGCCTGCTCCGGGACGTCGCCGACATCTATTCCCTCACCCGCGACGACCTCATGCCCATGACCAAGGCGGGCCGCGACATCGTCGCCAAGGGCGGCAGCAGGGAGGCGACGCGGATGGTCGACAACCTCCTTGCCGCTATCGAAGCGTCGAAGACGCGCGGCCTGGCGAAGCTCCTCTTCGCCCTCGCCATCCCGGACATCGGCGAGACGGCGGCGCAACTCCTCGCCCGCCGCTTCGGCGGCATGGACGCCCTGACCGCCGCGACGGAAGACGAGATTGCCGGCGCGAGCATGGGCGAGTCCACCTCCTACCGGACCCTCGGCGACAAGACGGCGGCGCAACTCGCCGCCGCCCTCGCGGGCGTGCCGCCGGACAGCGTCTACGGCACCGACGCGAAGGCGCTCGCCCTGTTCCTCGAGAGTCTGCGCATCCCCGGCTTTGGTCAGAAGCGGGTGGACGCGGTCGCCAAGCACTTCGGCACGGCCGAACGGCTGCTGGCGGCGACGCAATCGGACCTGGCCATGGTGGAAATGGGTGCGTCGCAGGTCAAGCGCACCCTGGGGCCTGTCGCGGCCAGGAGCCTCCGCGCCTACCTGGACGACCCGGCGACGCAAACTCTCCTCGACCGGCTCCGCCAGGCCGGGGTCGTCATGGAAGCGTCGAACACCGCCGGGAACGCCGAGGCGAGCGGCAAGACCTTTGTCCTCACCGGCACCCTGCCGACCATGGGCCGCGCCGACGCCAAGCGCCTGATTGAAGACGCGGGCGGCATCGTCGCCGGCAGCGTCAGCCGCAAGGTCGATTATGTGGTCGCGGGCGCGGAAGCCGGCAGCAAGCTGGCCAAGGCTGAGGAGCTGGGGATTGAAATTATCGACGAAAACCGTATGAAGGAACTATGCGGCGTGGTATAATGAATCCCGACGAAAGTGGCTTGCGGCAGTCCCTGTACGGCACCGGGCGGTATCAATACCGAATTGCAACGGAAATTTCCGGAGCGGACGACGCGGCGTGGACCCCGGCCGAACAGCCCGTTTTGCGCCCGGTTCACCGTCCAGACGCCGGGGTGACGAAAAGGGGAAGTGCGGCGTTTTTCCAATAAAAAGATCGCGAAATCCCCCATACGTCACCCCGGCGTGCGGACTGCAACCAGCGGAGTAGCGGGCGGTTCGGCCGGGGTCAGACGGGTACGGCACCGAATTCGAACGACCATCGGCTTTTGTCACGCATTTTTCACAAACGCTTTATCACGGGAACGGGGGAGTCCAACATGTCCAATCTCTTTGTTGGTGTGGATCTCGGCGGGACCAATCTGCGCTGTGCCGTCATTGACGAGGCGGACGGTCATAAGC
>JAJQBO010000075.1 GCA_021203245.1 Planctomycetaceae bacterium
ACGTTGGGGGAGGGTGGGACGCTTTTCCCCAATTTTAAACCGCTACCCCTCCCGGTACAACGTCGGCGCGACCTCGTCCAGATTGCCGGCGAGAATCGCCGCGCGTAAATCCTCCATCAGCCGCAGGTAGAAGCGGACGTTGTGGATGGTAATCCACACCGACGCCATCAATTCCCCCAACATGGCCAAATGGCGCACATATCCACGGCTGACGCTGCGGCAGCATTCGCAGTCGCAGCCTTCCTCGGTGGGGGCCTCGACCCCGGCGTGGCAGGCATTTTTCAGGTTGAGGGTGCCGTCCCGGGTAAAGGCCTGGTAGTGGCGGGCGTGGCGGGTCGGCATAACGCAGTCGAACATGTCCACCCCGGCCCTGACGCCGGCGATGATGTCGGCGGGCGTGCCGACGCCCATCAGGTAGCGGGGCTTCGCGTCGGGCAGGAGGGGCGCGGTGTAGTCGATGATGCGGCGGATGTCCTCGGTCGCTTCGCCGACGGCGACCCCGCCGATGGCGCAGCCGGGGAAATCGAGGCTCGCCATGTATTCGGCGCTTTCGCGGCGCAGGTCTTCGTAAATTGCGCCCTGCGCGATGCCGAACAGGGCCTGGCGGCCGTCCTGCTTCCAGGCGCGGCGGCAGCGGGCGGCCCAATCGTGGGTGATGACGAGGCTTTTGGCGATAGCGTCCCTGTCCGCCCTGGCGGGCGGGCATTCGTCCAGGCACATCATGATGTCAGCGCCGATCAAAGACTGGATTTCGACGGCGCGCTCGGGCGTGAGGAACAGTTCCTTGCCGTCGATGTGGTTGTTGAAGCGGACCCCCTCGGGCGTGATTTTCCGCGCCTTGGCGAGGGAAAACACCTGGTAGCCGCCGGAATCGGTGAGGGTGGGGCCGTTCCAGCCCATGAACTTCGCGAGCCCGCCCATGGCGGCGACAGCCTCGGCCCCCGGCCTGACGGCGAGGTGGTAGGTGTTCGAGAGGACGACCTGGGTCCTGGCTTCGCGAAGCTGCTGGACCGTCATCCCCTTCACCGACGCGGCGGTGCCGACAACCATGAAAAACGGCGACAGCACCGACCCGTGCGGCGTGTCGAGAATCCCGGCGCGGGCCTTGCCGTCCCGGGCGACGATGGAAAATTGCATGATTTCTCCAGATTACGCTTTTACAAAGAGGTGGCAGTGGCAAAAGCCCTCTTCCTCGATTTCCGTGATGTGGTAGACGCAGGGGCAGACGATGGCGGCGTCCTTTTCCCCGTCGCCGGTGACGCGGCGGCAGGGGCAGTAATCCCGGCCGTTTTTCGCGAACCGCATGGCCATCGCCTGGATGATGGAATCAACGACGCCGGGATCGGGGTTGAGGATAAAGGGCTTGTCCGCCACATAGGCTTCGAGGCGTTTGCGGAGTTCCTCCGCGTGGGCCGACGGGACTTCCATAAGACTCTCCTTGCGGTAACTCGTTAGTGCAACAACCGTATCTCCGGCCTGAGCGCCGTCGACAGCCGCGATATCGCGAAGGTGACGACGAGGCCGAGGCCGAGGCCGGCGAAACAGCCGACGAGGAACAGGCCGTCGCCCTCGCCCCAATAGCGGTTGACGGCAAAGCCGCCGAAAAACAGGCCGACAAGCGCCGGCAGGAACATGATGAACGCGGCCGCGGCGGCGTTGGCGGCGCGGTAGCCTACCCGGACCGTCTCGCCCGGTTGGGGCGGCGGGACGCCGTCCTCCAGGCGGACCGGGAGATCGAGGTGGTCCGATTCCTTGTGGCAGAGGTTTTTGAGGGCGCAGGAACGACAGCCGCCGCAATCCTCCTCCTTCGCCATCCGCACCATGACGCGGTCGTTGTCGACAGACAAGACCACCGCGTCCTGAATAGTCTCTTCCTGCATTTGCGTGTCCCTTTAGAAAAGTCGGGGCAGAAAATCATCCCGGTGGTATTATATGCATCGAGGGGTGAAATTCCATGACGCAGTCCAGGAGAAAGGGGAAGCCATGCTGGACGTCCACAGGGCAATCGTCGTGGCCGAACGCCGGGGCAGGGCCCTGGCCCAGCGGGAATGGACCGGCGACGGCGATACCTGGCTGGTCGATATCGCCGACGACCCGGACGGATACGCCCTGATGGCGGCGTCGCGAGTCGCGGCGCGCTTCGGCGCTCGGACCCGCGTCCGCCTCGCCATACCGAAGACGCCGTCCGCCGTGTGGCAGGCGCTGGCGGACGGATGTCTCCGTCTCGGGGCGGAGCCGGTAGGGGACGCGGTCGCGAACTCCCTCGTCATCCGCGGTCCAGACGGCGTCGACCGGACCGTGGGCGCGTTCCCGGACGGCGACATGGCCTGGCGGGTCGGCCTGGGCGAGTCCGGCCCGTGGGTGCGGGAGGTCCTTCCCGACGACCCGGCGAAGGACTGCGCCTCCTGCCGTGAAATCGACCGCCGCGCCATGGCGGACTTCGGCGTTCCCGGTATCGCCCTGATGGAAAACGCCGGCGTCGGCGCGACCGCCGTTCTCCTGGACATGCTGACCGGCGCGGCCAGGCAGCAGGCGTTTATCGCGGTCGGCGGCGGCAACAACGGCGGCGACGGGCTGGTGATGGCGCGGGGCTTGTCCCGCGTCGGCGTTACGGTGACGGTGGGGCTGTTCAAGCCGGAAGCCGAATTGCGGGGCGACGCCGCGATCAGCGCGGCCCTCCTGCGGCTGATCGCGG
This sequence comes from Planctomycetaceae bacterium, assembly GCA_021203245.1. Lineage (GTDB taxonomy): Bacteria > Planctomycetota > SZUA-567 > SZUA-567 > SZUA-567 > JAJBSZ01. The sequence goes on from JAJQBO010000075.1 coordinate 2,696, forward strand.
CCGGCGTCGCCGTGCAGCCGCTGCATGACGACGCGTCGCAGCTTGAGCGACTGCTCCACAAAGCGGACGTGCTTGTCGACGCGCTCCTCGGTACCGGTTTCAAGGGGGAACTGTCGCCAGCCTTGCGGCATGCCATCGAGGCGATCAACGCCTGCGGCAAGCCGGTCCTCTCCCTCGACGTGCCGTCGGGCATGGACGGCGACAGCGGGGTCGTCGCCGAGACGGCGGTGCGGGCGACCCGGTGCGTCACCTTCGCGGCGGTGAAGCGGGGATTTCTCCACGACCACGCCAGGCCGTTTTGCGGGCGGTTGTTGCTGGCCGATATCGGCGCGCCGGCCGGGTGTTTTGCGTGACTCGATTTTCCCTCTACACGCCGACTCCTCCCAAACGTCACCCCGGCGTCTCGCTGGTGGATGTCCGCACGCCGCGGTGACGTGTGGAGGAGGATGGAGGGGTTTGATGGATAACACGCGTCCCCGCCATTCACCATGGTGGGGACGCTTTGGTTGGTAATCATGCCGTGCGTGAAACCGGCATGCCTGGTGAACGCTTTTTAAAACTTCATGCCGATGCCGGCCATGATGCGGTGATCCGAATAGTTCTTGCGGCCTTCATAGGCGTAGTTGACGCCCAGGTCGAACTTCTCCGACTTGATGGCGTTGATGCCGGCCGACACGCGCCCGCCCCAATGGCCGGAACCGACGCCGTGCACCTGCCACTTCGAGCCGTCGTAGGCCGCGAAGCCGGACCGGAAGTTGTAATTCTCGTTGTCGATGTTGCCGAGGGAACTGATCATGGTCACGTCCAGGGACGGGGTGATGACCCAGTCGGCGGCATGGAAGTCGGTCGCGACAGTCACGCCCACCGGTATCTCGTAAAAACTCTGGCTCGAGAACTTGCCCAGCGGTTCGCCGCCGGCGCGGGCCCGGAGGGTGGTGCCGGGAACATACGAATAGTTGAAGCCGGCGTGCGGCGTCAGGCGGGTGCCGTACGCGAATTCGAACGTCTTGCCGAACTCGAGGGTGGCGGCGTAATACATGGAATGATCCCTGCCGTCGCCGGTGACGCGCTCGCCGCCGATGCTGCCGCCGCGTATCTTCGTCCGGTTGAAGCCGGTGAAAAAGGACGATTGGGTATACCAGTCGGAAAAGCCGGTATAGCGGCCGAAAATGGACGCGCCGAGCGTTTCGTCGCGGAACTTGAAGTCGCCGTCGTCGACGAAATTCTTCGACCTGCCGGATTCATACGACACTGCCACGCCGGCCGTCCACTGCGGGGTCGAGAAGCGGTAGCCGATCAAGCCGGCGGTCGGGTTGTAGCGGGTCTTGTTGACAGGGCCGCCGCCGCGTTTGGACGTGACGAAGCGCTGGAACGCCGAGGTGAAAACTTCGTGGTTGGTCGTGGTGTAACAGTCGGAATTGAAATCGACAGCCATGGCGGCGCCGCACACCAATGCCAGCGCGGCCGCCATAACGCCGAAGCGTTTGGGTATAGCCATAGGAACCTCCTTCTCCACGCAAACGACCCGCGGTCGAACCTTCGAGCCGATGTTTTCCCGGAACCACCGGCACAAAATGGCCGCGCGTCGCGATACGGTGCGGCCGGCGTTCCGTCACGTTCAATTCACGCCTGGACGCACCTGAGCCAAGTTGGGCGACACATGCCCTCCGGGTCACCGTTCGCACGCGATCCCGCGCAGCCACGCGCAGCGCATCGGGTCGAAAAACGGGGAACCGTATAGCAGATACTGTCGCCCATCACCCGTACGATCCTTCGCGTGGACTGGCGAAAAAAGTTGACCTGGCGGTCGGGCGGGCCAAGAAAAAACGGCCGCGGCTGGGCCGTGACCGTTACGACGGCGGGGGATAGGAGCGGCTTCACGCAAGAAGCGTTTCCCCGACAATGCGCAGAAAACTGTCCGGCATATAGAGGAGATTCCACGCCAGCACCGCGCCGGGACAATCGCCTTCGGCGGTGGCTTTTGCCCCAGACAGGATGGTCGTCTCGTCCACATCGGAATCGAATTCAGGATGCCTGGAGCATTCGATGCCCGGATGCACCGCCGTGCCGGTCATGCGGACGGCCTTGTGAATCTGACTCCCGATTGCGTCGCAGGTGAGCGACGACTGCGTCAGGTTGTGAAGGGAGTGGGGCATGTCCAACCCGATGGAGCGGCTGATGAATTCCATCAACACCGGCATGCTGACCCGCCTGGCCCAGGCGTTGCCGCCGGTGGCCATGCAGTAGTATTCGAGCGGAATCGAGGACGGGCCGAAGGTATGGAGGTAAATGCGCGGCTTGAGCCAGTCGGAGAATTCGCCCAGGGCGGCGTAATTGTGGCCGGCGAAAAACGCGAGCGCAGGCGCGAGCACGTCGAGGCCGAACTCCTTGCCCGTCTCGCGGGCCAGCGCGGCGTAGCGTTCGGCCAGGGCGGTTATGAGCCGGGTGCGGTAGGCGTAGAAGCCGGTCAGGCCGAAGACGCGCGCCTGGCCGGCAAAGGTGCCCCAGCGCTCGAGATCGGCGTCGGTGGCCGACATGATCGATTCGCGCATCTCGCGCACGCGCTCGGCCCATTCCTTGAGGCGCGGTTCGCGGGCGCGGCACGAGGCGCAAAAGCAGGTAAAAATCGCCTCCAGGCCGAGGCTGGGCAGGGGATAGCCGATGCAGTCGGCGAAGAGGCCGTCGTAGTCCTCCAGCTTCTGGCGGCAGCGGTTCAGCAGCAGGGACGCGTATTTCTCGTTGGACGGGCAGGCGAGTAAGTTTCGTCGCTCTGGAAGATGCGGCTCCACACGCCCGACTCCCCCGCGTTGCGGCCGAAGGCGTCCTGTCCAAGTTCGGACCGCTCGGGCATGATGATATTGTCGGTCAATACCTTGTACCAGAGAAAGACCTCGAGCCCGCTTTTGCGGCAGTGCGCGACAATGGTCCTGTTGATCTCCTTGTCGCGCGACGGGAGGAACAGGACGCGGTTCATGCCGGCCAGCGTGCGTGCCGCGTCGATCCGTGCCAGGATGTCGGGGAGAGGGTGGGTGCGCAGATCGTTGTCGCCGATCCGTAATTGCCCGCTAATGGTGCGTGTGCCGTTTTTCATCAAACCACTCCGTGCTGGTACTCCATTATCTGTCGTCGCGACTGCCCGTTCCGGCGCGCCGAGTAAACGGTATGCCTTGTAACGGCAGTCGCATGCTACAAATTGACATCAGGGCGCCGAGGCGCCGGAGGGTGGCTGCCGTGGAGCGGTTTTCTGGTAAATTTCGGGCAATCGGACAACTTCGTCAAGGAGAAAACCGACCGGCAGGCTGTTTTGGTAGGACCTGTTCAGTGACCCCGGCCGAACCGCCCGCTTTTCGCGCTGGCGGAGGTCCGCCCGCCGGGGTGACGGGGAGGTTGGACGTGGTGGTCAGTGCACAATCCGAACCCAGACCCGGCGGAAGGATCGCGTCCACGCAGAGACAAAAAAAAGGCGGGCCGTCCCGGCCCGCCTTGTAGCACTTGTCTTTACCCGCAGGGTTAGCGGCTGTAGAACTCGACCAGCAGCTGTTCGTTGACCGGCAGGCGCACGTCCTCGCGGACAGGCAGGCGCACGATCTTGGCGGTGAACGATTTGGCGTCGACGGCGATCCAGTCGGGCGCGACATACCCGGACTTCTTGTCGACGACGTCGGTGACAAGCTTGCGGACGCCGGGCCTTTCGGAGACGGTGATGGTGTCGCCGGTGTTGACCAGGTAGCTGGCGATATCGACCCGCTTGCCGTTGACCAGAATATTGCCGTGGCAGATGAGCTGGCGGGACTGGGCGCGGGACGAGGTAAAGCCGGCCGAGTAGACGGCGTTGTCGAGCCTGCGTTCGCAGGCGATGAGGAATGCCTTGGAGGTGTTCCCCTTGGTGCGGCGCGCGAGGTTGAACATCTTGCGCATCTGGCCTTCGCGCATGCCGTAGTAGAACATGACCTTCTGTTTTTCGAGAAGGCGGCGGCCGTATTCCGACTGCTTGCGGCGGAACGGCTCCTGCTCGCGCTTCATATATGCTTTTTCAACATTGGTGTTGTCGTATATCATAAAGCCGAGACGGCGGCAGACTTTGGTTTTGGGTCCAAGATAACGGCCCATATGTGTAACCCTCCTGAATGAAATTGCGAATTATACTTGACAAGTTCCTCTTTTGGTATATCGAATAAAGCTCGCCGAGGCCTTCTTCGGGTCGGCCAGGGGTCGCTTTTGGAGTAAAACGAATCACCGCCGGGAAGCGTCTTCCTGGCGGCAACGCCCCAATTAAATGGATGATGCGGCAAACGTCAAGCAAAAAGTTCCGGATATCGCTTCCAAAAAATCGACCGGCTGGTATGATACATACGGAATCGTGTAGAGTGTCGCCGGAACGGCGCTTGCCTGCGGATGTACCGTCCCCCGCCGTTCCCGCCAGCCGCGGGAGTGGTCTGGTTTTATCGTGGCGGCGACGGGCCCGGTGCATTTTCCCGACCCGGCCTGAAAGACCCAACCCTTTTTCCGGTAAGTAGGGGGTGGCGGGCATCGCCGGCAGCGAGGCATTACCGAAGGACGTCATCCCCCGGAATCCGCATGGGCGGTCTCCAAACCCGGAGAGCCCGGAGGCGAACGAATTCCGTGGCCGTGACGTCGGCGAGGAGAACGCATAGATGACCGCCACACCGCGAAACGACCGGACCGATAACCGTCCGGAAGCGGAAGAAGACGACGCGGAAGCGGCGCGGACCGAACTGTGGGTCAAGACGCGCGCCGGCGACAGGGCGGCCTACGAGGCCCTGGTCGACAGCTATTTGCCGCTGGTGAAGGTGACGGTGTCGCGGATGGCCATAAACCTGCCGTCGTTCATTTCGCGGGAGGAATTGTACTCTGCCGGCTGCGTCGGCCTTGTTTCGGCGGTCGAACGCTATGACCCGGGGCGGGACGCGCGCTTTTCCACCTACGCCATCACCCGCATACGCGGGGCGGTCCTGGACGAGCTCCGCTCCCACGACGTCCTCGGCCGGGTGGTCCGCGATCGGGTCAACCGCATCGAACGGGTCGAAGCCGAACTCCTGAGCGCCAACTCGTCGGCGTCGCCGGAAGAGGTGGCGGAAAAGGCCGGCCTGACCATGGACGAATACTGGGACGCCGAAATGGGCGCGCAGGCGGCCAAACGGGTCAGTTTGTCCGATTCGTCCGGCTCCGGCGGGGCGCGTCGTTCGCTCGAGGATCTCCTGCTGTCCGGCAAGGACGACAGCCCGGGCGCGCGCATCGAGGCGGAGGAAATCTTGGAGGTGGTCATGGGCATGCTCACCGACAAGGAAAAACAGCTCGTGGTCATGTACTACGAGGAAGAACTGACGCTGAAGGAAATCGGCGACATTATGAAAGTAACGGAAAGCCGCGTGTGCCAAATTCACGGGGCCATGATCCAAAAAAATCCGAAAAAAGTTGGAAAAAATGGGTATTCCGGTGTAAATTCATCGGGTAAGTTGATACCGTGTCATGACTTGGACGGGGGAACCCGCCACCGGCGTGGAGTGTAAAAAAACGCTAAAGGCCTTGAACAGCGGTTATAGGACATGTATACTGGATAGGAACGCATCCAGCCGCTGGCTCGCGGGTCGCCGAAGCGTTTACGCTTCATGCTTTTGGAGGGGTCCGGCGCGCACGGTTGGGTTTGCTTTGTAGTAAAAAAGATGGGGAGAGAGAATAATGGATCAAATCAACGCAGTCAACGGCCTCGGCGGCATGCAGCCCGCCCGCCGCATGAAGGCCGCCTACCGGATGTCGGAAGCGGCGGCACCGACCGACTCGGTGGAAATTGCCTCCGACGTCATGCGCCTCCGGGGCGTCGAGGGAGTCCGTCTCGACCGTGTGATGGCGCTGAAGTCGCAGATCGCCGCCGGCAACTACTTCACGGCGGAAAAACTCGATGCCGCGCTCGACCGCGCCATCGACCAGATCTTCGGATAACCCACATCACGACATCCAGGTAGCGCCCCGACGCGCCCGTTTGAACACGGGCGCGATCCTATTGCCCGGTCCGGCGGCCGCCGCAGGCGCTGCCATGGGATGAAAAACTCTGGTCAAATGCGTGCCGATCCTGTAGTATACAGGGAGGGAAGGACCTTCTGGCCAACCAGGGTCTGCCCGAAGCGCCAACCACAAGACGGGAGAGGAACGCATCATGGCCAAGTCCGACGAGGGTAAGAATAAACGCGATCTCAAGCGGCATTACCTTATATACTATCTTCGCGTATTCAACCGCGAAAATGGCGAGGTCTTGGGCCATTTGGTCGACATAACCACTAAGGGCATCATGATCCTGCGCGATTCGCCCATCGAGGCGGGGAGGAACTACTCCCTCCGCCTGCGCTGGCGCAACTCCCAGGGCCGGCTGCAACTCGCCGACTTCGAGGGCGACTGCCGCTGGTGCCGGCCAGACATCAACCCGGACTTCTACGGCGCCGGCTTTGCCATCACCTCGGCGAGCGAGGAACACGTCCAGGCGATCCAGGCCCTTATTCGCGACCTGGCCATGCCGGAATCGCAGATCGAGGACGTGGGCTGAACCGCCCGGCATTGTGCCGGAACGGTTGCGGCATTGTGCATCTTTTTACTTGACAGATGTGCGATGAAACGGGATTATTGCGGGCACGGAGAGTGCTTGTCGCACCTGCACAAGCCCTCCGGGGTGTTCTGCCCGATACGCGGGGTGTATCGATGTGGGAGCGGGCCGCGCCCGCTCTTTATTTTTTTGGCGGAGCCACCCGGAGTGGCTGCCAGAAGTGAATCCGCTCCGGCGAGGGACCGGTCCGCACCGCCTGATGGAACGGGTCGATACACCGGGAAACGTCCGTTTGCAGCGTTTTTGAGGAACGTCGCGAAAATTCCGAAAAAACGCTCTGGTAAGGGTCATTAG
>JAJQBO010000028.1 GCA_021203245.1 Planctomycetaceae bacterium
CATTGATAACTACAACTTCAACCGTATGACTTGATAACGGGATAGACTCTTAAGATAATTGATGAAGACCGAAGAATCCACCAATACCATCACCGACCCTTCCGGCCGGCCTTGTAGTCATAGCCGTCTGCAAACCGGATCTTGCCGCGAAGATCGCGGATGTCTTTTCTGGTCCGACGCGCGACAAACTCCCGTATAGCCTGTTCGACAACGCCTTTTTTGGTACGGATGCCAGATACTTCCATGGCTGTCTGCATCATATCATCATCAATGACAATATTTGTGCGCATAATACACCTCCTTATACACATTATACTGTCCAATTTAAGGGAATGTCAAGCAGTGCGGCGAGAATAAAGCTACTCCAACCGCTCCATAAACGCCTCGATTCGTGTCCGCGTCCGTTCGTCCACGCGACCGGGCCGGTCGGCCTCGAGCGTCAGGATCGGCAGGGAGACGCGCTCGCGCCAGAGCCGGTCCTCGATCTGCCGGTGGCAGAACGACTGCACATAGTGGATAAGCCCCCGCGCCCCCTGGCGCTCGGCCTCGGTTGTCACGTCCTCGATCCGGCGGAACACATCGTAGGGGTAGGTGTAGCGGATATAGGTCTCGACCATGCCCTTGCCGATGCCGTCCAGGAGCGCGAACTGGCGCGGCACCTCGTGATCGACAAAGCGCGCGCCCAACCCTTCGAACACGTCCCAGAGGTCGGCGAGAATGGTCGGGACGCCGCAGCACGACAGCCGCAGCGGCGGCGTGGCCGGTTCGGGCGCGGCTCTGGCCGCGGCGAGCATGGCTTCGAGGTCGGCGCGGCATTTGTCCGGGTTGCCGAAAAAGTCCGAGGTGTTCAGGAGCGCGCCGAACAGCTCGCCCGAATGCACCCTGCCCTGTCCGGCCAGGGCATAGATTTCCCCGGCGATGGCCCGGACCTCGTCCAACTGCGGCTTGATTGCTTCCGCCGCCTCGAGGGTCGTCCCGAGGCGCGCGGCAAAGCGGCGCAGCGCTTCCTCGAGATCGTCCGGCCGCCGCGACGCGGGATAGCCGTAGGGATGAACGGTGATGCCCTCGCTTTCGAGAATCTCGCACAGCGCGTAGGTGTTGGAGCAATCGCCCTCGATAACCCCAACCACCTCCTTCAGGCCCCGGCTATGAATCGCGCCATACAGCCCCTTGGTCCAGGCGCAGGCGGATTGCGGAAAACCGCGCTCCTCGGCATAGGCGACCAGGCGGTTCGCATCCGGGTCGGCGACGAAAATGTTGTTCAAATCCACCGGGATACGCCCGGCGGCAAAAATGATCTCCACCGGGACGGTGGTGGTTATGCCAATGGGGTCACTGTCCATACTTCCGTTCCTTCATGTCTTCCAGCATGCGTTCCAGCCCTGTTTCAAACGGGACGGCGGGCGTCCAGCCAAAGTCCCGCATAGCCGCGTCGACCCTGAACCAATGGCTTGTCCCCAATTGGGTGACAAGGAACCGGGTCAGGCGCGGATCGTCGGTCTGACCGCGCAGGGCCGCAATCTTTTCGCACAGCCAACCGGCCGCGTAAGCGACCCGGTACGGCACGGCGCGCCGCACGCCGGGCAGGCCGACTCCGGTGACGATGCGGTTGATAAAATCCCAGCAGTTCACCGGCTCGGGTTCGTTGACGAAATACGCCCTACCCGCGAGCGCCGCGCCGGGCCGCAGGCGGTCGAGCGCCGCCAGGTGGGCATCGGCGACGTTTTCCACATAACTGACGCTGATCAGGTTGCGGCCTTCGCCGACGCGGGTCAACTGCCCGGTTTTGGCCCGCGCGAGTAGCTTGGGGATAAGCTGGGTATCGCCAGGGCCGAAAATCAGGTGCGGTCGGATCGCCACCGTGGCGAAAGCGGGCGAGTTTTTCGACAAGACGAGTTTTTCCGCCAGAGCCTTGGTGGCGGCGTAGGGCGTCAGATAATGGTCCGGATACGGGAGGCTTTCGTCGCCTCCGTCGATGCCGTCGCCGCCGTGTACCACCGACGGCGTGCTTGTATAGACGAGGCGGCCGACGCCGTATTCGAGGCACGCCTCGACCAGGTTGCGCGCGCCTTCGAAATTCGCCGTATAATAGGTCTCGTACCGGCCCCACACGCCGGGGATGGCGGCTGTATGGATGACGGCGTCGCAGCCCTGCACCGCTGCAAACACCCCGGCCGCGTCGGCGAGATCAACCCGGCGGCACTCCACGCCCCGCTCGGCGAGACGGGGATAATCGCGCCGGCCAAGCACGCGCACCGCCTCGCCCCGCGCCAGAAGCTTGTCGACAATATGGCCGCCCAGAAAACCGCCGCCGCCGGTGACGAGAATCATAGGAACTCCAATTCACAATGCACAATTCACAATGCAAAATGCACAATGAGGCCCACGTCCCGACCAGTATAATTGTGAATTGTGCATTGTGAATTGTGAATTAACAAAAACCGGGGCGGCTCCACGCCGCCCCGTCGTCTCGAAAGGTTTCCGCCCCTTCTACCTGTGCACCATACTGTCAGTCGGGCAGAAATTATCGGTCAAGAGCGGCACATCATCCGTCTCCGGACGGGTGACGAGTTGACGCTGCACGACGGTGTCGAGGTCGGTATGGGCCAGGTACTTCGACTTGATGGCCCGGTAGCGGCGTTCGAACTCGCGGCCGCTGTAGCGGGGCATCGTCTCCTTGGTGGCGAGCATGATGATGTTTTCGCCCTGGCCGGAGCGGTTCCGGGGAAAGACGTAAATGGAGCCGCCGCCTTCGTTCTTGTCTGTCTGCCAGATGTCGGCGATGGTCTTGTAGACCGAGCGGAACAAGCGGCTGTTGTCGATGCCCTGGGCCGGCTTTTCAAACGCCGAAATGACGTTGATGACCATGACCCCGTCGTCGGTCAGGCGGTCGCGGATCTGCCTGAAAAACTCCTGGGTGATCAGGTGCTTCGGGATGCGGCCGCCGGAGGAATAGGCGTCCATGATGATGTAATCCCACTTTTTCTCGGGCGGCGCCTGTTCCACATACATGCGCGCGTCGAGGACGTGGGACTGGATCACATCGTCCTGGGTAAAGGGGTATTTGAAATACTTTTCGGCAAGCTGGAACACCCACGGATCGATGTCGACCACGTCGATGTTCTTCGTTTCGTCCGGGTAGTTTTCCTTGAACATGCGGGGACCGACGCCGCCGCCGCAGCCGAGGACAAGCATGTCGCGCGGGGCCTGGCCGGTCAGGACCATGCCGAGGTGGAGCAGGTCGACATAGCCGCAGGCGGTCTGCGCCGGAGGAGGCGGCAGGTCGCCGGTTTTCGGGTCGAGAATGATGCCGGACTCGATCAGGTTGTTGAACATCATCAGCCGGGCGGGAAGCTGGTAGGGATAGATCTGGCTGCGGCCGTCCATGATGGTGATGTAGTGGTAGGCCGATTCCTTGACTTCCAGCAGCTTGTCGCCGGCGTGGACCTGGGTCAGGGGCGTGCCGGCGCCGAGGTAGCCGCCACCGACGCCGATGATGGCGAGGGCAGTCCCGGCTTTCTTAAAGACCCCGCCGCCCAGAAAAAAACAATAGACCGCCACCGCCGCCAGCACGACGCCGACACCATAGACGATGGCGGAGGTGCCGATAAGCTCGACCAGAACGAACGACACCAGGAGCGTGCCGACGATGGACCCGAGGGTCGAGACGGCGTAGAGGGAGCCGGCTACCGTCCCGAGGTACGAGGTCTGCCGCGCCGCCAGCTTGATGCCGAAGGGGCTGACCATGCCCATGCAGATGGACGGCAGGGCGAACAGGATCAGGCAGGCGATAAGGGTGCGGTAGCGAACGTCAAGCCCGATAAACTCGTTCATCCAGGCGCAGAAGTACGGCGCGATGGGCGGGATTATCATGACGAGCAGCGCGGCGACCAGGAGGATAAAGCCGAGCGTCTCGATTTTCGGCGAGCGGTCGGAAAAACGTCCGCCGCCCCAATAGCCGAGCGACAGGGCGAGCATGAACACGCCGATGATCGAACCCCAGACATAGATGGTCGAGCCGAAGTGCGGTTCGACCAGGCGAGCGCCGGCCATTTCCAGCCCCATCAGGGCCGCGCCGGAGAGAAAGACGACCAGGTAGAGGGAATTGGCCGCGACGGGACGGCTTTCGGCCGGCGCGGCCGCGCCGCTTTCCGCCTTTCCCTGTTTCTCGTGAACCTTGTGTTTCGCCACTGTTTTCCTCCCGAATGCGATTGACGACTTCCTCGTGGATGACGTAATAAACGGTCATATGGCCGCCACAAACAACTCGATTCTTCCCCGGGGGAAGAATCGCAGGCCAAACCGGTGGACGGTACCGGCTAATTGTAAGTATGCGACGGGTTGTTGCAAGGGAATACCGCGCGCAAAAAAAAGGATGCGCCCATTCCCGGGCGCATCGCGCTAAATACATAATTCCTTATTCCTTAAATCTCCACACGCCGCGCCATCCCCCATCGTCACCCCGGCGTGCAAAACTTCCAACCGGGCAAAAAACGGGCGGTTCGGCCGGGGTGACGTATAACAGACGTTGGATACGGCTAGAAATACTCCCCGTCCGCCGCGACGATCTCGTCCGGGCGCATAATCCGGGGCGTGGACGGACCGGGAAGGGCGGCCCGGTTTTTCCTGCCGTTGCCGCCGTTGCGACCGTTGCCGTTCTTGTGGCCGATGGCGGCGTGCGGGGCGCTCCTGCCGTAGCCATAGACGAGACCCGCGAGGTCGGACACCAAATCGTTCAGATCGATGGATTGCTGCGACAGTTCCGATGCCGCGCCGGCCGACTGCTCCGCCGTGGCGGCATTGGATTGGGTGACCTTGTCCATCTGGGCGACGGCGGTATTGACCTGATCGACGCCCTGGGCCTGCTCGTTGGTTGCTGCCGTGATCTCCTGGACGAGACGGCCGACGTTCTGACTCTCCGTCTCGATCTCCCCAAAGGCGTTTGCCAGGAGTTCCACGTTCTGGGAGCCGGCCCTGACGCGGAGAACCGTGCTTTCGATCAGTTCGGAGGTGTCTTTCGCAGCCTGGGCGGAACGGCTGGCAAGGTTGCGGACTTCGTCCGCCACGACGGCGAAGCCTTTTCCGGCCTCACCCGCGCGGGCCGCCTCGACGGCGGCGTTGAGGGCGAGGAGGTTGGTCTGGAAGGCGATTTCCTCGATAGTCTTGATGATGTTGGATATCTTTTCCGACGATTCGGAAATCTCGCTCATGGCGGCGGTGACGGTCTGGACGTTTTCCGCGCCGGCGGTGATGAGCCGCAGGCTGTTTTCCGCCGTCTCTTTCGTCTTGTTGGCGTTGTCGGCGTTCTGCCGGGTCATCGAGGCCATTTCTTCCAAGGCCGACGAGGTCTCCTCCAGCGAGGCGGCCTGCTCGTTTGCCCCTTCCGACAGGCTTTCCGAGCCGGTGGCGAGTTGTTCGGAAATGCGGCGGACGTCGTCAGACCGCAGCGTCAGGCTGCGGATGGCCCGGTCGAGCGCGCCGTTGATGCGGGTGACGGAGACGACCGACAGGATGACGCTCAGGGCCAGGCCGACCAGGGCGACGATGGACAGGGTCCACCAGGCGCGTTCGTAATCGCGGCGCGCCCCGGCGACGGCGGCGTTGAGGTGGCCTTCGCCGGCGCTGACAAGCGCGCCGATAATGGCGGATTCGGCCTGACGGGTCGGGTTGTCTTCCTGCAGGAGGATTTGGAAGGCGGTGCCGTTGGAGTCCATGTTGGCGAGGGCATAAACCTTGTTAAAGATTTCGGTGCCGCCGCCGCGCATGGGCTTGATGTCGCGCCAATAGATGCGGCTGGCTTCGCGCATGTCGGGGTGGACGAAGTTTTCCGGCAGGGTGAACTGGGTGGGGCGGGTATTGACGGTCCCGTCGTCGTTAAAGGTGATTTTCCCCTTTCCCGCTTCGGAGAAACGGGCATTGAAGGATTTGACCGCGTCTTCGGCGACTTCGGGATTGGTGAGCTGTTTTTCCAGGGCGTTGAGCATCCTGGTGAAACGGGCGAGCTCGGTCTTGCCGATTTCGCTTTCCGCGACGCGGCGGTCCGTATCCGCCGCCATGACAATCAGTTTTTCCCGCAACTGCAGGCTCTTGAGGGCATCAAGCGCTTCCCATGCGGTGTGGGCGAGGGTCAGGCCTTCGGGGCCTTCCAGAGTCTTGGACGATTCGACCACTTTCCGGAGCGGCTCTTCGTACTTCAGCCAATAACTCAGACTGTCGCCAATGGACAGTTTGGCGGCAAAGAAGTCGGTATTGGCCAGGGTATTTGTGTAGATGCGTTCGGCAATGTCCTTATGCGTGGTCCAGAGTTGGATATAGGAGTCCCATCGCTCCTGGTCCACGGGCTGGACCTGGAAGGCGGCGAGTTTGGGATCGATGTCCCGGGCGATCAGCTCGTCGATCAGGGCCTTTTCTTTCCGCATTTCGTCCACATCCTCGGAGATGACGATTTCCCGGATGGCGGTGAGCACCTCGTTGATGGAAAAGCGGATATCCTTGAGTTCGGAGACTTTCATGGCGTAGTCGGCCTGAACGGTCATGGCTGTATTAATGGACTGCATCGAGCGTATGCCGACCGCACCGATGACAATCGATACGGCGATAAGCAATCCCACAATAAGGTAGATTCTGGCTTTAAAAGACATCGTTGCTCCTCTACGAAATGCACGAAAGGTTTCCACAAATCGGCACTCCATTCCATGAAATGCCGATCTGATATATCGTTAAAACCATACTTCGGCGCAAGCGCGACGCGCTGGAGGTTTGCTTCACGGCACCGTTCATATAGCGGCGGGATTATACCTAACTATAATACATGATGGAGAAAAGGGAATTTTTTTTCTGGCGGCTCTCGCACTTTGCGCTCGTCTGTATCGTTATGGCATCTAACGGCTATGAATAGCGACCGGTTACTCCGTACTCCAGTAAACAGATCGCTATTTTCCAATGCAAGTACTTTTTGCTTTATCGTTTAAATTTGTTCGGCGAAACAGTTTTCACCGCTTCGCGCCCTGACAAATCACTCCAAACTGGACACACCGAATAATGAGCACCATTTTTCCGCTAAACGGAACTTTTTTACCCGAAAGGTGAGCCGTTCAGTCGGGACACTTCACTCCTGATCAACGAAATCCAGCCCGGATCTTTTGCGAAAAATCCTCAGAGAGGATAAAAAGATGTTGCGCGCCGCGCCCGGCTGGACTATACTGATACAGCTATGCATCACCCGCGCCCGGCGGGTGAGGTTTTTTATTATTTCCCCACCGCGCTTAATGCGCGGCTTTACCAGAGGTAGCGTCTACCCATGAGTGACCCCAAGGGCACTCCGCTGGGACGAGTCAGGAACATCGGCATTATCGCGCACATTGATGCCGGCAAGACCACCACGTCCGAGCGGATTCTATTTTATTCCGGAAAAGAACACCGCATGGGCGAGGTCCATGACGGCACCGCTGTCATGGATTTCATGCAGGACGAGCAGGAACGGGGCATTACCATCTCGTCCGCCGTCACCACCTTTTCCTGGTTAAACCACCAGGTCAACCTTATCGATACCCCCGGCCACGTCGACTTCACCGCCGAAGTCGAACGGTCCTTGCGCATCCTTGACGGCGCCGTCACCGTGTTCTGCGGCGTCGCCGGCGTCCAGGCCCAGTCGGAGACGGTATGGCGGCAGGCGGACAACTACGGCGTGCCGCGTATCGCCTTTATCAACAAGCTCGACCGCGCCGGCGCCGACGCCGACCACGTCGTCGAAGAGATTCGCACCCGCCTTGGCGCCAATCCCCTGCTCCTCCAGATTCCGGTCGGCCGCGAAGACGGCTTTACCGGCGTCGTCGACCTCATCACCCACGAATACCTCACCTTCGACGGCGATCAGGGCGAGACTGTCACCGTCCACCCGATTCCGGACGAATTGAAGGACGACGCCGAAGTATTGGGCCAGGACATTATGGAAAAGGCGGCCGACGCCAGCGAAGAACTCACCATGACGTTCCTCGAAAACGGCTCCCTCACCGTCGACGAAATCCGCGAAGGCTTGCGCATCCTCACCCTGTCGCGGCGTATCGTCCCGGTCCTCTGCGGCACCAGCCTCCGCAACAAGGGCGTCCAGCCCCTTCTGGACGCTGTCGTGCACTATCTGCCGAGCCCCAAGGACATGCCGCCCGTGAAGGGCCACAAGCCAGGCCACCCCGACGAAATCATCGAGTGCCACCCGGTCCGCAAGGAAAAGGCGGTCGCGCTGGTGTTCAAAATCACCGACGACGCCCACGACCCCCTCGCCTTCGCGCGCGTCTATTCGGGCGAATTGGCCGAAGGCCAGCGCCTTGTCATCGCCTCCAACAACCGCAAGGAGCGCATCGCCCGCATCTGGCGCATGCACGCCAATCACCGCGAGCAGATGAAGTCGGTCGGCCCGGGCGAAATCGTCGGCCTGTCCGGCCTCAAGTTCGCCGCCACCGGCGACACCCTCTGCGACGAAACGCGCCTAGTCGAACTGGAGCCGCCCAAATTTCCGGCGACGGTCATCTCCGTCGCGGTTGAACCGAAGTCGAACGACGATCGCGACAAACTGATGGACGTCATCTCCCGTCTTGAGCGGGAAGACCCGACCTTTACCCACAAGCTCGACCCCGAGACCGGCCAGCTTATCCTCTCCGGCATGGGCGAACTGCACCTCGAAGTCCTGGCCACCCGCATTACCCGCGACTACAAGGTCCCGGTCAACACCGGTGCGCCCCGCGTCTCCTACCGGGAAGGCGTCACCAAGACCGCCACGGGCGTCGGCTCGTTCGACCAGGTGCTGGCGGGCAAGAACAACTATGCGGAAATTGAAGTCACGGTCTCGCCCCTGACTGATGAACTCGTTTCGCGGGGTGAATTGGCTGTGCAGGAAGACTTGTATCCAAAACCCATTCTCGCCGCGGTCGAGAACAGCATCCGTGACTCCTTCGCCTCCGGGCCGCTGGGCGGCTATCCCGTCATCCACACCCTGGCCCGCATCGAAAAGATAAAAACCCGGGAAGGCGAATTGACCGAAACCGCCGCCACCGCCGCCGCAGACATCGCCCTCCGGGACGCCATCCACAAGGGGTCGGCCATCCTGTACGAACCGGTGATGTCCCTGGAAGTCACCGCGCCGGAGGAGTTCCTGGGCGGCATCATCCACGACCTGAACGGCCGCCGGGCGGAAATCGCCGAGGTCGGCCAGGCTGGCCAGATGCGCTTCGTCAAGGCGCGGGTCGCCCTGGCGGAAATGTTCGGTTACGCGACCACCGTGCGGGGCCTGTCGGGCGGCAGGGCCGACTATTCGCTCGAACCCTGCGCCTATGCGCCGGTGCCCCGGAACCGCATGGCGGAGATCCTTGGCTACGACCCGAACGAATAATATGGCATCTGTACAAAAGTGAACCGGACGGCATTGGTAAAACCGTTATTTATAGAGATCATAGAGAACAATCGGCATCATCTTACCGCCTTTTTCAGGAGAACATCAGCAATGGCTAAAGAAAATTTCGTACGCAAGAAACCCCACATCAACGTCGGCACCATCGGCCACG
>JAJQBO010000181.1 GCA_021203245.1 Planctomycetaceae bacterium
TAATGCACCGAACTCACGAAGCCATCGGCTGCGTTCACGTAATTTTTCAAATGCTTTAGCCCGTATACCACACGCCTCTCCCCAAACGCACGCTTCCCCCAACCGTCACCCCGGCGTCTGAACAGTAAACCGGGCGAAAAACGGGAAGTTGTGCCGGGGCAGGCGGGCTGATCTTTGCTCCGGAATTGTTTTGGACAGCACTGAATCACAAGTTACAATGGATCATCGGCGAATTGGAGCATAATTGTGCATTGTGCATTGTGAATTGTGAATTCTCAAAAAAAGCCGCCGCATCCAAACGATGCGGCGGCAATAATGTATCCACCCGTGCCCTACTCCTCCGGGTGCTTCTTCATATAATCCTCAATCGCCGCGCGAAGCCCGTCGGTCGCGAGGTTCGAGCAGTGCATCTTGGCGGGCGGCAGGCCGTCGAGCGCCTGGGCGACATTGTCGCGGGTCAGTTCCAGCGCTTCCTTCAGGGTTTTGCCCTTAGCCAAATCCGTCATGACCGAACTGGTGGCGATGGCGGCGCCGCAGCCGAGCGTCTTCCACTTGATGTCTTCCAGGCGGCCGTCCTTTACCTTGATGGTGATGCGCATCATGTCGCCGCACTGCGGGTTGCCGACTTCACCGACCCCGTCCGCGTCCGGAATCTCCCCCGGGTTGTGGGGATTGTGGAAATGTTCCATCACTTTTTGGCTGTACATCGCTATACCTTTCAAGCAGCGTCGGGACGCCGCGTAACAAAGGAAAAAGCCCCATATCTATACCTGTCGTGCCGGGGGCGCATTCATTTCCGACAGACGCCGGGCGCGTGCCCGGGCGGTCGCGTTCTGAACCTATCTTAACCGCTTTCAGACGCGTTTCAAGTGGTTTCGAATTCCGGCCACGCGGCGAGGATTGGTGCAAGATCCGCCGGGATCACCCGTTCCCGCGTCGTCCGCAATTCGTCCAGGCTCCACCAGCGCGCCTCGGCCAGGGTCGCCGTCTCTTCCGGCGTCAACCCGGACCGGGAGAGGACCGCTTCCTCCTCGACGCGGTGGAGGAAATACCAGTCGTGCTGGCTCACGTCCTCGCCTGACATGAGGCGGAAGTCGTACTCGCCAACGGCCCGAATTGGGCCGAGGTCGTCAGCCGCGATGCCTGTCTCTTCCAGCAGTTCGCGCACCGCGCCGTCGTGCGGCGATTCGCCCGCCTCAAGCCCGCCGCCAGGCACGCCCCAGTAATCGGTTCCGGCCAGCGGGCCGTTCGTGTAGGCGAAGTGCAGCAGGAGAAAGCGGCGGTCGGGAGAGAGGAGCACGATGCGCGCGCCACGGCGTATCCGTTTCATTTCACCTTCCAGCCCTTGGCCGCGAGGAAGGCGCGGACCGCGTCGCGGTGGTCGCCCTGCACCTCGATGCCGGCGGGCGAATCGGCCCCGCCACTGCCGCAGCGTTTCCGGAGGGTTTGGGCCAGGGCCTTCCTGTCGGCGGCGGTGAGGACGAATCCGGTCACGACCGTGACTGCCTTCCCTTTCGCCCGCTTTTCCAGCTTCACCGTCGCCTTTTGCTCGGCGTCCGGCACGGACGGCGTTTCCGCCGCTTCGGCCCGGCCTGCCGGTTCGAAGGACCAGCCGTTGCCGGACAGGATTTTATTGGATTTCTTCGCCATATCGTTCTTTGCCCGTTTCCAAAAAAACCGCGTTAACAGACCATGACCATATTGTCCCGGTGGATCGCCGTTTCAGGACTGTGATGGCCGAGAATTTCCGGCACCTCGGTTGATTTTTTGCCAGCCACGAGCCGCAGTTCGGCGGCGGTGAAATTGCTGAGCCCGCGCGCGAACTCCCGTCCGGTGAGGTCGGCTATCGCCACGGTGTCCCCTTCGGCGAAATCGCCCCGCACCTCGCGCACGCCGATGGGGAGGAGGCTTTTCTTTTTCTCGACCAGCGCCTTGCGGGCGCCGTCGTCGACGAGGATGACGCCGTCGGGCCCGCGCCCGTAGGCTATCCACTGGCGGTAGGACGATTCACGCTTGCCCGGCGGGATGAAGATGGTGCCGACCTGCTCGCCCCGGAGGAGGTCCTGCAGGACGTTTTCGCGGCGGCCGTCGGCGACGAGGAGGGGAATGTGGGCGATGTTGGCGGCGCGGGCGGCGTTCACTTTCGACGTCATGCCGCCGCTGCCGACGCCCGAGACAGAGCCGCCGGCCATGCCGAACACGTCGTCCGACAGTTCCCGCACCTCGGGGATGAGCCGCGCCTCCGGCTGCGACGGCGGCCTGTCGTACAGGCCGGCCACGTCGGAGAGGAGGATGACGGCGTCGGCGTCGACCAGTTGGGCGGTGGAGACGGCGAGGGAGTCGTTGTCGCCCATCTTGAGGCGCAGTTCCTCGACAGCCACCACGTCGTTTTCGTTGACGATGGGGATGACCGCCTCCTGCATGAGGGCGAGGAGGGCGTTGCGGGCGTGAAGAAAGCGCCGCCGGTCGTGCAGGCCGTCGCGGGTCAGGAGCACCTGGGCCACGTTTATGCGGTAGCACTGGAACAACTGCCGGTAGATCTGCATAAGCGCCCCCTGACCCACCGCCGCCGCGGCCTGGATAAGGGACAGCTCGTTCGGGCGCGCCGGCAGACGGAGTTCTGCCGTCCCTGCCGCAACCGCCCCCGAACTGACCAGGACCAGCTTGCGGCCGCGCTCGCTCAGATCGGCCAACTGCCCCACCAGCCTGGCGATAAACGCGGTGTCCAGCCCCCCAGCGAGGGAGGCGAGCAGGCTGGAGCCGACCTTGACGACGACGGTCTGCGCCCGCGTCATAATTTGCCTGGACATTTCGGTTTCCTCGTGTTAACCTATTGAATTACGGCCGGTGCGGGCTGTTTCCGACCGATCCCGGCCCCGGTGACCATCTGTCCACCGCGGGTTTTTGGTATGGGTAAAGGATTTCAGTATACCGGGGGACACAGAATAGCGGTATTCTGAAAATCCTCCATGTGCCGCCAAATTTACTTCACGGTGTAAAACATCTGGATCAGCATCCGATAAGATATAAGATAGGATGGTCCAGTGCCATTATGAACCCGGACACCATTGCAGGGGAAATGCCAATGTCTGATGCCGGTACAGTGCTTATCGTCGAGGATTCGCCCATAATCCGGCGTCTCATCCGCGATCAGGTCAAAAAACTCGGCTACGAGGCGCGGGAAGCGGAAAACGGCGCCGAAGCCCTGGAATCGATGCACAAGGAACTCCCGGACTGCGTTATCCTCGACCTGATGATGCCTGTCATGTCGGGTCCGGAATTGCTGGACAAGATGCAGGAATCGGAGACGCTCAAGAACGTCCCGGTCATCGTCGTCACCGCCCTGTCCGACATGGACAAGATCGTCTATTGCATCGAAAAAGGCGCGGCCGACTATATGCAGAAGCCGTTCCGCGCCCAGGTCCTCCGCGCCCGGCTGGCGTCGTGCATCGAGCGGAAAAAGTCGCACGACCGCGAGATTGAACTGCAGCGCGAACTTGCCGAGCACAACGCCAAACTCGAGGAACGCGTCAACCGCCAGGTCAAGCAGATCACCGCCGCGCAGTTGTCGACCATTTTCGCCATGTGCAAGCTGGCCGAATCCCGCGACGAAGACACGGGCGAGCATATCGAGCGCACCCGCGAAATCTGCTATCTCCTCGCCAAGCGCCTTGCTGAAAAACCCAACCCTGCCGAACCGCCTCCGCCGGCCGACCTGCCGGAAAACATCCGCACCGCCGCGCCGCTGCACGACATCGGCAAGGTCGCCGTCTCGGACCTTATATTGCAGAAGCCGGGCAAGCTGACGCCGGAAGAATTTGAAATCATGAAGACCCACACCACGGCCGGCCACGCGCTCCTGGCCGACGTCGACAGCCTGCATCCCGGCAACATGTTTATCCACATGGGCAAGGAAATCGCGCTGTACCACCACGAGAAGTGGGCGGGCGGCGGCTACCCGACCGGCATCAGCGGCTTCGAGATTCCCATCTCCGCCCGCATCATGGCGCTTGCCGACGTCTACGACGCCCTGACCCACCAGCGCTGCTACAAGCCGGCCATGAGCCACGAAGAGGCGATGAAGATCATCCACGAAGGCCGCGGCAGCCATTTCGACCCCTACCTGGTGGACCTGTTCGTCGAGTTGGAGCAGGACATCATCCGCGTCTCGCGCGAACTCGACGACGCCGGCCACAAGCAGGCCCCGCAGCCCGCGATGGCGGTGGGATAACGCCAAACGAATCCCGTCACACCAAAAGCCGCGCCCCGACAAATGGGGCGCGGCTTTTCACTATGACCGTCACGCCTTCCCTACACGTCACCCCGGCGTGCGGACCTCCATCAGCGGAGCAAACGGGCGGTTCGGCCGGGGTCCACGCCAGCGACAGCGAAGGCACCAAGCTCAGGCGGTTGACGTGCGTTCACAATCCTACAACACCCGCTCCATCTCCATTCGAGACGCGCGGCTCAGCTTGCTGATGGAACTGATCTCATAACAATTCCCGGAAACATCCCGCAACACCACCGTGTCCGGCCCCGGGCGGTAGCTGTTGTTCTCCGGCGAGGAAAGGAGAAACCGCTGCGGCCCGAGGTTTGTCTCCACATCCCAGTAATAATTCCCGAAGCGCGGCTTGACCAGGCGGATCTCCGAAATAATCGGCAGGACCATCCCGCCCTCGAGTTCCTCCAGGGCGAGGTGGCGCGAGTCTTCGCTCAATTCGTCCACGCAGGTCAGGTAGGCGAGTTCCCGCTTTTTGCCGGCCTGCATCACCGACACCGGACCGCCCCGCCCCGACAGCGGCCGCGCCCACACCAGTCGGGCGGGAGACGCTTCGCCGCCCGCGCCGTCCTGAAAATAGAGGACGCCGTTGTCGCGCCACAGCCTGCCGGCGGTGCCGGCCGCGCACGCACCCGGCCGGCCGGCGGCTTCGTCGGTCGGTTCGGGGATAGCCTCGCGGCCGCCGCCGTCGGGCGGGTCTTCGTGACCGTGCAGGTCAAGCGGCACATGCAGCCGCACCGATCCGGAACTCATGGTCGTGTCCTCTCTCGGAGAATTAATCCTGCCCGTAGCGGGGCGCGTAATCCAGCACCTGGTAGTTCTTGAGGCCGGCCCGCAGCACGGTGAAGACCACCTTCTTTTCGCGCGCCTCGTCCGCGACGATGGTCTCGTACATGGCCTTGGCGGCGTCGAAATCGTCCACCGGCACGCCGTCAATTTCCAGGATAATGTCGCCCCGCCGCAGACCGGCGCTGGCGGCGTTGCCCGGGTGCTTGACCGCCTGGATATAGACGCCCCTGTTTTTGAAGAAATGCAGCATCGGGGTGGCGAATTCGTTGATCGCCTTGATGGTCATGTTCCAGCGGCGGCAGTCGAAGTCGCCCCCTTCCACCTGGCCCTTTTCCATCGGCGTCACCACCACGTCCGAAACCGGACCGCCGTTTTCGGCGCTCGCCTTGAGGGTCAGGATCGCGCCCTCGCCGATGGGCAGTTCCGACAGGAGCAGGGTGATGCCGGGGATGTCCTCGTGGTTGATGCCCCGCACCTCGCGGCCGTTCACCGACAGGAGAAGCTGTCCGACCCGGACGCCCGCGCCGGCGGCGGGCGAATCGGGGTCGACGCCGGCGATGAGGACGCCGGTCTCGCCTTCGTAGAAGATGTTCTTTTCAAAATCCTTCAGCGGCTGCAGGTGCAGGCCGGTCCAGGCGCGGACGACCCTGCCGTCCCGGCGCAGCCGGTCGGTGACGTGCTTGACCGTGTCGGCGGGGATGGCGAACGCCATGTCGCCGCCGAAGAACATGCCGAGCGAGTTGATGCCCACCACTTCGCCGTCGGTGTTGATCAGCGGCCCGCCGGAATTGCCCGGGTTGATGGAGGCGTCTGTCTGGAGCCAGAGGTTGTAGCCGCCGCCCTGGCCCGAGAGGAACCGGTCGACGCAGGAGAGAATGCCCATCGACACCGACCGCGACAACCCCCACGGCGCGCCCATGGCCATCACCACCTGCCCTTCTTCGAGGGTGGAACTGTCGCCCAGCTTCGCGAAGGGATAGGGACCGCCGTCGCCTTCGAGCTTGAGGAGCGCCAGGTCGGTGTCCTTGTCGACGCCGATGATGGCGGCGCGGCGGGCGGAGCCGTCGTAGAGGAGGCAGCGGATTTCCACCGCCTTGTCGACGACGTGCCAGTTGGTGACGATTTCGCCGTCGGGCGAAATGATGACGCCGGAGCCGGCCACCTGGGCCTTTTCCTTCAGCCCGCCGTCGTAGCGTTCGGTGATGGGCATCAGGAAGACGACGGACGGGAAGACGGTCCGCTTGGCGTCGGCGATGACCTGGCGGAAATCGGCCAGATCGCCCGCGCCCGCGAGGACGGATTCGGCGGCACGGACGCCGCCGGCGGAAAGCACCAGCGTAACGGCAAACAGCAAAGCATGTATACGGCGCATAGAATTCCTTACGAGATGAGGAAGCAAGAGATTATGTAATGGTGTGTCGGCACGGGGACGGAATCCGTTGCGCCGGGGCGAATCATTCGTCTTTCGTCTCGCCGACGACCCGTTCGGCCCCGACGATGCCGGCGCGGATTTCCGCCGCCATATCCGGGTTGGCGGCGAGGAATTCCGCCGCCTTGTCGCGGCCCTGACCGAGACGCGTCTCGCCGTAGGACAGCCACGAGCCGCTGGCGGTGAGGATTTTCCGTTCCAGACCCAGGTCGACCAGCTCGCCCGGCACGTTGATGCCCTGGTTGAAGAGGATGTCGAACACGGCCTGCCGGAACGGCGGCGCGACCTTGTTTTTCACCACCTTGACCCGCACCTTGTTCCCCTTGGCGCCGTCCTGGCCCTTGAGCGTTTCGATGCGGCGGATATCCAGCCGCAGCGACGCGTAGAACCGCAGCGCCCGTCCGCCCGGCGTCGTCTCCGGGCTGCCGAAGGTGACGCCTATTTGCATGCGAATCTGGTTGATGAAGATGATGACGCAATTCGAGCGATTGACGGCGGCGGTGAGTTTGCGAAGGGCCTGGCTCATCAGCCGCGCCTGCAGGCCCACGTGGGTGTCGCCCATCGAGCCTTCCAGTTCGGCCCGGGGCGTCAGGGCGGCGACCGAGTCGATGACCACCAGGTCGACGGCGTTCGATTTGATCAGCAGTTCGCAGATGTCCAAGGCCTGCTCGCCCGAATCCGGCTGCGAGACGAGGAGCGTGTCCAGGTTGACGCCAAGCTTGCGGGCGTAGGCCGGGTCGAGGGCGTGTTCGGCGTCGATGACGGCGGCGACGCCGCCCTCGGCCTGGGCGTTCGCGACCGCGTGCAGGGCGAGGGTCGTCTTGCCGGACGATTCCGGCCCGTAGATTTCGATAATGCGGCCCCGGGGAAATCCGCCCGAGCCGATGGCCAGATCGAGGCCGAGCGAACCGGTGGGGATGGAGGGAATGGCCGTGGCCGAGTTCTCGCCCAGGCGCATGACCGCGCCGGCGCCGAATTGCTTGTGAATCTGTTCAAGAGCCGCGTCCAGGGACGGCGCCGCAATCTTGTTTTTACTGCCCTGGGTTTTCGCCATGGCTCTCCAATTGCTCTGCGAGAAGGTACGCGTTTTCCGCGCCGGGCGCGCTGTCCGGCGAGCCCGCCTATTCCATCTGTTCCGTTTGATCCATCGTGTCGCCGCCTTCCGGGGCGTCCACGCTGTCGAAGCCGCCCGTCTCCGCCGTTTGCCTGCGCCGGCGGACGCCGCCGGTGGCCTCGTCCGCCTCGGAGAGCAGGTCGGACACCGATTTCTCCGGCTTGGGCAAATTGACCCAGGCGGCGAATTCGAGGGTGTCGCGTTGGGTGTCCTGCAGGACCGTCACCGGCCCCTTGACCGCGTCCTTTATGGAGCCGTCCACCTCGCTGAAGCGGGTGTTGACGCCCATGTAGAGCATTTTGCGGACGTTTATCTGGTTGACGATGCCGATCTGGTCGCGGCTCTCGATGCGGGTGCGCTCTTCCAGCAGTTCGGTCATGAGTTCCCGCAGGTCGCGGAGTTCCGAGATAAGGTCGGCCAGCATCGACTTCTGTTCGCTGCCGAGCCGCGCCGTGATTTCGGTGCTGACGAACAGCGGGTCGAGGAGCACCTTCGCCGACTGCACCCGGTCGAGATATTCGGCCAGTTGGCCGCGAATTTCGTCCTTGCGGTTTTCCTCGGTCCAGTCGAGGCCGGACATCACCCAGGTGGTGACGCCCATTTCCGAGCCGAGCGTATCCGCCTCCACCCCCTGGAAGCCGCACACCACGCCGCCGATGATCGCGCCGCTCGTCGTCACCCGGCCGAGCGCCTTGACGCTGGAGTTGATGATCTCCTTCGTCGCGGTGACGTCGCCGGACGCCTCGACCGTGGCGTCGTCGATGTAGCGGGCCTCGAGGTTGCGGCAGGTGATGATGGCCGCGTTCTTCCCCTTGATGCCGCCCGTTATCTTGACGTCCCCCTCCGAGGTAATCCGCCCCGCGCCCATGTCGCCCAGGAGTTCGACGCCCCGCTTCGCGTTGATGTAGAAGCCGTCCAGGAGCGATCCCTTGACCGTCACCTTGCCGACGAAATCGACGTTGCCGACCGAATAGTCGATGTCGCGGGCGATTTCCAGCAGGGGTGAAATGGACAGGACGTTGTCGTCGAAGACGAGCCGTCCCTCGATTTCCGAGGTGAAGTCGCGCCCGTTCGACGACATGAGGATGCCCGGTCCCGGCTGCACCAGTACCGGCTGGCCCGGCTGGGGCGGGATTTCCTCGCCGAAGACGTCGATGCCGGGGCGGCCCGGCCCGGGCGGGATGATGCTGGCGACGCGCTGGCCGGCGAAGCAGTTTTCAATAAGGTTCAACTGCTTGAAATCGATGCCGCCGTCGTCGTTTTCGTCGTAGCGCGCCTCCAGGCTGGTGGGCTGGACGTGGAATTCGATGCTGGCGTCCTCGCCCGTGCGCATGGGGTCGCCGCGCGCGACCTGGAAAAAGCCGTTATAGGGTTCGGAACTGTTCTGGATGGCGATAAGGAGGTCGATGCCGGCCTGGACGACGCCGTGGGTGACGCCGGCCGCCGCCAGCACCGCCTCCACCGTCTCGCGGGTCAGGCCGGAGTAGTCGGGGGTGGGGACGACCCGCATATAGGCGCGCATCCGGTCCGGCGTGATCACGAGGATGATCTCCCGCTCGGAGGTGCGCTCCTGGAACACGGTGCGCATGCCCATGGGATCGCCTTCGTACCCCGGCACCACCATGTCGGTCGCGTCGTCGACCCGCTCGTCCGTCGTCATGGCAGGTTACACCTCCCCCAGCAGCCCCGCCTCCTGCCACCGCTTGATGCGGTCGCGGAGTGACCGTTCGCTGATGCCCAGCGCTTCCGCCGATTTCGCGCGCGCGCCGCCGTAGTGCTCCAGGGTGGCTTTGACGAATTCCCGTTCCACCTCGTCGAGGGCGCGCGGCTGGAACACCCGCCCCTCGCCGCCGCCCGGCGAC
>JAJQBO010000084.1 GCA_021203245.1 Planctomycetaceae bacterium
TGAGCGGGTTGTATCGGCGCTTGGAGCCGCTTGCCGAAAACTTGAACAGTATTTTAACCAGCAACAGACGATGAACAGGGACAACGAACGGCATCGGCGTGGTATTAGTCGCAATTGATTGCGTTCTTTTTGATAGCGTGATACTGAAAAACCGCCAGCGGCCATGTTGAATCGCTGGCGGTTTTTATTTCACCGCAATTATGATACCGTATGTTTTATAAATCCTCATATTGCTAGCGCAAAAAAGCCAACGAGGTTAGAAAAAAACATAGCTTTTATGCACACTCCTTGATTCGGCGGAAAGCTATGATCTCTCGCACCGACACAACAGGAATGCCTTCACGGCGTGAGAATTCCATAATATCAAGTAGTTTAGCCATGCGTCCATCCGGGAGAGTCAATTCACAGAGAACACCCGCAGGTTCTAGACCTGCCAACTTCATGAGGTCAACTGTAGCCTCAGTATGTCCGTCCCTTTCGAGGACTCCATTTTGTCGAGCGATTAGTGGGAAAACGTGGCCTGGGCGATTCAAGTCGCCCGGCAGTGCATTCCTAGCAACAGCGGTTTTGATAGTTTTGACCCTATCAGCCGCAGAGACGCCGGTGGTGACGCCTTGCGCAGCCTCGATACTGTGGGTAAAAGCAGTACCATATTTACTGTGTTCGTTTCAACCATAGGGGTCAATCGCAACTCAGCGGCTTTTTCAGGCGTGAGGCACAGACAGACGATGCCGCTGCATTCACGAATGAGCAGTGCCATCTGACTCTCAGTTAATGTTTCGGCAGGGAAAATAAGGTCTCCCTCATTTTCGCGCTCATCGTCATCGATCACGATAACACCGTTGCCAGAGCGCAGCGCGTCAAGCGCCTGTTGAACGCGACTCTTTGAAGCCATTGATTCCTTTTCCTGGCACATTAATCTCTCCTTTTTGCAGGAATATTAGGAATCAGAGCGAATACCGGGAAGGGGTGTATGAAGCGAAAAACGCGGAAATGACTATCGTATACCAACGCGTAAAAATCGCACTTCTACACATTCTCTTCCATCCGGACTTTCACCGTCGGCTCTGGAATTACACCAGATCTGCACCTTTCACATAAAGGGTGCTCGCGGGCTTCTCCATAATGGGAGTTACCGCCGGTGGGGACTTTCACCCCGCCCTGAGAATAAACTCATGATATGGCCGTATTGCGGCATAGTCAAGCATTTCGCCCGACGCCACCGTCTCAATAAGTTATTTATGGAACGGTAGTGCAAGAAATGCCAGCGGCTCAACAAGCCGCTGGCGTCGTGTAGTTATTGCTAGGGCAAATTACGAATTTTTGCGGCGAGATACTCTAACGACTGCCTGTCAATTCGGAACCCGTGGGTTTGGAGCATCGAATCATAATGCCGGGCAAGCCAGAAAAAGCTGGCGGGACTGCCGGGCGGATCGGGTTGCCATCCCGGCAGCGGTGCGACATCAAGACCGGGGATTGGCCCACCTATTCCAAATGGCGGTGGTGGCTCGGCCATCGGTGGAGGGGACGCCGGCGGCGTTCTGGTATCTCTCCGCAAATCCTCAACTGTCACATTAAAAAATTCGGCTATCTGTTGGAGCCGGATTTCGTCCGGCGTCCGCATCCCTCTTTCCCAGGGCGACCACTGCTGCGGGCTAACGTTGGCTGGTCTGCCATGAAGACCCAGTATTCCCTTATCTCTAAGATATTGGGTGAATGCTTCGGCGCATTTCTTCCCGCCACCGCGACCGGGAAATTTTTTTGCTCTACATGTACGAATATTATTCGCGATTGTCTCGCGTAGTTCATTAGGTATTTTACCCATAGCGTGAACCCTTCCTTGAGCTACGACGCCGCTCTTTTTCTACGAGTAATAGAAAAAGGCGGCGTCTGGTCGCAGCCCCCAGGTTCTAGATAACCCATGCAAGCACGACTGACCACCGCCAAGACGGGGTCCACGACGTACACTGTGCTTGCATGAGGTTTTACGCACAAAAATAGCGAATTGTCTAGATTCGGGGGCGATTGTGCGCATAGCGGACTATATAATTTTAATAGGCTTTATTCTCCATAATAAATCCATTTTCCCCACACCTGTTGACCAACAAGCATCGATGCGATAGTCATTATATCACACCGTTAAACGCCTTACAAGAGCCGTTGGAGAACGCTGTTGAACGTCGTTATTCAACATTGGTCGAGAGGACGATGTGGACGAATCAGCCGACTCGTGCCGCCTCTTGAGCGGGTGCTGAAAGGTCGGTGTGGTACGCTGATTATTTCCGTGGCGTCCAATTGAGCTTTTAGGTGGTGTGAATAGCACATTGTCGGTCTCCTGATGTCGTGGTACGTGGTGAATGCAGCGACCGTCAATCCCTGAATGTGTGCTTGGCAAGTGTGTCGACGCGGCATAGCCGCTTTCGCCACCAACCGCCGAGTTGGTGCGCCTTCAGCGCGTGATAAGAATACGCACACACCTAAGAAACGTGGATAGAATATTTTCCACTTTTTTATGGGTGGTGGGTGGTATATAATATTATTGCGTGGTAATCCTAAATTGACCTGCAATATTTGCGTTTTTTCTGGTTATTTATGAGTACCCAAATTTACCCACTCGATTGAAAGGACTTTTTTTATGACGTCGATTTTCCCGGAACTATACCAGTTTTCAGCGTATATTCCGCCAATCGATCTTTCGTTTCATCAGTATCTACTGCTATCTGATGAGCCTTTACTTGTGCACACCGGCAATGCAGCCCAGGCAGAACGCATCGTGCCAGAGATACACACTTTGCTTGCCGGCCGATCGCTAAAGTACGTCTTTGCCTCGCACTTCGAGTCCGACGAATGCGGCGGCATCGAGATTATCGCTCGCGCATTCCCCGAAGCCACCTTGGTATGTTCTTCTTTAACGGCACGGGAAGTTTCTGGGTTTGGCTTTTCCATTCCTACTCTTGTCAAAAAGGGTGGAGATTCTTTTAAGGCTGGGAACGGGGATTTCCTATGCATTGCGTATCCTTCTGAAACTCATCTTGAAAACGGGCTGCTGCTGTTTGAGCGGACGCGCGGCCTATTCTTCAGTAGCGACTTGATGTTCAAGTTTGGGGAAGGACACGGCAAGATTATCGAAGGTGATTGGAAAAACGAGGTGGTGTCATTCGACCACACGCAAGTACCCAACGTAGAAATGTTAGGTAGGTTTAAAAATGACCTGCTAAACATCGAGCCGGTATTTGTCGCCACTGGACATGGGAGTTGCATACGAATGGTGACAAAGAATCCGTGAGGTGGAGGCGTCGATTTTTTCATAAACGGATTGTGTGCTTGGCAAGTGCGTCGACCGAGTGGCTACGGCGCGAAAGGTATGGCCGAAATTTTGCCCGAATTTGTCGGTTATCCGAAATTATCCATCGTGTAGTTTTTAAGTCCGTACTAAGCCCCTATTATTGTGGGTATTTTCATGGGTATAATTCATGAAGCCTATTATTAAATATTGAAATATCAATATCTTAAATGCAACTTCGAGTCCCCTAGGGGATGCCATCTTACACGCTAACATCCGCCAACGGCCCCACGCCTTGGTGGATTTGGCTTTATATGGACCTCCCCATTCGCCATCCCGTTAAATCATTGCGAACAGCGGTACCACTTTTACGTGTGGAAACCGTTCTTTACCATTTCAGGGTAGGCATGGCGGAGCTTCTTTTCCATAGAGCCTCAAGCGACCTTTATGAAAACATTGGCGGATTACCAGAGCAGAACTGTGGAAAAAGCGTCCACTTGATTCATGAAAAGATTCCGATGCATAGCGCTCTCCTTCGTCAATGATTCCGAGCTGCCAGCATATCGTTACGGATTTCCTTCTCTTGCATAAAATTGCGGTATTGGTTTTTATTCGGGTGTGAGCGGCAGGTCCCGCCGGGGTGAAGTGTGGGGCTGGCGATGGGGAAAATGGTACGGAAAAAGGCCGAATCCATAGGGATCCGGCCCGCAATCATTTCAAAATTCATTTCGTCGTAGGTAAGGATACCCGATCCTACATGTGCTTGTCGACCTCTTCCTGGGTCAGCAGGCCATACTGCACGTAGAGCTTGAGGTATTCGTCGATGTTCGACGCGTCGATGAAATCGGCGGAAATGTTGTACTCGCACACTTCCTTCTTACCCGTCAGCAATTCGTAGGCAGCCTTCATGTTCAGGGTGGCGAGGTCGACGCAGTTCTGCATGACGGTGGCGGTGTATTTGCCGTCCTTGACCGCCAGAAGCGCGTGCGGCAAGCCGTCGACGCCGTAGGTGATCAGGTCCTTGAAGCGCGGATCGTCCTTCACCACTTCCTGAAACGACAGGGCGATGGCGTCGGCCACGGTCAGAGCGGCGTCGAAATGCCCATAGGACTGAATCCAGTCTTCGGCGATGGACATGTACATGCCTTCGTCCGGGCGCTCGGAGACGGCCTCGGCCAGCAGGGTGACGTCGGGACGCTCGTTCAGGAAAACCTCGTGGTAGGCGTTATAACGGGAAGTGGTATGGAGGTTCCCGGGCATGCAACTGAGGAGGACGACGCGGGCGTTCTGGGGCACGCGCTTGAGGGCGTCCCGGGCCAATGCCGCGCCCTGCTCGTAGGGGTCGGCGTCGACGGACGACGCGCCGGGGAGATCGGGAATGCGGGCGTTCGTGGTGATGCAGAAGATGCCCGCTTCCAGCACCTTTTGCGCATAAGGACGCTGCAATTCGCCGTCGTTCGGCTGGATGATGATGCAGTCGTACTTCATGGCGATGGCATTTTCGATCATACCGTTTTGCTTCTCGTTGTTCTCCTGCGAATCCATGATGTCCAGGGTGAAGGTGTCCGCGTATTTTTCCGCGCCCTTCTTCATTTCGTCCGCCAGCCAGGCGGCGAACTGGTCGGAAAGGTTGCGCGCGATATAGGCGACCCGCTTCTTTTCTCCCGCCTGCGCGGCCCGGAAGGGGACGACCAGCGCGAACGCGAACATCAGCACAATAGCCACTCTTCTCATTTGCTTCTCCTTGATCCTGCGATGGAGACCCCGTCCCGGCGACGCCAAGCCGCCGGAAGCGTCCGGGGAGTATTTGTGGAAGATACCGATATAAACCTACAGCGAACTGAACAGGGTCATAAGACTGACGCCGATGAGGAGGCCCCGGGCGACGGTAGCCTGCGACGCGCCTCCCTCCCGGCCCTGATCCCTGCGTGCGGTTTTCAGGTTGTAGGTCTTTTGCTTCTTGGAATAAATATCCCAGATGACCGCGACGGCGATGATGATGCCCCGCACCATCTGCTGGATATAGGAGTTGATGGACAGGAGGTTCATGATATTGTTGAGGAAGCCCACCAGGAAAGCGCCCACGACGGTGCCGAACACCGTGCCGGTGCCGCCCGAAAAGCTGATGCCGCCGATGATGGTGGCGGTGAGGGCGTCGAATTCGTAGTTCATGCCGCCGTTGGGGACGCCGCCGTTGACGCGGGACATGAAGATGATGCCGGCGATTCCCACTAGGACGCCGTTCAGGACAAAGGCGCGCATCTTGACGCTGTGGACGCTGATGCCGGCGGCGTTGGCTGCTTCTTCGTTGCCGCCGACGGCGTAGACGGAGCGGCCGAACCGGGTATTTCGCATTATGAAAATCATGACGAGAATGACCGCGGCCAAAATATACACCGGATTCGGGATGCCCAAAAACGATCCCTGGCCGATGACGGTGAAGTCGCCGATGCGGTAGATGTTCACGCCCTTGCAGTAGAACAGCACCGCGCCCCGGGCCACCGCCTGCATGGCCAGGGTGGCGATGAAGGGGGGAGCCTTGTAGTAGGTGATCATGATGCCGTTCAGGATATTACAGATGACGGCCACGCCTATGCCGACCGAGATGGCCAGCATCATGCTTTCCGTCGCCTTGTAGGTGCTCACGGACAGCACGCCGGACAGGGCCAGGACCGACCCGGCCGAAAGGTCCAGCATGCCGCTGATAATGAGCACCATTTCGCCGATGGCGAGGATGATAATGACCGACTGCTGCCTGAGCACGTTCAGCATGTTGGTTCTGGTCATGAACGTTTCGTTCAGGACCGAGCACACGAGCATGAACAGGAGCAGGATAAGAACCAGGCTGTATCGCTCCATGATACGCCGGTAACTGAAGCCCTCGCGCATGGCATTTTTCTCCACGGGATGCGTTGGAATGGTTCGGACGGTTCCTCTATACATTCGTTACTGGATAGCCAGGTTCATGATGGCCTGCTGGGAAAACTCCTCCCGCGACAGTTCGCCCGTCAGCCTGCCCTCGTGCAGAACATAGATGCGGTCGCACATGCCGATGAGTTCGGGCATTTCCGACGACACCATGATGATGCCGTTCCCCTTTCGGGCGAATTCGGTCATCAGTTGGTAGATCTCCTTCTTGGCCCCGACGTCGATGCCCCGGGTGGGTTCGTCCAGGATAAGGACGCGCGGTTCGCACAGGAGCCAGCGGGCCAGTAATACCTTTTGCTGATTGCCGCCGGAGAGGGTGGCGATGTGGGCGTCCAGGGACGGGGTTTTGACGTGCATGGAGGCGCAGGCTTCCTCGACCTCCCGCTGTTCCCTGGCCTTGTAATAGCGGCCGCTGCGGTAGTAGCGCCCCAGCGAGGAGATGGTGGTATTTTCGCGGACGCTCCGCATGGGAATGATGCCGGAGCGGCGGCGGTCCTCGGTCAGCATCGCCACGCCGGCGCGCACGCTCTCGGAGACGCTGCGGTTGACAGCGGGTTTTCCTTCGATAAAGATATGGCCGCCGTCGTAGCGGTCGAGTCCGAAGATGGAACGCATGATCTCGGTGCGGCCCGCGCCCATGAGGCCAAAGAAGCCGAGAATTTCGCCGGCGCGCAGAGTGAAGTTGATATCCTGGAACACGCCGTCGACCCGCAATCCCTCCACCCGCAACACTTCGTCCCCCAGCGGCACCGCCTCCTTGGGGAACTGGTTTTCCAGCTTGCGGCCGACCATGAGTTCAATGAGCGCATCCTCGGTGACTTCGGCGATGGGCATGGTCTTGATGTACTGGCCGTCCCGGAGCACGGTGACTTCGTCGGCGATACGGAAGATTTCGTCCATCTTGTGGGAGATATAAACGATGGCGACCCCGCGCGATTTCAGGTCGGCGATCTTCAGGAAGAGATTCTCCACCTCGCGATCGGTAAGGGCGGAGGTCGGCTCGTCCATGATAACGATTTGCGCGTTGTGGTTGACCGCCTTCAGGATTTCGATCATCTGGATATCGGACACGCTCAGGCTGCGCATCAGCGTGTCGTGGGGATAGGACAGGCCTTCCTTGCGAAGAAGCGCCGCCGCGTTTTTCCGAAGAGCCACCCAATCCACGCCATACCTGCCCCTCGGCCAATCGCCGAGACAGAGGTTTTCGGCGATGGTGAGATCGGGAACGTAGGTCAGTTCCTGGAAGATCATGGCGATGCCGTAACGCCGCGCCTCGATGGGGCTGGCGATGGTGATGGCCTTGCCGTCCAGCAGTATCTCGCCCCCGTCGGGTTGATGCACGCCGTCCAGGATCTTCATCAGGGTCGATTTTCCCGCTCCGTTTTCGCCCACCAGGGCGTGCACGGTACCCGCGCGCAGGGCGAGGTTGACGCCGTCCAGGGCGCGGACGCCGGGGAATGACTTGGAGATGTTACGGAGTTCCAGTTTAGAGTCGGCGGCCACGGGCGGCTTCCCTTCACGACGATGCGATGACATTTGATTCCGCGAAACTTTACGTAAAGTGTAAAACTATCCAGCCAAAATGAAGGACCGACCGCCGCGCGGCAAATCGGTCCATCATCCTAAAGGCAGGTATAGGCGCCGTCGACGACCACGTCGCTTCCCGAGGTGTATCCGGCGGCGTCGCAGGCGAGGTAGAGCATGGGCGGGATGAGTTCCTCCGGCTTGCCCATGCGGTGCATGGGAATAAGCGGCATCCAGGCGTCGCGCAGTTCCTGCGGCGTATCGGCTGACATGGGGGTGCCGATGTAGCCGGGGCTGATGGAGTTGACCCGAATGCCGTGCTCCGCCCATTCCGCCGCAAGCGAGCGGGTCATGTGGATGACGGCCGCCTTGGAGGCGTTGTAGGAGCATTGCCACTGCGGGACGTTGACGATGCCGCCCGACATGGAGGCCATGTTGATGATGGAGCCCTTGATGCCGCGTTCGATCATGATGCGTCCCGCCGCCCGCGCCACGATGTATTCGCCGGTCAGGTTGACGTCGACGACTTCGCGGAAGTCCGCGATCGAGGCTTCGAGGGTGGTCTGGTGTTTGCAGATGCCGGCGTTGTTGAAGACGATGTCGATGGAGCCGGACCGCTTCAGAATCTCCGCCATCGCGGCGTCGACGCTTTCCTCCTTGGTGACGTCGGTGGCGATATAATACGCCTTGCCGCCGTCCTTTTTGATGAGTTCGAGCGTCTCGTCCGCTCCGGAACGGCTGAGAATGACGACTTCGGCGCCAGCCTTGGCAAAGCCGCGGGCGATGACCTGGCCGATGCCGCGTCCGCCGCCGGTGACGATGGCGACCTTTCCGGTCAGGCCGAAAATGGTGTCGATATAGGACATGTTGTTTTTCTCCATGGCTCAACAGCTCACAGCTCGATTTGGATTTTCACCACATCCGGCTCCAGCCGGGCGGCGTGATCGAAGGCTTCGACAGCCTGCTCAAGCGGATACATTTTGCTGATAAGGCGCTTGACGTCGATCTTCCCCGAGCCGACAAGATTGATGGCGCGGGGGTACATATTGGCATAGCGAAATACCGAGGCGAATTCCATTTCCCTGGCCTGGATGCGGGCAATGTCGAAGGGCACCGGGTCGATGGGAATCCCCACCAGCACCGCCATGCCGCCCGGACAACCGTAGTCGACAAAGCCGGGATACACCTGCGGCGCGCCGCCGGCTTCCATAACCACGTCCGCGCCCCAGCCGTCCGTTTCCCGCATCACCCGCGCCACCGGGTCCTCCGTGGTGATGTCTATGGGAATAATGCCGTCGTAGCTGCCGGCGATGGCCAGCTTTTCCGCCTTGGCGTCGGTGATATAGACCCGGCTGCAGCCGCCCGCCAGTGCCGACAGGGCGCACATGATGCCGATGGTGCCGGCGCCGATGACCACGCCGACGTCGCCGGGGGCGATACGGGCCTTCTTGGCCGCCTGCAGGCCGATGGCCAGCGGCTCGATCATCGCGCCCTCGGCAAGCGACATCGATTCCGGGAGTTTGAAGGTATATTCGGCCGGGTGGATAACCTCTTCGATAAGGCAGCCGTGAGCAGGCGGCGTGGCCCAGAACACCACGTCGGGGTCGAGGTTGTAGAGGCCCAGTTTGGCGGCGCGGGAGGCGGGGTTGGGGATGCCCGGTTCCATGCAGACGCGGTCGCCGGGCGCAAGGCCGGTGACGCCTGCACCCACTTCTTCGACC
>JAJQBO010000203.1 GCA_021203245.1 Planctomycetaceae bacterium
CCCGTAATCAGTACACCGCAAGAAGGGGAAACCACCGCTGCGCGGTCTGTACCGTAATCATACCATTGTAGCAAAAAATGAGTCGAAAAATTGTCTCTGCGAAATTCCCTCGAAGAGGGAAGGGGGGTGTATTGTCTTTTGTAGCTGAAGAAATACAGATTCACCTGCAGGAAGCGTTGCGCGAGCGCATGCCGCCGGCTCTGTACGAGCAGTGGTTTGCGGGCTCGGAGGTCGTTTCCTGCACCGGGGAAGTGGTCGAGCTTGGCGTCAAGAACCGTTTCTTCAAAGGCTGGATAGAGACGCGCTACGCCGCCGTCCTGGCCGAGGCCGCGGGGGCGGCCGTCGGCGGGCCGGTGCGGGTGCAGGTGGTGGTTGCGCCGCATCTCTACGGCAGCTTCCGCAAAGAACAGGCCAGGGCCGAGGAGGAGGCGGCGGTCTTTGTACCCGCCCCCGTCTTTACGCCGCCCACGCCTGCCCGCCGGGTGGAATTCGGGATGGATCTGAACCCGGACTTCACCTTCGACACGTTTGTCGTCGGTGCGTCCAACCGCCTCGCCCACGCGGTCGCCCTGCGGGCGGCGGAAAAGGCGGGTGAGTATGACCGGGTATTCTTCTGCGGCGAGCACGGCGTGGGCAAGACCCACCTCATGCAGGCCATAGCCCACGAGATACGGCAGAACCGCCCCGGCGCGGCGGTGGTGTATGTGACGGGCGAGCGGTTTGTCGCCGATTTCGTGGCTGCGCACGCCGGCGGCAAGGTCAAAGAGTTCCGTGCCGGATATCGCGCCTGCGACGTGTTGGTCCTGGACCAGTTGCAGGTTCTGGGTGAGGGGAACAAATCGGCGACCCAGGCCGAACTGTTGGCGCTTGTCGACGAGTTGGACGCGACGGGCAGGCAATGCTTTTTCGCCGCCACCGTTGGCCCGGACGAGTTGACCGGCCTCGACGTTCGCCTGCGGGACCGGTTGGGCGCGGGGTTTGTCGACCGCCTTTCGCTTCCCGACGATGCCATGCGGCGCGAATTGCTCGCCCGCAAGCTGCGGGAGCGGGGGGTCGAGCTCGGGGGCGAGGTGATGAATGTCCTTGCCTCCGAACTCGGCGGCAATGTCCGCCGCATCGAGGGTGTTGTCAGCCGTCTTTCCGCCCTGGTCGCGGTCGGCGGCATGGAGCCGACCCTTGGCTGCGTCCGCATGGCCCTGGACGTCGGCCCGGTAGGGGTCGGCCGGTCCGCATTGGTCTGGGGCGACATCGTCTCCGTCGTCTCCGAGGAATACGGCGTCTCGCCCGAGGCGCTTCTCGGCCGCGGCAGGGCCGGGGTGCTCCGTCGCGCGCGCGGCGTCGGCGTCGTGTTGTGCCGGAGGCTTCTGGGCATGCGCTGGGGCGAGCTTGGCCGCATCTATGGCGGCAGGAGCCACGCTACCATGATCTCCATGGTGCGGGGCGTCCCCAAGGGCCTGTTCTCGGACTGCGTCGAGAGCCGGTCGGTCGAGCGCATCCTCTTCCGCCTCGGCGTCGGCATGAAGCCGAGCGAGCTCCTCGAGCGCCAGGGTTCCCTGTTCGATTGATTTCCCCTGGGTGAAGATTCTCCTAAAAAACGCACCGCACTTCCGTCACCGGCAAAAAATTATTGAAAGAAATCCGTCTCCGTCCGCAAGTAAGCCACGAAAGCATGGTTATTTTGGACGGGATTTCACTATGTCTACGCGACTCCCCATCTGCGCGCGGCTCGGCCTTTGCATCGCCATCGCCCTCGTGACGCATTTCTCCGCGCATTCGGAGGAGGGCGAATTTTACGTCAATACCTACCGCAACCTCGGCAAGGTATCGCCCATCGGTACCCGCTCCGCCGCCATGGGCCGCGCCGGGCGCGGTCTCGCGGACGGCGTGGCGTCCCTGGGCGTCAACCCGGCGGCCCTGGGCGCATTCTGCGGCACCGCCGCCGATGCGTCGCTTGGCTTCGACTGGCTGGACGACGGCTACGACGACACCACCCAGACCACTTTCAAAATCGGCGGCGCGGTCAACCTCGATCGCTGGTCCCGCCGTGCGGGTCCGAACCAGGCGGTGGGCGCGCTTCTCGTAACCCAGCACTATTCCGGCGCGGGCCATACCGACATGAAGCGCGACCAAACCGGCGTCCTCATGTCCTACGGCCTGCACCTGATGGACGATCTCCTGGCCGGCGTCAGCGTCGCCCTGTACAACGGCAAGATGAAGTCGGAACCGCTCCGCGACGACGCGGGCGCGATTATCTGGCAGAATTACGACCGCAAGTTCATCGGCGGCGATTTCAAGCTGGGCGGCCTGTACCGCTTTTCCGACGACACCACCCTGGGCGGCACCCTCGGCTATATGACGGGTTCCCTGAAGGAGCGCGCCGCCTATAGCGCCAACGCCGGGTCCGGTTCGCTCGAGCGCTACTCCATCGGCATCGGCGCGGCGCACCAGTATACCGACGACACGCTCCTCCTGGGCGATCTCTGGTACGAACGGACCAAGTCCGACGTGCCCGGCATCCTGAACGAAAGAAACAAGTCCTGGGGCCTGTCGGTGGGCGTCGAGCAGCAGGTTCTGCCTGATCTGATGGCGCTCCGCGGCGGTTTGTATTATGAGAAAAATTCCTACAGCGGCGGCAACGCCATCGCCACCTTTGTCGACGGCAATTCCTTTTCAAAGGGTCGCTGGGGCATTACCGCCGGCGTGGGCGTGAAGCTGTATTCGTTCGGCCTCGGCTATTCGCTGGACGTCAATTCCGGCGGCGACGTGAAAAACATTCTGGACGTGTCGAGCGAGTGGTAATTCGGCGCGGTGATACACCCCCCACCGGAAGGTGGCGTTGGGAGAGGAGGGAGCGGACGCCGGGAGCGTCCGCTCCAGTTTTTTTTGGAGAGGGCTTGAATCAAATCCCGCACTGCGCCATAAGCGCCATCGAGGAAGACGTCCCAAACCCTCGTTTTTTGTTGTGGCACAGCGAAAATCTGACCGATAGACCCCCCACCCCAACCCTCTCAACCTCCGGGGGCGAGGGTGTGTGTTTGGGATGAAAAAATCCTAGAGAATCGTCGGTTCCGGCGGGGTGAATGTGGCGACCATCACCCGGTTCCTGCCTGCCGCCTTCGCCTCGTACAATGCCTCGTCGGCGATGCGCATGGCGGCGTCCATGATGTTGCCGGTGCCGGCGCAGCCGGGCGGGACTTCGACGACGCCGAAGCTGGCGGTGACCGGCAGCCGCCGCCCGTCCACCTTCACCGGGTTGGTGGCGATGACGGCGCGGATGCGTTCCGCCGCCAGGCGGCCTTGTTCGAGATCGACGTTCGAGAAGAAGAAGATGAATTCCTCGCCGCCGAGCCGTCCCATGATGTCGTTGCTGCGCAGTTGCTGCTGACTGATGGAGGCGATGTGCCGCAAGGCCGCGTCGCCCGACGGATGGCCGTGGGTGTCGTTGAAGCCCTTGAAGGAGTCGACGTCCATGACGGCGATGCAACTCGGGTTGTCCATGATGGTGTTGCGGGCCATCTCCACCTCGGCCTGGGCGAAGAAGGAGCGGCGGTTCAGGAGGTTCGTCAGCGGGTCGTGCTCGGCCAGATATTTGAAGTTTTCCTCGCTCTTCTGCAGGGCGGAGAGGGCTGCGCCGCGTTTTTCCACCTCCTGCTGGAGTTCGTGGGTGATGCGGAGCAGTTCCTCCTCCTTCAGCCTGAGGGAGGTGAGGGCGTCGTCGAGCTGTTTGACCATGCTGTTGAAGGCGACGGAGAACTCGCCCATGAAGTCGACGCGCTGCGCCAGCTTGCCGCCCTCGACCCGTTCCATCTGCCAGATCAGGTGGCGCATATTGGCCTGCAGGACCTTGACCATGCCGGCCATGACGCCGCGCAGCTTGACTTCGGCAGAAAAATCGCCCCGGGCATAGCCGCCCAACTGACGCCGCAGTTCCACCAGGTATTGGTGGATTTCCGGCATGTCCGGCAACTCTGCCAGCTCGGGCGTCAATTCGGGGGCCTTGCCGCTCAGGAGCAGCTTTTTTATATGAGCGATGACCGCCTGGGCGGCGGATGGATCTTCCATCGAGGTCTCTTTACGCAGTTGTGTCGGTGCGCGGGTCGCTATCATTTCCCTACCATGTCGGCCTTGAAGCGGCAGGTGCGTTCGCCCATGCACCAGCAGTCGATTTCCTTGACCGAAAACTTCTTGCCGGTGAACGCCTCGAGTATTCCCTTGATCAAACCTTCGTCGTAGACGCAGATCTGCTCCTCGGTGTCGGGGAGGCCGCTGCAATCGAGATCCTCGTCGACGGTGAGGGTAAAGGTCATGTTGTCGAGATCCACCTCTTCGAATCGGACGATGCCGATCGACAGCTCCTTGAACTTTTCCTGGATGATATTGGCGAGTTCATTGACATCCTTTGCCTCCTGGCAATGGTGCTCGAAGAATGCCCTGCCCGCCATTTCACCGGCGTCGCGGAATATGGTGTCGGCCTCTTCCGTGCCGTAGCGCGTTCCAACACATCGCGCAGGGCGAACTGGAACAGCCGGTAAACCTCAAGTGACGCCCCCGTACCCAGGTTGGGGCGGTACGGCTCCTCTGTTTCAGGATGCACGAGCGACCACGAAAATTGATATTTGCGTGTTTTATCCATAACATCTCCTTGCGGCTGTACATCTATACTATATCCGTATTTCACCGACAACTCAACATGTTTCGCCGATGGCACGCGCCCGCAAAGCGCGATTATATCGACTACACTGGCAGTCTATAAAAAAGCCGCCGGAACTGGTGAAAAGCCCAAGGCTTACCTGTTTCGGCGGCACATGTGCGACGCGTGATCGGCGGGTCGTTACACCCCTATACCCATGGCGCTGCCGACCTGGTAGACGATGAAACAGGCGACATAGGCCACCAGGGTGAAGCCTATCATCATGCCGATGGCGTATGTCCAGCCGCCGGTTTCACGCTTGGCGACGGCGATGGTGGCGACGCACGGGACAGACAGGAGCGCCCACAGCATCATGCAGAACGCCTGCAATGTCGTGTAGTTCTGCTGCAGCTTGTCCCTGAGGCTGTCCGAATCCTCGTCCGCCTCGCCGACCGAGTAGACGATGCCCATCTGGGCGACAAACACCTCTTTCGCCGCAAATGATCCGATAATGGCGGTGACGATGCGCCAGTCGAATCCGATCGGGCGGAAGATGGGCTCGAGGAAGGTGCCGATGCGCCCGGAAATGGAGTAGGCCAATTCCTCGGCCGCTTCGGCGTTGTCGATCTCCTCGTTCATTTCCTGCCGTGCGGCGCGCACGTCGTCGCGGTAGACGTGCACCGCTTCCATAAGGCTGGGCGACAGGTTCAGCCCGGCCAGGGACTGCTCGCGCAGGTTGGCGGCGACCCGGAAGTCATGGGAGTCCTCTTCCACTTCCTCGGTCGCTTCGGCGAAATGCTCGTCGATTTCGTCGACCCGAGAGACCGCCTCCGAGAACATGGCGAGGCCGGAAGAACGTTCCATAAGCCCGGCCTTGTTTGCCTCGTAGGCGGCTTCGGCTTCGGCGAAGCCGGGTTCCGTTTCCCAGTATTCCGAGTGGGCGTCGGCCAGCATGTCCTCGTTTTCGGTCCAGACGGCGATATCTTCCGCGTCGATGCCGAGGGTCGAGCCGACGGCGGTCGCGCCTTCCAGATAGCTGGTCTGGACCGCTTCGCGTTGCGCCTCGTAGTCCTGGTCGTACTCGGGCTTTTTCGGATAGGCGGTCATGGCCCAGAGCAGGATGCTCACGCCCAGGATGATGGTGCCGGCCTTTTTCACGTACTCGCCGGCGCGGTCCCACATCAGGTTCATGACGGCGCGGAAGGTGGGCATGCGGTAGGGCGGGAGTTCCATGACGAACGGCACCGATTCGCCTTTGAACAGGGTGGCCCAGAGCAGCTTCGCGCCGACGATGGCGAAGAGGATGCCGATGATGTAGATGAGCCACAGCATCCACGCCTGCAGGTGGCCGGGGAAGAAGGCGGGAATGATCAGGGCGTAGATCGGCAGGCGCGCGCCACAGGACATGAACGGCAGCACCAGGATGGTCGCCAGGCGGTCGCGGCGGTTCTCCAGGGTGCGGGTGCCCATGATGGCCGGGACGGTACAGCCGAAGCCCAGCAGCATCGGGATAAAGCTCTTGCCGTGCAGGCCGATCTTGTGCATCAGGCGGTCCATGATGAACGCCGCGCGGGCCATATAGCCGGTGCCTTCCAGGAAGGCGATGGCGAGGAACAGGAGGATGATGTTCGGCAGGAAGACGAGCACGCCGCCGACGCCGCCTATGATGCCGTCGACCAGCAGGTCGCGGAGCGGGCTGTCGGCCGACTTGGGCCAGAGCCTGGCGACATAGTCGCCGAGGCTGCCGAAGGCGTCTTCGATCCAACCCATCGGCGGATCGCCCAGGGTAAAGACAAGCTGGAACATCAGGTACATAAGAAGGAGGAAGATCGGCAGGCCGAGCACCCGGTGCAGGATGATGGAGTCGATAGTGTCCGAGATGTCGATCCGCGACTCCGGCGTGGTCCTGGTCGCTTCGGTGCAGAGGCCGGAAATCCAGCCGTATTTCGCCTCGGCGGCGCGGACCTCGGGCAGGTCGTCGTTCTCTTTCTCGAAGACCTGGCGCAGGCCGTCCACGCGGTCCAGGAGCGACGAGTCCTTGATGTGGCTGGCGACGTCGGGATCGTTCTCGAACAGCCGGGTGGCGAGCCATTGCGGCGGATAGCGGTTGGCAAGCTCGCGGTCCGGTCCCGAAAGGGCGGCGTCGATGTCGGCGATCGGCTTGTCGAGTTCCTTGGGATAACTGATCTTCTGATACTCGGGCGCGGCTTTTCCCGACGCTTCGGCGACGGCCTGCAGGAGTTCGCCCATGCCCTGGCCCTTGTTGCCGACGGTGGGGACGATGGGGGTCTTCAGGAGCGTCTGGAGCAGGTCCAGGTCGTACTCGATGCCCCGGGCCTTGGCGACGTCGAACATGTTCAGGGCAATGACGAGCGGCAGGCCGAGTTCCATGATTTGCGTGGCGAGGTAGAGGTTTCGCTCGAGGTTGGACGCGTCCACGACCTGGACCACCAGGTCGGGCTTGTCCATGACGAGGAAGTTCCGGGCGACGACTTCCTCCGGCGAGTTGGCCGAAAGGGAATAGGTGCCGGGCAGGTCGACGATGGTGTAGCGGACGCCGTCCCGTTCGACTGTGCCTTCCTTCTTTTCGACCGTGACGCCGGGATAGTTGCCCACGTGTTGGCGCGAGCCGGTCAGGGCATTGAAGACGGTTGTTTTGCCCGCGTTGGGGTTGCCGGCTAGGGCTACGGTGATCTCCTGCATTGGTGCTTCTCCAGTGATTGTAGGAACAGTAAAAGTTTGCCTGGCCAAAAGTGTTTGAGGGGCCAAATTCCTGGCGGAAAAAAAGGGTGAACTGACAGCCGGGAGGACGGTGTCGTGACAGGCCGTTTTCCCGATACCACATGAAGCCCGGCCTCAACCATTTTCACCATGCTTTAGAGTTTTTCCACCGCTACCTTTGACGCTTCCTCTTTACGCAACGACAGCCGGTACCCGCGAACCTTGATGTCGAGCGGGTCGCCGAGGGGCGCGACGCGTTCCACTTCCACAACCGAGCCGCGGGTCAGGCCCATTTCGTTGATGCGTTTCTTGATGTCCCGCTCACCGTCGATGCTGACAACCGTGGCTTTTTCGCCTGGTTTGACGGTATCGAGCGTCACGATTTCACTCATTCGGCTTTCTCCTGTTTTCGGTGATCACGAACCTCCTCCGCAAATATGGCAAGTTTTTCCACGATTTCGCGCGGCATGGAGTGCTCCATGCCGCACGCGGCCTTTTCCGACGTCTCGGGATCGACGCCCAAAACGTCTGTGAAAAACCCGCGCAATGTTTCGTGCCGCCTCACCACGTCGGCGGCTATCTTGCTGCCCGCCTCGGTGAGGTTGACCGCTTCATACGGTGAATAATGGATCAGTTGCATCTGCTTCAACGCCCTGAGGGCGGACGTTACCGTTGATTTGTGCACGTTGAGGGCGTCGGCGATATCACGTGAACGCGCCCCGCGTTCGTCGCGGCTGAGATTGAAAATCGCCTCGAGATAGTCTTCGAGAACGGGAGTTACCTTGACCGTTTCGTGCATACGCTTCCTCAATCGCCGACGCGGGCGCCGCGCCCGGTTTACCGCGTTTTTTGCTTCGAACAAAGTTTTGTTATCAAAACAGTATTCCCTTCCTGAAAAAATTCAACCATTTTTTACGGTCTGCCAGGAAAAATCGCGAAAGACCGATAAAAAAAAACCGGCAAATACCGAGGAATACCCGGGCGGCACACGATCGTTCGGGACGAATAACCCTATCACCGAGGAGACGGTATGCGGATACGGGCGGCGGCGGCAAGATGTTGCATCGCGGTTTCGGCGTTCTGCACGCTCGTGGCGGCGACGGCTGCGGCAGGCGAAGTACGGACGGTATCGTTCCAGCACAGCATCAACATGGTTGTCGATTACCCCCAGGTGGGTGTGGAGGCAATCGATCAGCAGGTGCGCGAATGGCTGGAGGAGCGCCTGGCCGAAACGGTGGCCGGGTTGGCCGGTGTGGCTGTCCATCCCGACATGGAGGACGGCGACGACGGCATTACGGTGGAGTACGCGCTCGAGCGGCCGTCCGATCACGTCCTCAGCCTGGTGTTCC
The DNA here is from genome assembly GCA_021203245.1 of Planctomycetaceae bacterium. Lineage (GTDB taxonomy): Bacteria > Planctomycetota > SZUA-567 > SZUA-567 > SZUA-567 > JAJBSZ01. The sequence goes on from JAJQBO010000203.1 coordinate 8,701, forward strand.
GGACGTCGTCATTTCCGTTCAAGGCCGCGCACCCGACGGCGCGGACGGATGTCCTCTCGTTCGATCGCCGCAGCGGCGGCCGTTTGACCATGGACAGGATTTTCGCTGATCCGGATGTCGCGCTGGAGATTATGGCCGCGCGCGCGGGCGCGCATCGCCGAATCGTTGCGGCGCAGCAACCCCGAGCAAATACCGGAACGGATGGCGGAGGACGATGATCTCTGGTTTGCCGAAGGCTTCGTCCCCACCCAGGACAACTACGCCGCCCTGGCCCTGGTGCCTGGCGGGGTGCGGGTAGTATTCCAGCAATACCAGGTGCTTCCCTATGCTTTCGGCATGCCGTCGGTGTTTTTCAGCCTGGACGAACTGGACCCGGCTGGGCCGGACCTCGCGCTGTGGGAGAGCGGCCGGACCCTGCCCGAACACGATTAATGCGGCGCCGACAGCCATGAACCGGGAACGACCCGGCCCCGTACCCGACAGTCTCTACCAGCCGGCAGTGAGGGGAGCGGAGGAAGCGCGATGTTGTGGAGTCCCGTCTACGAGACTGGTGTGCCGATTATGGACAGCCAGCACCAGGAGTTGTTTCGGCAGATCGATGTTCTGCTCGACAATCCCGACGAGAGCACGGTCGGCGATGCCCTGGATTTTCTCGGCAAGTATGTTATCCAGCACTTTTCCACCGAGGAAGAGCTGCAGACCCGCAGCAAATACCCCAAATATCCCCCCCACCACCACATGCACGAGGTCTTTGTCGAGAGCTACAAAAAACTCAAAAAACAATATGATGAAGGCAGCAACAATCCGCTCCTCCTCATGAAAATCACCCGCACCGCCCTCGACTGGCTGAAAAGCCACATCAAGGTACACGACAAGGAATTCGCCAAATACTATCTCGCGAACCAGGGCGGGGCGGTGGGGGCGGCCCGCGCGCCGGCCAGTCCGGCCGGCGACAAAAAATCGGCCGGCTCGCTGAACGACCGGCTCGCGAGGATGAATGCGACAACAAAAGGGGCGGCCAAAACCGTGCCGCCCCGCGCGACGACCCCGGCCCGCGCGACGCCTGGCCGCACGCCGCCGGCCAGGACGTCTTCGTCGGCCACGCCCCGTGCACCGCGCAGCGGCAATCATCTCCGCGAAACGGCGAAGCCGACTAAAACGCCCGCGCCCGCTCGTCTCGCCGCCACCCGCCCCGCCGCGATAAAGAAGGATGTGCAAAAGCAGCCGTATCCCACAGCCGTCGCCAACCTGGCCGGCAAGCTTGAGAAAACCGACGCTCGAACCGTCAGGAGTCGCTCTCCTCTCGGGAGCAAAGTGGATTCGCGCAGCGCTGAAAAGACGCCGTATCGTTCCGCCGCGGCGAGGCAGACAACGCCAGCCACGCCGGCGCGGCCGGCCAAGGCGCTGGCGTTAGGCGCAAAAAAAACCGCGGGCGCGGCGGGCGGGTCGATGGCGACAAAACGGACGCGGTAGTAGGCCAGTACAGGCTCATGCTGGGCGCTTAGGTCGGTGGTGTGGCGCAGTGGATCATACTTGTGAATCACTACTGAACATTACAATTCCGTAGCAAAGAACGGCCCGCCTGCCCCGGCACAACTTCCCGTCCGTCTCCCGGTTCACCGTTTAGACGCCGGGGTGACGTGTGGGGAAGAGTGCGGCATTTCAGGCGCGAGGACGCGTCTCCCTCCAAGCGTCACCCCGGCGGGAGAACAGTGAACCGGGCGAGAAACGGGAGGTTGTGCCGGGGCAATCGCCCCTATAGTGGCTATGAACTCACCGTAATACTCGCACGACGATCCAGTTTTGGACAAAAGTGATTGTGAATTATGAAGTGTGCATTGTGAATTGAACTCTCATTCCGCCATATACTCCTCGATCAGCTCCGACAAAATCGGCATCACCTGTTTTTTCCGCGAAACAACCCCGCGCATCTCATACACCGAATCCTCGTATTGCGGCAGGGTGATGCAGGGGAGAAACTTCTCGTCCGCAGAAATCACCAACAGGCTGGACAGGATGGTGATATCCGTCACCAGCAGCGCCGAGAACAGCCGGTTCGCGCCGCGCCGTTCCGCCTCGAGGTAGGCGATGAATTCGGCCTTGCGGTCAAGCACCTCGTGCGGATCCTCCACTTCAATCTGGCTGACCGTGAAGGTGATGTCCTGCTCGGCGTATTCCTTCATGTCCTGGTGAATGAGTTCCTTCGCCGTGCGGCCGCTTATCTTGCTGGCGGCGGCGATCAGGTCCTTGCCGAGGGCGGCGATGTCGTGGTTGGTGATGTTTGCGAGATATTCCGCCATGGCGATGTCGGTTTGGGTGGTCGTGGCCGATTGCAGGATGAGCGTATCGGCCAGGATGCCGCACAGGAGAATCGACGCCATCGCTTCACTGAGAGGCACGCGCCGTTCCTGGTAGAGTTCGGCGACGATGGTGCAGGTCGCGCCCACCGGTTTGTTAATGAAGGTGATGGGGTTGCGGGTGGGCGGATTGCCGAGCCGGTGGTGGTCGATAATTTCGAGGATGCGGTAGTTTTCGATGCCTTCCACCGCCTGCGACTGCTCGTTGTGATCCACCATGATGATTTCGATATTCGGTTCGCGGAAGATGTCGGACTCGGTGATGACCCCGACCACCCTGCCCGAGTCGTCGACGACAGGCAGCGATTTTCCCGGCGCGTCCGACAGGAGGGGCGCGATTTTCCGTATCGCGTCGCGGCGGTTGACCGGCCGCAATTCCGTCGTCGACATCGCCGACACCGGCACCGAATAGATGATGAGGAGCGTCGTCGTCGACGTGTCGTAAGAGGAGGAAAGGATGGAGACGCCTTTCCGCTGCGCTTCTTCCCGAAGCGCGCGATCGACGATGTTGCCGTTGGTGACGATGAGGAGCCGCACCCCTTCTTCGACCGCGTGGCGGATGACGTCGACCCGGTCGCCGGAGATGACGATGGTGTTTGCAGGCACGTGGCTCGAGAGTATCTGCGTGAAGGTGTCGAATTCCGACGCCGCCACCACGATGGGACTTTTCCGTATCTCGGACGAATTCGCCAGCACCAGCGCCTGGGCGTGGAGGACGCCGGCGATAAGGTCGACGGAAGACTGGATGGCCGTCTTCTGGGTCGGGTTGTTCACCGCCACCAGCCGTTCGGCGACAAAGCCGTAGTGGAGGAGCGAGTGGTAGCAGCCTTCGTCGTCGACGACGGGCAGGGCCTGCATGCCGGTGGCGCGCATCGTCGACATCGCGTCCCAGAGCGAGACGTCGGTCGTGACGGCCTGGGCGCCGTGGTTGTCGTAGTAGTCGACGCGCGGGATCAGGTCGGGCAGGAATTCAGGCAGCGGCACGCCGAAGCGATCAAAGATGTATTCGGTCTGCGGGGTGGTGTTGCCGGCGCGGGCGGCGCGGACGTTTGTCTGGCCCATGGCCCGCTTGAGGGCGGCGTAGGCGGCTGCGGCGACGCACGAATCGGTGTCCGGATTGCGGTGGCCGATGACGTAGACGACCGAGTCTTCCTTCGGGGCGACGAAGCGCCGTTCCGAGGCGCGGTGTTTGACCAGGGTGTTGCTGCTCATGCCTGTTTTTCTCCACTGCCGATATCGGATTTCGCCACCCGGTCGAGCGCGACCAGGGTTTGGAGGAGCGCCGGGATGTCCCGGAGGGCGATCATGTTGGGGCCGTCACACTTGGCCGCGTCGGGGTTGTCGTGGATTTCCATAAACACCCCGTCCACGCCGGCCGCCACCGCCGCGCGGGCCAGGACGCGCGCCATGGACCGGTCGCCGCCGGAGGACGTGCCCTGGCCGCCCGGCAGTTGCACGCTGTGGGTGGCGTCGAAGACGACCGGCTTGCCGGTGGCGCGCATGATGGGGAGGGCGCGCATGTCGGAGACGAGGTTGTTATATCCGAACGATGCGCCGCGCTCCGTCAGAACGACGTCCTCGTTGCCGGTCGAGGCGACCTTGCCGACGGCGTTCGCCATGTCCCACGGGGCCATAAACTGGCCTTTCTTGATATTGACCGGTTTTCCCGTCTTTCCGGCGGCGACGAGGAAATCGGTCTGGCGGCACAGGAAGGCGGGGATTTGGAGAACGTCCAGCACTTCGGCGGCGGCGGGAATTTCCTCTTCCTTGTGGACGTCGGAGAGGACGGGGACGCCAAGGTTGCGTTTGATATCCCGGAGGATACGGAGGCCCTCCCGGAGGCCTGGACCGCGGAAATTGCCGACGCTGGAGCGGTTTGCTTTGTCGTAGGAGGCTTTGAAGACATAGGGGACGCCCGCGTCCGAGGCTATGCGGGCCAGTTGTTCCGCCATACTTCTGGCATGCTTTTCCGATTCGATGACGCAGGGCCCGCCGATAAGGACGAGCGGCCCGCCGCCGCCGATTTCGACCGCTCCAAGGCGGATGCGGCGCGTTTGGGTCATATGTAACTCCTTATGACGCCACGATCTAACAATTTTTCGACCGAGTAACTGTACAAAATAGCAATTTACGGTAACAAACCTCGGCAGTCGGGAACTACCAAGATGTAAGCGGAGTTCAGAAAAACGCCGCAACCGGACCGGTCCCAGTATACGTAAACGATGGAATTGTTGCACCACCTTACATCAAAATCTCAGGAGAACGTCATGTTCAGGAAATACGCTCCCTTTGTCGCCGCCCTCGCTCTCGCCCTCACGCTGCAGAGCGCGTTTGCCGGCGACGGCCCCCGCAAAGGCGATGGCCCGCCTCCCCCGCGTCCCGGCCGTGATATCGGTCCCCGTGAAGGCCGCCCCGGTCCGCGCGACGGGCGTTCCGGTCCGCATAACCGCGACTTCGGCCCGCGTGGGCATTGGGGCAGGGGTCCGGCCCACGACATGGGCATGGGACCGATTGGCCACGGCATGTTCGGCCCGCGCTTTATGGACGAGCTGGAACTGACCGAAGAGCAGAAGACCCAGATGGTCGACGCCATGACCGCCACCTTCCGCGAAGGCCTGCTGGCCCGGATGGAGATGGCCGAAGCCCGCAAGGCCCTCCGTAATCTGCGCGAGATGGAAAGCACGGACGCCGACGCGATTATCTCCATGAATGAGGCGATGGGCGCGGCCAAGGGCAAGATGGACGCCCTCCGCATTAAGGCGAAAGAACAGTTCGACACTATCCTCACCCCCGAACAGCGCGCCAAGCTGGACGAAAGGAAGGATGACTGGAAGAAGGAATGGAACGACCGCGACGACGACGAAGACGGCCCGCGTGAAGGCAGGCGCGGCCCCCGTCACGGCCGTCATGGTCCCGGTCCCCGTGGTCCCAAGGGCTGCTGGTAAACGGGATACGTCCTTCTGATTCGCGAGGACAAGCGTTGCAAGGCAGGCTTTTGCCCCTATAATGGAGGACGGGCGGCGGCGTCGCAGGTTCGCGGCGTCGCCGTGCCGCCCCTCTCCCGGCGTGGCTGGGCGGCGGCGGTTCGAGTCCATCCTATGGCGGCGCGGGAGCGTCCGGGGCAGTTATGCACGAAGCCGATGCACAAGACCTTGCCGACGTGGCCGCGACCCTGGACGGGGACAAGGATGCGTTTGCGGGTATTGTCGAGCGCCACAGCGTCGCGGTGCAGAAACAGATGCGCAACTTCACCCGCGATGCGGGTTTGGCCGAGGAATTGGCCCAGGACGTGTTTGTCGAAGCATATCTGGGGCTGGCCAAATTCCGTGGCGACGCGCCGTTCCGGCACTGGCTGGCCCGTATCGCCACTCTGACCGGCTACGGCTTTTGGGAAAAGCGCGACAGGGAAAAGAACAAGGTTCCCCTGCACGAAAACATGGATTTCGCCCGGGAGGAAGACGCCGCACCCGGCAATCCGGACGAGGCGGCCAAGTTGCTCTTCGACCTTTTGGCCACCCTTCCGGCCGACGACAGAATGGCGATGACGTTGATGTACCTGGAAAACCTCGGGCAGGAAGAAATTGCCCAACGCATGGGGTGGACCAGGGTTATGGTTGCGGTACGATTGTACCGGGCCAAACAGAAGCTGCGCAAGCTGGGCGACAAGGAGCCCTGGAAAGGACGGTTGGAATGGATGCTTTCGTAGAAAAACTGGATCGCCTCACCTCGATGGCCAGGCATCAGTCCGTTCCCCGGCCCCTGGACGGCGAGAGTGTCATGGCGCGTATTCGCGGGCTGGAGATGGAGGACGACGGGGTGCTGTCGTTGCCGCTCCGTTTTTACGCCGGCGGCGTTGCTGCGGCTGCGGCGCTGGCGCTGGCCGTCACCCTCTTCGCCGCCACCGCATGGACTGAAATGTCCAGTCCCATCATCGCCATGGATACCCTGGTCGACGTGATGGACATGTTATGACCGATCATACCCTGAAACAGGTTTCTGACTCCCAGAGGATCATCGTCAGCCACCACGCCAAGCGCGAGAAAAAGCGCTACGCCAAGGCCATTCTCCTCCTGCTGCTGGCGGTGCTGGCGGGGGTGGTCATCGGCGTTGGCGGAACCCTTGTCTATATAAAAAACAAGTTCCACCGCCGTCCGCCGTCGCCCGACGCGGTGGCGGAAATGCTGACCAGGCATATGCACGAGGCCGTGACGCTCCAGGGCGACGAGGATTCGCGTATCCGGGACATTATTGACGATCACATGAGTGAAGTCGACGCCATGCGCCGGTCCACCTTTCGCGACTTTCGTACGGTTATGGACCGGATGAACCAGCAAATTGCCGAAGTCCTTGGCCCTGAACGCTATGCGCTGTGGGTAAAGGAGCGCGAACGCCGATTTGGTAAACGCAAACCGCCGCCGCCCCCGCATGAACGGCGCGACCGACGCCACAACGGCCCGCCGCTGCCGCGCTGAAAAAGCGGCTGCCGCGAAGTTTTTCTTCCCCGACGCGACAGTATGTGTAGAATCTCTCTCGTCCCCACCCATTTATCGGGTAGGGCTTTTACTTCGTCCCCAGGGGAATCGATGACCGACCTGCTGCCCAGTCTGAGCGCCGTCAGCCAGATCATCGTGGTAATTCTGGCCTTTTCCGTCCTGATCTTTGTCCATGAACTCGGCCACTATCTCGCCGCACGCATCACCGGCGTGCGGGTCGAGCGCTTCTTCGTCGGTTTCGACATCTTTGGCCTTGCCTTGAAAAAAGAATACAAGGGCACGGTTTACGGTATCGGTATCCTCCCCCTGGGTGGGTATTGCGCTCTCGCCGGGCAAAATGACGACCCGCGCAAACAACGCCAGACCAACGCGGCGGAGGAACTTCAGAACAAGCCGCTGTGGGCGTGCGGGCTGATGTTCGGCGGCGGCGTTATCATGAACTTCATTTTCGGCTTTCTTGTCCTTATCGCCGCCTATATGTACGGGATTCCCTTTATTCCCGCCGTCCTCGGGTTCCTCGACCCCAACGGCCCGGCCGCGGTCCACGGCTTCCGGACCGGCGACCGCATCCTCCGCGTCGACGGCCGCGAAGTCGCATCTTTCGAGGAGGCGGCCGAAGCCATCGCCCTCGCCGGCGCGGGCGGTGAAATGGATGTGGATGTCGAGCGCCGCGATGCGGCCGGCATTGCCGAAAACCTGACCATCCACGTCAAGGGCCGCGGCTCCAACATGCGCGGCAACCTGAACACCATCGGTGCCGACCCCGAGCGGTCGCGCATCGTCGGCGGCGTGGTCGACGACCCGGTTTTCGCCGACATGCTGGCCGGCCGTCTGGGCGTCGGCGACGAAATCGTCCGCGTCGACGGGGTCGATATCCCGCCGAACCGGGGCGAGCGCATCCAGTCGATGCTTGCCAACCGTCCCGGCGAAGCGGTTCGCCTCGGCGTCCGTTATCCCGACGGCAGTGAGCGCGAGGTGGTCGTCCCCCTCGAGACTTACGGCGATTGGGACATGGGCCTGCGCATCGCCGTGGCTATCGGCACCGTCACGCCCGGCGGTCCCGCCGACCAGGCCGGCCTGCGATCGGGCGACCTTATCGTCGCCTACCAGTTGCCGGGCCAATCGGAGCCGGGACGCTTCGCCAATACCAAACAATTCGTCGACATGGTCGCCGAGGCGGCCATGAAGCCGGTCCACATCGATATCAACCGTGGCGGCGATCTCCTCACCGTCAAGGCCCAGCCGGCGCTCCAGGCCGCCAACGGCGACTACGATCCCGAGGCCGACACCCTCTTGGGCGTCCTGGGCAGTATGGAAGGGGACAACGGCTTCCTGGTCGAACAGGTGCTGGCCGGGTCGCCCCTTGCCGGTCTTGCCCAGCCGGGCGACTACCTTGCCGGCCTGAACGGCAAGCCGCTCCCGAAGGGGAAATCGCTCCGCGAAGCGGTGGAAGAAGCCGCGTCCGACAGCGTGCGCCTCTTTGTCGCACGAGGCGGTCCGCAGGAAGGCGAGGACGCGGTCATGCCGCCCCGGCGCGACGTGCCGGAGGCCAACCTGTCGCTCCGTCTCGCGCCCCGCATCAACCCGGACTACCGCCGCCCGATGATCGGCGTCGATCTATTGCCCGGTCCCATCGTCGCGGTCGAGTCGGGCAGCTTTGCCGACGCGCAACTCGGCGGCATCCGGCGGCTGGCCGGGTCGCGGCTGGCGTTATGGCAGTATTCGCCCGATCTGTCGACGACGACGCTTCGTTTCGTCTTTCCCGACAATTCGCCCTATGGCGGCGGCCTGAAATCGTTTGTGGTCGAGACCCCGGCCGAAATACGGGAAAACCCGGTCGCGGCGGGCCTGATGAGCCGGTTGCCGGTCGTCCTCAAGACCGCCGAAGAGGTCCATCCCATGCCGTTCTTCCCCGCTGTCGCGGCGGCTGGCAAAAAATGGGTCGACCTCTCGCTCATGGTCTACCGGGTGTTGCACAAGCTGGTGGTCCGCACCCTGCCGCTGGACGCGGTGGGCGGGCCGGTGCAGTTGTTCCGCATCATTAAAATCGCCGACGATCGCGGCTTCGCGTATTTCCTCTATATCGTCGCGCTGATCAGCGTCAACCTGGGTGTATGCAACCTGCTTCCGTTCCCGGTGCTGGACGGCGGCCACCTGGTGTTCCTCCTGATTGAATGGGCCATGAGGCGTCCGCCGCCACCGGTGGTGCGGGAGACTGCCCAATGGATAGGGCTTGTGTGCCTGCTTGCCCTGATGCTGACGGTGACCGGCTACGATCTGTTGCACCTCGTCAAAGGCACGGGATAGGATATGGTGGTTGCATTCCCTGATAGCGCGGTTATACTTCGGGAAGTGATTGGCGAAAAAACGTGACGCTGGCGTCACGTTTTTTCAATGCGCGAGACTCGGAGCGTCCATGGCGGCAAAGATCCTGGCGATCATGAACCAGAAGGGTGGGGTGGGGAAAACTACCACCACCGTGAACCTCGGGGCTGTCCTGGCCCAGGAGCACGGCCGCAAGGTTCTGCTGGTCGACCTCGATCCACAGGCCAACATGTCGGACCACATCGGCCTCGACCCGAACCTGACCGAGCAATCGGTCTACAACGTGATTGTCGACAATGTCGACCCGCGCCAGGTCATCCGCCGCGTCCACGGCATGGCGGCCTTGCCGGCCAACCTCGATTTGTCGGGCGCGGAAGTGGAACTCGCCGGGACCGACGGCTGGAGCTCCCGCCTCCGCGACGCGCTCGCGGCGGTCAGGGACGATTACGATTTTATCCTGATGGACTGCCCGCCCAGCCTCGGCGTCCTCACCGTCTCCGGGCTTGCCGCCGCCGACACGGTACTGGTGGCGATGGAGGCCGAATACCTGGCGCTCCGAGGCATCAGCCAGTTGGTCGGCACGGTGCACAAGGTTTCGGAGTCATTGAATCCCGGCCTTGAAGTCGGCGGCGTGCTGTTCTGCATGTTCGACGGCAGGACCACCCTGGCCCGAGAGGTGCGCGACGAAGTGGAGCGGTTTTTCCCAGGCAAGGTCTTCCGGACGGCGGTGCGCAAGAATGTCCGTCTCGCCGAAGCGCCCAGTCGCGGCCTGACCATCCTCGAATATGAGCCGTCCTGCGCCGGCGCGGACGATTACCGCGAGGTGGCGCGCGAATTTGTCGAACGCTTCGACCCGGAAATAGTCGATGCCGAAGGCGACATCATGGCGGCGGTGCCGGTGATTATTAAGGATAGTGAGCAGGTTTCCTTGAATAATTGAGGATTATGATTTTTGAATTCACAATGCACAATTCATAATTCACAATGATTATACAATGACACAATTATGCAATTTTACGATGGCGCATTATGAATTGTTCCACTGCTCAATAATTGTGAATTGTGAATTATAAATTGTGAATTGAGGTTCTGGCGTCGCGTGGCGACGTCCTTTTTTTGTCAATCCCGTTTTGCTAACGTGCGGGGAGCGTGTATGTACCCAGTGGTGGTGGCAATTGACTTGGAAACAACCGGTGCGGATCCGTACCACGACCGCATCATCGAGGTCGGGGCGTTGGTTATCGAGGACGGCGTGCCGACCCGCGAATTTTCCCAGCTTATCAACCCGGAACGGCCGCTGTCCGCCGCCATCATCAAGCTGACCGGCATCACCCAGGACATGCTCGACAGCGCCCGCGATTCGGCGTCGGTGCTCGAGGAGTTCCTCGAGTTCCTGCCCGAAGGCGCGCTGTGCATCGCCCATAACGCCGCCTTTGACAGGCAGTTTCTCCGCACCGCGACAAAGGAACGCTTCCGTCATCCCGTTCTCGACACGGTCGAACTGTCCCGTATCTGCTTTCCGCATCTGCCAAGCCACAGCCTGGCCGTGTTGACCGAGGTGTTCGATTTTTCCTGCGAAAAGTCGTCCCACCGTGCGTTGGCGGACTGCGAAACGCTGGCGCAACTCTGGGCCGCCATCCTCGAGCGCGCCCGCGAAATTCCCCTCGCCGCCATCGGCGAGATGAACCGCCTTCTCGCCACCAACGCGCGCCATCCCTACCGGGAATTCTTCGCCAAACTGGCGCAGGAGCGCCTGTCCTCCGGCCTTGGCCACGAGACCGACTACGGCAGCCTGTTCCCGGTGCGGCGTCCGTTCCAGCCGCGCACGCCCATCGACGGGGAAGGGGAGTTCTCGCCCATCGACAAGGATGAGGTCAAGGGCTGGTTCGCCGCCGCCGGCGCGTTCGCCCAGGCCTTCCCGGGCTATGAAAACCGCGACGGCCAGATGGAGATGGCCGAGCGGGTCACCGAATCCTTCAACACCGGCAAGCACCTGATGGTCGAGGCCGGGACAGGCATCGGCAAGAGCCTCGCCTATCTCGCCCCGGCTGTCCGCTTCGCCGTCTCGAACGACACACCGGTCATCGTCTCGACCAACACGAAGAATCTCCAGGCGCAGTTGTTCGAAAAAGACCTACCGCTGCTGCGAAAAGCCCTCGACATCGACTTCAAGGCCGCGCTCCTCAAGGGGCGGCGGAACTATCTGTGCCTGCGAAAGCTCCTCTATCTTCTCGACCAGATGGAGACCGAGCTGGACGCCGACGACCGCATGCGGCTGTTGAACATCCTGCCGTGGGCGGCGTGGTCTGACACGGGTGACATTACGGAAAACATCGTCGCCGGGCGGCCCCACTTCGCGCCCTTGTGGGCGAAGCTGTCGACCGTGGGCGACGAGTGCATGGGCCGGGGCTGCAAGCGCTTCCGCCAGTGTTTTGTCTGGCGCGCCCGGGCCGAGGCCCAGGACGCCGACGTGGTCGTGGCGAACCATTCCCTCGTTTTCGCGGAACTCGGGTCGAAAAGCCCGGCCTTGCCCGACCACCGCCACATGGTTTTTGACGAAGCGCACAACCTCGAGGACGCGGCCACCAACCACCTGGCGGTCGAACTCACGCCGACGCGTATCATCACCGCCGTCAACCGGCTGCACCGCTCCGGCAGGAAAGGCGCAACCGGCCTGATGTCGTCGATGGAAAAAAGTTATGCCGTCGTGGCGGGCACGGTGCCGGATTTGGCCGAGATGGCGTTCCGCCGTATCGAGGAAATACGCCAGGCGGTGACCGAGACGCACGAGTGCATTCCGCCCTTTTTCCACGCCATCGAGGCGGCGTTGTCGTCCCGGAAGCAAGGCGAGTCCTGCCGCTACCGCGCCGACGACAAGCGCCCGGCGATCTGGGAACCGGTGGAAGCGGCGGAAAAGGACCTCTTTGCCGCGCTGGCCGGGGTGCTGCACGGCGTCGAAGGGCTGGTCGGCGTCACCCGCGAACTCGAGGAAAACACCATTCCCTACCAGATGGAGTTTATCCGCGAGCTGGAGGCGGCGACGTCGTGGATTCGCGAAATCACCGAAGACGCCACCTTCATTCTCCAGGGTGCGTCCAACGAGTACGTCTATTGGCTCGAACGCACCGGTTCGAAATCGGGGCAGGTCCGCGCCGTCGCCGCGCCGGTCGCGGTGGGGCCGCTCCTGTTCGATCAGCTCTACCAGATGAAGCGGTCGCTCGTCTTCTGCTCCGCCACGATGACGGTGCGGAACCGGTTCGACTTTTTGGCGCGCCGTCTCGGCATCGGCCTGATTCCGCCCGAGCGTCTCGTCACCTTCAACGCCGGCACGCCCTATGATTACCGCCACCAGTGCCTGGTCGCCGCGCCGGTGTTCCTGCCCGAGCCGGGCGCGCGCGACGGCGATTATGCGGCCGAACTCGCCGCCTTTCTCTCGGAAGTATTCCGCCGCACCGACGGCCGCGCCATGACCCTGTTCACGAGTTACGACATGCTTTCGCGCGTCGCCGATGTGCTCGAAAAGGATTTTGTCGGGGACGGCATCACGCTGCTGGCGCAAGGGAGATCGGGGTCGCGCGAAAACATTACGTCGATTTTCAAACGCGGCAACCGCAGCGTCTTGTTGGGGATGCATTCCTTCTGGGAAGGGGTCGACGTCCAGGGGGACGCCTTGTCGTGCCTTGCCATCGCCAGGCTGCCGTTCGGGGTGCAGACAGACCCGATTATCGAGGCGCGCTGCGAAAAGGTCGAGGCGGACGGCGGCAACGCCTTTATGGAGTATTCGCTCCCGTCGGCGGTTATCCGTTTCCGCCAGGGCTTCGGCCGCCTCATCCGGTCGCAGACCGACCGGGGCGTCGCCATTATCGCCGACCGCCGCGTCGTCGTGAAGCGTTACGGCCAATGGTTCCGCGACTCGATCCCGTGCCCGACGGAAACGTATTCCGACCGGGAGAAGCTGCTGGACGACATTGAGGACTTCCTTGCCGTAAAGGACAGATAATATTGCGGCCAAAAACCCGTTTCTTGAATGCATAATTCACAATGCATAATTATGCACCAATGAAACAATGCACAATGGCCTGAGAAGAATTGTGAAGTATAGAATTATCTAATAATTGTGAATTATGAATTGTGAATTGTGAATTGAACTAGAACTGGATTGAAACAATGCAGCAGGAAATCGCCGACCTCAGAAACATCGCCATCATCGCCCACGTCGATCACGGCAAAACCACCCTCGTTGACGCCCTCCTTCGCCAATGCCACGTGTTCAGGCAGAATCAGGACGTAGCCGACTGCGTCATGGACTCGAACGCCATCGAACGCGAACGCGGCATCACCATCTTTTCGAAAAACGCCGCCATCAACTATGAAGGCGTGCGCATCAACGTCATCGACACGCCCGGCCACGCCGACTTCGGCGGCGAGGTCGAACGCGTCCTCGATATGGCCGACGGCGTGCTCCTCCTCGTCGACGCCTTCGACGGCCCCATGCCGCAGACCCGGTTTGTGCTCCGGAAAGCGCTCCAGGCCGGCCTCAAGCCCCTGGTCGTCGTCAACAAAATCGACCGCCCGGGCGCGCGCGCCCACGAGGTGCTGGACGAAGTGTTCGAACTCTTCCTGCAATTGGACGCGAACGAAGAACAGCTCGACTTCCCCGTCATCTACGCCTCCGGCCGCCAGGGCATCGCCAAGGCCGAAATGGAGGACGACTCGAATGACTGCCGCCCGCTCCTGGACGCTATCCTGAAGTACATCCCCGCGCCGGTCGCCGACCGGGACGGTCCCTTGCAGATGCAGGTCGCGGCCATCGATTACAACGACTATGTCGGCCGTATCGCCATCGGCCGCGTCAACCGTGGCGCGGTGCGGGAAAAGTCGGAAGTCACCATCATGCTCCGGGACGGTGGCCAGCGCACCGGCCGCATCGAAAACATCCAGATTTTCGACGGCATCGGCAAGGCTTCCGTAAAGGATGTCCTGGCCGGCGACATCGCGCTGGTCACAGGCATTTCCGACATCGGCATCTACGACACCATCGCCGACCCGGCCGCGTCCGAGGCCCTGCCGGTGATTGAAATCGACGAACCCACGCTCACGATGGAGTTCAAGGCCAACGACAGCCCGTTCCTCGGCCGCGAAGGCCAGTTCGTCACCAGCCGCCACCTGAAGGAACGCCTGGACCGCGAACTCCGTTCCAACATTGCGCTCCGCATGGAGCCGACCCCGGACGGCTTCCTCGTCGGCGGTCGCGGCCTGTTGCACCTTGGCATCGTCATCGAGACGATGCGCCGCGAAGGCTACGAGTTCTCCGTCGGCAGGCCGAACGTGGTCTACCGCGAGATCAACGGGCAAAAGCACGAGCCGGTCGAGGCCCTTTCCGTCGACGTCCCCGAGGACGTCAGCGGCAAGGTGATGGAACTGGTGGGCGCGCGCAAGGGCGAACTCGAGAAAATCGAACACCGGAATGGCGGCCTGCACCTGTCGTTCAAGATACCGAGCCGCGGCCTCATCGGCCTCCGGAGCCGCCTCCTCACCGCCACCCGGGGCGAGGCGGTTATGCACCACGTCTTCTGGGACTACGAACCGTTTAAAGGCGAGGTCCCCGGCCGCGCCAACGGCGTCCTCGTCTCGTCGTCACAAGGCAAGGCCACGGCGTACGCCCTGGACGGGTTGCAGCTTCGCGGCCAGTTCTTCATTCATCCGCAGACCGACGTCTACGAAGGCATGATCGTGGGCGAGAACTCCCGCCCCGACGACCTGGACGTTAATGTCTGCCGCGAGAAAAAGCTGACGAACGTCCGCGCCTCCGGCTCGCACGACAAGAACGCCGATCTCGCGCCGCCCAGGGAATTCTCGCTCGAGGCCGCGCTCGAATATCTGGAAGACGACGAACTCCTCGAAGTCACCCCCGTCTCGCTACGGCTCCGCAAGCGCGTTCGCACCGAGAACGAGCGCCGCAAGCAGGAGCGGGTCATCCGCCTCGCCGCCAAGGAAGCGGCCCGCGAGGCGAGCGCGGAGGCATAACGGCGCGCTGGCGGCGGGGAAAACGGCCCTGTTTTCCCCGCGCCTCTTGCGTCACCCCGGGTAAGGCTTATAATCAACCATGGACGGAAGTTAAGGCGATGTAACGCCTCTACCCTGGAAAAAGCGAGGATCATGGCTTTCGGCTGGACTCTCCTTCTCATCTTCCTCGCCCGGTGCACCGACGTGACCTTGGGGGTCTTCCGCATCCTCATGGTGGTGAAGGGGAGGAAGCTGGTGGCGGCCGGCCTCGGCTTTTTCGAGGTCATGGTGTTCATTTCGGTCATGAACGTCGTCCTGGGCGGCGGCAAATCGCTGACCATTTACGAACTCCTCGCCTACTGCAGCGGTTTCGCCGCCGGTAACATCGTCGGGTCCTTTCTCGAGAGCAAACTCACCGACGCCTACGTCATCGCCGAACTTATCGCCGAGCAGAACGAACGCTCCGATGATCTTATCGCCAAGCTGCGCGAAACCGGCTTCGGCACCACGGTCATTCACGCCGAGGGCCGCAGCGGCGCGCGGCTGGTCATCAAGGTGATTTGTTCGCGCAAGCATTCGACCACGGTCAAGAAGATCGCCGACGATCACGGCGCGTTCCTCTATATCGCCGATATCAAGGGGGTGTCTGGCGGATACTTCACCGGCGGCGCAAATCTCAAGCGGAAGTAGGGCGACAGCCCCCGGGAGGCGGGAAGCCGTTTTGGATCAACAACCCATGGCAACCTCAACAAAACCAACCCGACGCCTCCGCGCCTGGCCTGCCGTCGTCTGGCCGCTGGGCGCGACCTTCCTGTTCCTCGGCGGCGCCATCCTCTTTATCAACAAGGTCGGTTCCGATCAGCAAAAAGCGGACGCCGCCGCCCTGCGGCTGGAGAGTTACGCCCGCCTCGAGGCGGGCGACCTGGCCACCCGTGCCCGCTCCCTTGCCCACCTGTTTGTCGAGTCCCGCCTGCAAAGCCGGGCCGAACAGGAAAAGAACAGCCACCTCCTCGTCCGGGGCGTCATGGACGGCGTCCAGCGCGTGCTCGGCGCCGGACTGGAAAAGTCGCGGAGCGCGTCGACGCTCCGGGACGTGGGCGAATTTCCCACCGGCTTCGAGGGCCTGCGGGTCTATCTTGAACTGGCCGGCGCGGGCGACCGGAACGGCAACGCGGCCCTGACGGCGCTCAGGGCCTGCGCGCCCGAACTGGCCGAACTGCTCCCGCCCGGCTGTTCCCTCACCGTGGTCGAAAACAACTTCGAGGAACTCCTGTCCCTCGGCGGCGGGACACTGCCGGAAGATCCCCGCGTCACCAGCGTCACCCGCGAATTCATCTGGGGCGACGGCGAAGAGGGCCGCCACTGGACCCTGCAGGTATCGCTCGCGGAAAAGGACGAATACCCGTATCCCGACGCGGCCGAACTCGGCCGGCACCTGGCCGAACAGTTGGGAACCGTCCGCCTCGCCGACGCCGTCTGGCGCGGCTGGCTGGTGGACCGTTCCGGCAAGGCGGTCGGGTCGTTTCCGGCATCTCAAGCCGGGAATGCCGCCGACGCCACCCTGCCGCCGTTTGTCGACGCCTGGGACGAGTGGGTCGAGGTCGACCGCTCGCGTCTGGTATGGATGAACCGGGCCGAGAGCCTGCCGCAGGTCGGTCTTGCTCCCGCCGTGGCCGTCTCCATCGCCATGCCGCCCCCGCCGCTCGTTCCGGCCGAGGTGTTTGCGAAAGACCTCCGTTGGAGCACCTTCCTGACCGCGTTTTTACTGCTGTCCCTCGGGCTGTGGGCCTGGTTTATTCGCGCCATGATGACCGGGCGGGGCGTCGGCATGTCGTCGCGCCGCACCGTCGCCGCCCCTGGCGCTGCCGCACCGACCGAGCCGCACCCGTACCCACACAAGCGCGACATTCCCACCGCACCGCCGCCTCTGCCGCGCAACCGCCTGGTCAGGGCCGCTCCGGCGGAACGCCCTGCCGCAGCCGATGCCGCCAGCCTGATCGTCGCCGACATCGACGACACGGGCGAGGTGCATGTGGAGACGATTGTCCAGCCGCCGCGCGGCCCCGCCATTGTCATCCCGTCCGGTAGCCTTCAGCGCCTGCAGGAGCGCCATCGCGGCGGCAAGGGAAGGAAAGGGAGTCGCGTTCTCGATCACGCCAAGAGCAAGCTCCTCCGCGAACTCGCCGGCCGGGTCAGACCTGTGGTCGAAGGCCGCGAGCGGCCGACAGCCAAATCCGGCAAGGGGTGAGATAAGGTCGGGTAACTCGGCAGGACATTTTCGCCAAATCCCTCACGCCTCCCATAAACGTCACCCCGGCGTGCGGACCGTGCCGGCGAAATATCGTCCGCCCCGGCTGGACTCAGTTTGACCAGATCCATCCCATTTCCCTCAAAACGTCACCCCGGCGGTGCAGCATCGACCAGCGGACACGCGTGTGGTTGTGCCGGGGCAAGGGCGAATGACCCTGTGCTGCAATGGCGATTCAACATACCCTGCCGCCCACGTCCAGGCCGCCTGCCCCGGCACAACTTCCCGTTTTGGATGCAGCGGACGTTTTCTCCGCCGGGGTGACGTTTGGGGGAGAATGAAGCGTATTGGTGAAACAGGCTGGAGCGAGAGGTGGTAAAAGCCAGACATGGGAAAGACCCGCTCACCACCGCGAGCGGGTCTTTTCCTATCGAAACAAAAGGCATCGTCTCAATTCGCCTCAGCCCCCAACTCATTCCTGATATACCGCGCCCGCACCACATCGCGGTCGTTCGATTCCAGTTCCCGCCCTTCGATGCGCTGCAAGTGCGCCGGCTGCGTGTTCAGAAACAACCGCTGCACCTCTTTCAGGTCAACGCCGTTGAACACGCCCATGACGACCCCGAGCCGCAACGACGACAGGTGCCGCATCGCTTCCTCACTGGACATCAGCCGTGCGTTCTGCAGCACGCCCCAGGAACGCCACACCCGGTCCTCCAGTTGCGAGCGTTCCGACGTGGCCAGTTCGGCCCGCGCCTTTTCCTCGTACTGGATGATGGCGGCAATGACCGCGTCCATGTCGTCGAGGATGTCCTGCTCGCTCCGGCCGACGGTGATTTGGTTCGATATCTGGTACAGTTCGCCGAACGCCTTGGTGCCTTCGCCGTAGAAGCCCCTGACCGCCATGCGCATCTCGTACACGGCGCGGAAAACGCGCTCGATATGCCGCGTCATAACGAGGGCGGGAAGGTGGAGCATCACGGACACGCGCAGGCCTGTCCCGACATTGGTGGGGCAGGAGGTGAGGTAGCCGTAGACCGGGCTGAAGGCGAACGGCAGCCGGTCGTTCAACTGGTCGTCCAGCGCGTTGACGCGGTCGTAGGCTTCCTGCAGGGCCAGGCCGGACATCAGGCACTGCATCCGCAGGTGGTCTTCCTCGTTCACCATGATGGCGAGGGACGTGGCCGGGTTCACGGCGACGGCGCGCGGGCCCGAGCCGTCCGCCAGTTCGCGGCTGATCAGGTGACGTTCCATCAGGAGCCGGCGGTCGAGGGGCGCCTCTTCGTCCAGCTCGTGCCAAATATAATCCTTCCCGTCGGGAAGGCTGAGGATGGCGCTCTTGATTTCGTCGAGAATTTCCCGTCGTTCCGACTGGTCGGGATGGGTCGGGAAGCGGCGGTTGTCGAGGTTCCGGGCCAGCCGCACCCGGGTGGTGACGGCGATGCCGGAATGCGGTCCGTCGGACGCCATCCACTGGCCGCCGTCTTCGAATATGCGCTTGTTGATTTCCATTGATCCCTCGCTATTCCTGTCCGGCCGGCGCGTCCGCGTCCGGTTCCTGGGGGCGCGGTTCGTCCCGAAGCTTGTCCAGGTCGACCTTGAGGCGCGCGGCGGCTTCGTAGTTTTCCTCGGCTACGGCGGCGCGGAGTTTTTTCGTCAGGCTGCGCACCTGGGCCTGGCGCTCGTCCTTGGCGCGGGACGGCCCCGGCTTTTTGCCGACATGGAAGCTTGTTCCCTCGCGCTGGCCGGCGGCAATCTGGTTGGCGATGAGCGGCCGCAGCTTGGCGTCGAAGGTCTGGTAGTCGTGGGGGCAGCCGAGCCGGCCGCGCTCGCCGAAGGCGGACCAGGTGGTGCCGCAGTGCAGGCAGATAAGGTCCTTGTCGCCCTTGACCTTGAGGCTTGCGACCTGGGCCGCGCTCGGGATGACCTTTTTGGCGGCAAGGCCGAGGAGTTGCGGCAGGTTGGCCGCGCCCTGGAGGTTGAAGCCTTTTTCAGCCGCGCACGACTCGCAGATATGCACCTCTTTTTTCACGTTGTTGTGGATGTCGGTCAGGTGAATGGTGGCCGGCACCTTTTTGCAGATTTGGCATATGTACATGTGGCTGTCCACTTTCCTGTCCCTGTTGCCGTTAGCGCTTTTCCCACTTTTTCAGGTTGGCCACTTCGGAGAGGGTTTTGCCGGCGAATATTTCGGCGGCGAGGCGCCGTTCCGCCTCCATCACGTCCACGGCGCGGTTGGCGTATTCGACCGCCTGCTCGCGCGGCAGGACCATGACGCCGTCGTCGTCGCCGAATATCCAGTCGCCAGGGCGGATCGCCTGGCCGTTTATGTTTATTTCTGTACCGATTTCGCCAAAACCCTTTGGTTCGCCCGCATGGGAGCAGATCCCGGTGGAGAAGAGGGGGAGGCCGATGCGGGTGGCGACGTCGGTGTCGCGTATATAGCCATGGACGACGATGCCCGCCAGGTTGCGGCCCTTGGCAGTCTGCGCCGCGAGTTCGCCGAGGACGGCCGGGGCGATGCCGCCCGCGTCCACCACCAGCACCCCGCCCGGTTTCGTCATGTCGATGGCCTGCACCACCTTGTTCCAGTCGCCGGCGAGGGAGCGGACCGTCTGCGCCTCCCCGGCCATGCGCAGGCCCGGCGTGCGCGGGTGGATGTTTTCGAGGCAGGGCTTGTGGTGCATCGCGTCCGACAGGTTGGACGAACTGGCCTGGAGGAGCATGTCGGCGATGTTGCCGGCGGCGGAGCGCTTGCCGATGTCCGACGCCTGGGCGCGGCCGGAGTCGATGGCCTGACGCAGGGCGGAGGCGGCTTTACGGGCGTCGGCCGCCTTGTGCAGGGCGCCGCCGACGATGACGATGGACGCGCCGGCCCGGATCATCTCGGGGGCCGTTTCCGACGTCACGCCGCCGGCGACGGCGACGGGCAGGTCGGTGTTGGCCACAGCCACCTTGACCCGCGACAGCGGATCGTGGCCGAGCATCTGTTCGTCGACAGGCATGTGGACGCCGACGATGTCGACGCCGAGCGCGGTGATTTCGGCGACGCGCTGGCCGAGCCGGTCATCCGGAATGTTGATGGTGTCGCAGTAGGTGCGGATGCCGTATTTGCGGCCGACCTCGACGCACTGCGAGATGGTTGCGTCGGCGGCGGCGGCCAGGACCACGGCGACGCTGGCGCCGGCGTTGGCGGCGGCCTCGAATTCGATTCTGCCCGCGTCCATGGTTTTCAGGTCGGCAACGATGGGGCGGTTCGGGAAGGCGGCGTGAAGTTTTCGGACCGCTTCGATGCCTTCCGCCTTGATGAGGGGTGTTCCGGCTTCAATCCAGTCGGTGCCGCCGGCGACGGCTTCGTGGGCGAGGCGGACGGCGCGTTCAATTTCGATAAAGTCGAGGGCGACCTGGAGGACGGGAAATGGCCCGTCGACACCGCGAATTTCCTTGGCCATGGGCAAGTCCTTGCAATATACGTATAAAGAAATCCGCATTGTACACTGAGGCAAATGCGGCGCATTATTACCATGATACCGCAGGCAGACGGAAGTTCAAGCACATTCGAGAGTAAAGCGGGGTTGTCGATTCGTGAGCGCCCTGTACAATGGCGGCGGTCGGGATGGGTGTGCGCCACAGGCTATAAAGGACCGGGATGCACGTGAATGGAAGCCAAGCGGAATCATATCCGCCGCTGGTGGAACTGGAGGATTTGGCGGTTTTTGCCAAGCCGCCCGGTATGGAGACGATTTCCCAGACCGGCGGGCGCGAGTTTGCCGCTCTGGTCCGGGCGGCGCGGGACGAGCCGGGGCTGACGCCGGTGCACCGGTTGGACCGGGACACCTCCGGCGCGGTGTTATTCGCCCGGAACGGTGAAGCGGAACAGGCGCTGATCGATCTGTTTCGCCGCCGCCTTACGCGGAAGCTGTATCTCGCCCTGTGCCTGGGCGCGCCCCGGAACCGCACCGGCCGCATCAATCGCAACCTGTCGGAGTGGGGCGGGGGCCGCAGGCCGGTCCGGGTCCTGAAGCAGGGCGGGCTCGAGGCCTCGACCGGTTACCGGGTGCTGGCGGCCTCGGACGAATGGGCGCCCGGCCTGCGGCTGGGCGTTGTCGCGTTTTCGCCGCATCAGGGCCGCACCCACCAGATCCGCGTTCACGCCGCCGCCCTCGGCTATCCCGTCCTCGGGGACGACCAATACGGCGACCGCACCGCCAACCGCGCCGCCCGCGAACGGTTCGGCCTGCGCCGATCCGCGCTGCACGCGTGGCGGCTGGAGTTCCCGTGGCGGGGCGGAAACGTCGCCGCGACAGCCCCGGTTCCGGACGACATGCTGGCCGCGGCGCGGGCAACATTGGGCGAAAAAATCGTCGCTATCGGGCAAATTTTTACGCCGGGCGAAGATATTTTTTAGCGCCCCCCCCGGATTTCCTCCGGGCCTTCGGCCGCCGGGCGCGCGCGGCGTGGAATATGCGCGTCCCTTTTTCGAAACAGCCGCATTTCCCCTTGTGCCACAAGGTTTGCCGCATTATTCCGCCTCTCACGCCATGCGAATAAACGCTGAAAATACCGGCCTGGCAAGTGTTAACCCGGTTTGTACCGAATGTAAAAAATCTCCGAAAAAAAATCCGTGAAGCCTTTTTTTGTCTTGACACCCCGGAAATATGGCCTATATTTCGCCAAAAGTTGACCCGAAGAAAGTTGAACGCAGTTTCGGGCGCATATAGACATTGTTAGGCCGCAGATTTCGATCGTCGGTGGGAGAGGGAGTGTGGCGGCCAATTTTTATTGGTTATTGATGACTGGAGGAGAAAAGTAATGGCTGCCAAGATCGAAGTGTTGCGTAAGCGTCAGCTTGCCCAGGCGCTGGTCGACAAAACCGGTGCGAAGTTGAAGTACGCTTCGGCTGTCGTGGATTTCGTCTTTGACGAAATTGCCACTGCCATGAGCAAGGGCATCAAGGTGAATGTGAAGGATTTCGGCATCTTCGTCAAGGCGCAGAGGAAGGCCCGAACCGGCCGCAATCCCGCCACCGGCGAGCCGATCAAGATCAAGGCCTCGGTGAAACCCCGCTTCACCGCGTCCAAGGCCCTCAAGGAAGCCGTCAGCGGCAAGAAGTATGCGACTCACGCCGACCTGACCGCCCTTGCGGCCGCCCCTGCTGCCGCCCCCGCAGCCAAGCCGGCCAAGCCGGCTGCGAAACCCGCCGCCAAGCCGGCCGCGAAGAAAGCGGCCAAGCCCGCCGAGAAAAAGCCCGCCGCCAAAAAGGCTCCGGCCAAGAAGTCGGCCCCTGCCAAGAAAACGGCCAAGCGTAAATAAGCATCGCCTCGCTCTGGTCCATATCGATACCCTGAGAACGGGGGAAGGAAGCCCGGTTGCATTTCCGCCGGGATAGTGGGGATAAGAGGAGGAGGGTCCTTCCCGGCCGGGGAGGGCCCTTGATTTTTTTCCACCCGACGTCGGATAAAATATACTCCCAAGCACGGATCCATCGTGCATAATGAGGGTATATGGACAATAGAGAGCGCATTTCCCAGACAGACGCCGTTGTGGGGGAATTGAAGCACTATTTCCTTTCCGACGCCATCCGGGTGGGCGACAAGCTGCCCACCGAGAAGATGCTGTGCGAGACGTACTCGGTCGGCCGGTCGACGGTCCGCGAGGCCATACGCACCCTGCAGGTAATGGGGTATGTGGAAATTCGTCCCGGCCGCGGCGCGTTTCTTGCGGCCAAGCACCTGACCCGCGTCGACGCCACCCTCACCGCCTGGATAGCCGAGCACAAGCCGAGCCTGGAGGAGACGGTGCGTGTCCGCCAGGCGCTGGAAACGCTGGCTGTCCGTTTTGCCATCGAGAACGGGACAGACGCCGAACTCGCCCGCGTCGACCTGTGCCGCCTGGCTTTCGAGGATTCCCTCGTCAAAAAAAATTACGCCGCGCTGGCGTCGCTGGACGAGGCGTTCCACCGCGCCATCGTTACCGCCAGCCATTCGGAACTGCTTGAAACGCTCAACAGCGTGGTCATCATCGCCTTCCGCGAGTGGCGCGACCGGTCGTTCCGGTACGAGGACTACGCCGCCCAGGCGGTTGTCCCGCACCAGCGCATCGCCACCGCCCTCCTCGCCCGCGACGTCGAACTCGCCGAACTGCAAATGCGCAGGCATTTGGAACAGGTGCGCAGCGACGCCATCGAGGGAATCGGTCTGGATTTCAAATAGTTCGCGCCATTGCGGAAGCGAGCGAATCCTCAATACTCTTCCGCTTATTGGTATTTCATTGTTACTTGATACTTATCGCTTCAACTTTCCCCTGATCTTTCTCACCGTCTCCAGCGCCGGCTCAAAATCATACCCATCCACCTGTTCCGCCAGCACCTTGCCGAGCCGCCCGAGCGGCAGGAGTTTTTCCCGGATCTCGTCCAGGTAATCGGTGCTTTGCGAATCGCCGGAGGCGAGGAGCGGCTCAAGCCTGTCGAGAAGCGCCGCCACTTCAGCCGGGTCGACGGTGGTGCGGACGCGGACCGTGTCGGTGTCGGCCCGCTTCCGCTCGTATTCCTCCAGTTGCGCGGTCAGGTCTTCGAGGACGACGTTCAGGGTCATGCCGAGGGTCTGCATCTGTTCATCGTTGAATTCCGGCTTGCCGTTTTCCAGCCCCTTTTCGATAGCCAGGGCCGCTTCGGCCAGGACGCTCGAGCCGATGAGGTTGGCGACGCCCTTGAGGGTATGGGCGATGCGGTGGGCGTGGCTGAAATCGCCTGCGTCGATGGCCTGGTTGAGGCGGGCGAAGGTGTCGGCGTGGCCCTTGACGAAGTCGGACTGGATTTTCCGGTAGAGCTTTTCGTTGCCGGCGGCCCGCTCGAGGGCGAGGGCGCGGACGATGATGGTGCTTTCGCCCGGCCGGCGCCTGGCCGAGGTCGAGCGCGCCTCCTGGGGCCGGTCCAAGGGTATCCATTCCTTCGGCTGAATATGGCGGAGGAGAACGTTCCACAAGTCACGGGCGCAGAACGGTTTGGCGAGGAAATCCTTCATTCCGGCGGCGAGATAGGTGTCGCGGTCGCGCTCCAGCACGTTGGCGGTGAGGGCGATGATGGGGGTCTGCACGCCCATCCGGATGATTTTGCGGGCCGCGTCGAGGCCGTCCATGACCGGCATGTGGATGTCCATGAGGATAAGGTCGAAGGGCGGGTTGCCTTCGCGCCAGCGCAGGGCCACTTCCTCCACCCCGGCCGCGCCGTTGGCGGCCATGGTCGGCGTGATGCCGATACGGAGCAGGTGTTCCTCGATGACCTGGCGGTTGATGGCGTTGTCCTCGCACACCAGGACCCGTCCCTCGAACACGGGCATGCGTTCGTCCTCGCGGGTGCGGGTGGCGTGTGAACTTTCGTCCTCGTCCGACAGTTCCAGTTCCACCGTGAAGTGGAAGCGGCTGCCGCGGCCGGGCCAGCTCGACACCTCCAGCGTGCCGCCCATCAGTTCCACCAGGCTTTTGGTGATGGCGAGGCCGAGGCCGGTGCCGCCGTACTTGCGGGTGGTGGAGTTGTCCGCCTGGGCGAACGGTTCGAACACCCGATGAATCTCGTCCTCGGTCATGCCGATACCGGTGTCCTTGACGGAGAATTCGAGGGTGATATGGGTGGCGGTGCGGCGTTCGGCGCAGGCGGCCAGTTTGACGGTGCCGCGCTCGGTGAACTTGATGGCGTTCGAGAGCAGGTTGAGAAGCACCTGGCGCAGCTTGGTCGGGTCGCCCAGGAGCTTCTTGTCCAGCCTCGGGCGGGTCGAAAAATCGAGGACGATGCCGCGTTCGTCCGCCTTGACGGCGGCGATGGTTTCGCATTGCTTGAAGATGTCCCGCAGGCTGAAGGGGGTGCGTTCCAGTTCCATCCGCCCGGATTCGATTTTCGAAACGTCCAGGATGTCGTTGATGATGTCCACGAGGCCGGCGGCGGAGAGGCGGATTTTGTTGATGAAGTCGCGCGTCTTCGCCGACAGCGTCTTGTCGTCCAGCGCCAGTTCCGACAGGCCGATGACGCCGTTCATGGGGGTGCGGATTTCGTGCGACATGTTGGCGAGGAAGGCGGATTTGATGCGGGTCGCCTCTTCGGCGCGGGCCAGGGCTTCCTCGAGGTTGTCCTGCCAGACGACGATTTCCGTCACGTCGACGGCGACGCAGATGATGAGTTCGTGGCCGTGCGGATCGCGGCCGCGCCGGCCGCGCAGGATAACCCAGCCGACCGAGCCGTCCTTGCGGAGGATGCGATGGCGGCTTTCGAACTCGCCCGGCCCGGCTATCGCCTCCGAGATCAGCGCCTGGACGCGCGCCCGCTCTTCCGGGTGGATGAAGCGAATCGTTTCCGACCCCAGCACGCTGTCGACGTCCTCGCGGCTGTAGCCCATCGCCTCGAGCATGCCGTTGTTGATGAAACAGCAGGGCAGGCCGGGGCGGTTGTAGCAGAAGACGATGCCGCCGGGGATGGCTTCGGACAGGACGTCGAACACTTCGGACTGCTTTTCGAAGCCGAGCCGGCATTCCCGGCCGGCGGTGACGTCGACAAGGGTCAGCAGGCCGAGAACCGGTTCGCCATCGAGATCGTAAACGGTCGTGAAGCGGTGGTCGAACAGGCGGAAGTCGCCGCCCTCCGTCCTGATGTGGACGCAGGCGGAGCCGCTCGCGTCGCCCCTGGCCATGGCGTCGTAGAGGGCGAGGAAATCCTCCTCGTCGCCGCGCACCGCGCCGCCGTCGACGCAGCAGGCGGGAACATTGTCCAGCCGTTCCGGCGTGCCGAACATCGCCGCCGCCGCCGGCGACAGTTCCAGCCGATGGTCCTGGATGTGATACTTACCGGTAAGGACGCGGGCCTGGTGGAGAAATACCTCGTTTTCCCACAACCGTTCCGTCAGTTCGCTGATACGCCGCCGCATGGCCGCGGTTTCGGGATGCCCTTGCTGACTGATTCTTACCATGCGGCGTTTCCCCTGTTTAAAAACGTTAACTTAGGACAACACGTAAACGAATTATCCTACTACTTTTGTGTGGCCGGTGCAAGACACACCGCTGTCTCCGGTCGCGTCCGGCCGGGTGTCGACGCTTGCGTCGTGGACGCTTTCGGTTATAATGTCTTGGGTTACCCGCCGCGCGGCAGTCCCGCCCGCGGCGGCATTTTATGCATCCGCTGCGAGGAGCACGAGTGAAGACCGACGACATCCGCGACAAGTACCTGAACTTTTTCGCCTCCAAGGGCGCGACCATCGTGCCTTCCGACTCCCTGGTCCCCCACAACGACCCGACCCTTCTCTTCACCGGGGCCGGCATGAACCAGTTCAAGGACCAGTTCATGGGGCTGCGAATCGAATACCGTTCCGCCACCTCGTGCCAGAAGTGCATCCGCACCGGCGACATCATGAACGTCGGCGTCACCCCGGCGCACCACACCTTCTTCGAGATGCTCGGCAATTTTTCCTTCGGCGGGTATTTCAAGAAGGAAGCCATCACCTGGGCATGGGAATTTTTAACAAAGGAGATGGGCCTCAGCCCCGAGCGTTTGCAGGTTTCGGTCCACGACTCCGACGACGAGGCTTACGGCATCTGGGAGAATGAGGTCGGCCTGCCCAAGAATCGCATCAACCGCCTGGGCGACCACGACAACTTCTGGCCCGCCGACGCGCCCAAACTCGGCCCGAACGGCCCCTGCGGTCCCTGTTCGGAAATCTTCTACGACCGGGGCGCCGACAAGGGCTGCGGCAAACCTGATTGCGGCATCACCTGCGACTGCCGCCGCTGGGTGGAAATCTGGAACCTGGTGTTCACCCAGTTCGACCGCCAGTCCGACGGCAGCCTGGTGCCGCTGCCGCAGCGGAACATCGACACCGGCATGGGCCTCGAGCGGATGGCGGCGGTGATGCAGGACGCGCCGACGAATATGGACATCGACATCTTCCAGCCCCTCGTCCATACCATCGCCGACATCGCCAACAAGAAATACCACGACAAACGCGAGGACGACGTCCTCATGCGCCGCATCGCCGACCACATCCGCGCCATCACGTTCTGCATCGCCGACGGCGTGCTGCCGGCCAATTCGCACCGGGGCTATATCCTCAAGCGCCTGCTCCGGCGCGCCGTCCTGGACGGCCGCAACCTGGGCATCCGCGAAGCGTTTCTGCACACGCTGGTGCCGGTGGTGGGCGAGGTCATGGCCAAGCCCTACCCGGACATCAAGAACCGCGCCGCCGCCATAGCCGAGACGGTGCAGTTGGAGGAAGGCAAGTTCCTCACCACCCTCGAGCGCGGCCTCGGCCGCATCGAGCAGGCGGTCGCCGAGACGAAAGCGTCGGGCCGCAACGTCCTCGACGGCGCGACCGCCTTCGAACTCTACGACACCTACGGCTTTCCCTACGAACTCGCCGAAGAGGTCGTGGTCCGCGAAGGCCTGTCCGTCGACCGGGCCGGCTTCGACCAGGCCATGGCCGACGCCAAGGCGAAGGCGCGTGAAGGCGCGAAGATGAAGGGGGACGTCTTTGCCAAGGGACCGCTGCAGGACGTGAAAAAACTCACGACCGCCACCGATTTCCTCGGCTACGATTCGCTCGAAGCCGCCGGCACGGTGGTTGCTGTCGTGGCGAACGACGCGCTCGCCGACGAAGCCGGCGCGGGCAGTCAGGTGACGGTCGTCCTCGACCAGACGCCGTTCTACGGCGAGTCCGGCGGCCAGGTCGGCGACACCGGCCTCATCGTCGGACCCGGCAACCTCGTCGTCCGGGTCGAAGACACCCAGAAGCTGGACGGCATCTACCTCCATATCGGCGAAGTGGAAAGCGGCGTCATTCGTTCCGGCATGGCGGTGAAGGCCGAAGTCGACGCCGCCCGCCGCCTCGACATCATGCGCAATCACACCACGGCGCACCTGCTCCATTACGCCCTGCGGCAGGTCCTGGGCGACAAGGCCGAGCAGAAAGGTTCCTACGTCGGTCCCGACCGCCTCCGCTTCGATTTCCAGCAGGCGACGGCATTGACGCCGGGGCAGAAGGACGAAATCGAGGAAATCGTCAACAGGCGCATTCTCGAGAATTCGCCGGTCGAGACCCGCATCATGCCGGTCGACGAAGCCCGCAAGTGCGGCGCCATCGCCCTGTTCGGCGAGAAGTACGGGAGCGAAGTCCGCGTCCTCTTCACCGGCGACTACTCGACCGAACTCTGCGGTGGCACCCACATGAAACAAACCGCGCCCATCGGCTCGTTCCGCATCGTCTCGGAGGAATCGATCTCCGCCGGCGTGCGCCGTATCGAAGGCGTCACCGGCCTGGCCGCGTTCCGCCTGTCGCGGGATCAGGGCGATGTCCTCTCGGACATCAGCCGCGAACTCCGCACCCCGCCCCGCGAGGCGGTCGAACGCCTCCGCGGCATGGGCAACCATATCCGTGAGCTGGAAAAAAGCCTGACCAGCCTCAAGCTGCACGTCGCCCGCGACCGGGTGAAGAACGCCGCGACCGAAACGGTCGCCGGCGGTACGCTCCTGGCGGCCGACGCGGGCGAGATCGGCGGCAAGGAGATCGGCGAACTCGCGCGCGAGACCATTTCCCGCCTCGGCGCGACCGGGCTGGTGGTGCTGGCCGGGCGCGAGGACGGCAAGGCGGCCTTGGCGGTGGCGATGGGGAAGGACCTGGTCGCCAAGGGCCTGAAGGCGGGCGATCTCGTCAAGCGCCTCGCCCCCCTCATCGGCGGCGGCGGCGGCGGCAAGCCCGATTTCGCCCAGGCCGGCGGCAAGGAGCCGGACAAGCTGCCGGAGATGCTGGCGGCCGTTCCCAAGGCCGTGGCAGAGGTTCTCAAGGCGTAACGGGGCCGAGGCACCGGGAGAACAGCGTGGACGACAAAGGGCTTCTCCATATCGACCAGCGCCAGGGCCATGTCGCCATCGACATGGGACTGATGAATGAGCGCCAGGTCAAAGACGCCACCATGCAGATGCTGGTCAAAAACGCCACCCTGGCGACGCCGCGCAGCTTCGGCCAGGTGGCGCTCGAACTCGGCTATCTCGACCAGGAGGGCTTGGCGGCGGTCGAGATGGAGGAGCGCCGCCGCCGCCGGCTCATCACCGGCTACGAGATTATCGACATCATCGGTTCCGGCACCATCGCCACCGTCTACCACGCCATGCAACTGACGATGGACCGCGAGGTGGCGTTGAAGATTCTCCACCCGTGCCTGGCGTCTGACCCGGTGTTTGTCCGGGCCTATATCGCCGAGGCGCAGGCAGTCTCCCGGTTCCACCACCCGAACATCGTCCAGGGCTTTGATGCGGGCGAATCGAACGGCTTTTTCTATTTTGCCCACGAATACCTGCTCGGCGGCTCCATCGCCGACCGGCTGGCGCGGGGCGAAGAGGAGACGCGCTTTTCCGAAGGCAGGCTCCTGAAATACCTGCGGCAGACCACCGCCGCCCTCATGCACGCCTGGAACGTCGCCGTCTACCACGGCGACATCAACCCGGGCAACCTTCTCCTCGACGCGAACGGCAACATCAAGCTGGCCAACCTGGGCGTTCCCCGTGTGGCGGGCCTGCGCACCTCGGGCGGCGTGGCCATGCCCGGCTTTGTCCGCTGCGGTCCCGAATATGCCGCGCCGGAGCAATTGGACAAACCCGACCTCGTCAACCCGCAGACAGACATGTACAGCCTCGGCGCGACGTTCTACCACATCTCGTTCGGCGTCCAGCCGTTTACCGCTCCCGAAGGCGTGCCGCTGGCCGAGTACCGCCGGACGGCGCAACTGCCGTCCTTTTCGCTGGAGAGCCAGGAGGGGTTTTCGGCCAAGTATCTGCGCCTCATCCACGACATGCTTGAGGTCGATCCGGCCAAGCGCCCGGCCAATCCGGAGGAACTCGCCGACCGGCTGGAAAAATTCCACCAGTCCACCTCCGACGACTCCAGCGTGCCCGGACAGGTGCGGACCGGCGTCGTTCCGACGTCTTCGGCCGTGTCCGGCCGGACCTCGGGGCGGTTTTCGAAGCGCGCAATCGCGCCCAATTCGCAATCGCCCGAGCGGGCGTTTTCCCTCAAGCGGCGCGACGGGGTGGGGCGGGCCTCGCCGACCCGGCGCTGGCTCATCGGGGGCGTCGTGGCCGGGCTGGGCGCGGTCCTGCTGTGGCTGCTGTTTGTTTCCCGGGGATAAGGCATGAGCCCATACTACACCGTCCTGCTGCTGGCGTTCGTTATCCTGCTGGCCGTCCTGCTGATTCGCTATATCAACAACACCGTCGACGGCGAATTCCGCAGCCTGGCGCGGAGCGTTTCCGACCCCGACTACCGGGCCGAACAACTGGCGGCGGTCGACGCCAGGCTGGCGGCGCTTCTCCCCCTCGCGCCGGACGTGCCGCCGCTCGTCAAGCCGGGGCCGCTTCGCGGCGTGCTTGCGCCCATGCTGCTGGCGCTTGGGGTGGTACTGTTGTGGGGCGCCGGGTCGGCGGTGCATGACAGGGACAAATGGCTGTACGGCGGGGTGGCGGTCCTGGCGCTGGCGATTGCGATCATGCTGGTGACGCTCCGGAAGCGGCGGCGGGCGCGCACGGCGCGGCTCCTCCTCTACCGGGCCGACCTGCGCCGCCTCGACGACAACCGCGCCGGCGCTGCCGAAGATCTGCGCGAACTTCTGAAGCTCACCCCCTGGGACGACAGCGCCTGGGCCGAACTGTCGGACGATCTCGCCGCCGACGGCCAACTGGAGGATGCGCTCGCCGCCATCGATCAGGCCGCCGCCGTCGACCCGAGGTACGACGAATACCGCCAGCTCCAGGCGTCACTCGCGATACGCGCGGGCAAACTCGACCGCGCCAGGCAGGCTATCCGGGAATGGACCGAACTGGACGGAGTGGCTGACGACGACCCCCGCCTCGCCATCTACACGGCGGCCTTGCAACTGGCCGAAGGCGAGCGGGAAGCGGCGGCGGCGACCATTCGCACCGTTTTGCTGGACCGCGACGCCGCGGCGTGGGAATACCTGGATTCGGACAGCGCCTTGTCGGGAATCCGCGCGCTGCTGCCGGGAAAGGGATAAGGGATGAAAAATCTGGGTCTGGTGTTTTTACCGCCGGTCAACGGCCTGCCGGGAATGGAAGAGCGCCACGTCGCCGCCTTGCGGCAGCGGGTGCCGTCGGTCGACTGGCGCGTCTGCGCGGACAAGGACGAAACGGCCTCACTCCTTCCCGATGCAGTCGCGGCGCTGGTCTGGGCGTTTTCGTCGTCGTGGAACGGCAAGGCCGGGAACCTCCGCCTCATCGCCACGCCGGCGGCGGGGCGCGACTGGATTCACGCGACGCCCCGCGACGGCCTGGAAATCCTCTTCGGCCACTACCACGGCGAACTGATGGCCGAGACCGTGCTCGGGCTTATGCTCGCCTTTACCCGGGGCATCAAGGACTCTCTCGACCGCCGTGGCGAAGTCTGGCCCAGGGTGGAGGTGGGGAGCGCCATGCGGCCGCTGCGGGGCAGTCACGCGGTTATCGTCGGCTTCGGCAATATCGGCAAGTGGGTGGGGCGGCTGCTCGCGCCCATGGGCGTGCGCGTTACCGGCGTCAACCGGTCGAACCTGGACCGGCCCGACTCTTTCCGCCCCGACGACCGGGTGATTCGCCTGGACGAGCTCGATTCGGTTCTCCCCGAAGCCGACCACCTGGTCATGGTCCTGCCCGGCGACACCGGTACCGACAAGCTTCTTGACGCGCGCCGCATCGGGTTGCTTCGTCCCGACGCCTATGTTTATAATATAGGGCGCGGCAACGCCATCGACCTGGACGCCTTGACGGCGGCATTGCGGGAGGGGCGGCTGGCGGGGGCTGGCCTCGACGTCTACCCGGAGGAACCGCTGCCGACGGACGCTCCCATCCGGTCGTGCCCGAGGACCATCCTGCTGCCGCACGTGTCGGCGTTTGGCCCCACGTATTTCGACCTGTGGATGAAGGAATTGCTGCCTGCGCTGGAGGGGATTTTCGGCAAAAAATAGGAGGATCCTATGCATCTACATCTGGACTGCCAATTCGGCATGGCGGGCGACATGCTCCTTTCCGCCCTTATTGACGCCGGCGCGGACAAGGAGGCAATTGTCGCCATCCTGCGCAGCACCGGGCTCGCCGATTTCGAGGTGGAAGTGGAGCGGACTACCCGCGGCGGCGTCTCGGCCATGCGTCTTGACGTGATTGACACTAGCGGTGCGGTGCGGCAGGGCAACCATACACACGATCATGATCACGGCCACGATCACGAGCACGACAAGGATCACCACGGCCATGCGCACGACCATCCGCACGGCCACGCGCACGGGCATGATCACGAACACGAACAGCCCCACGGCCATGAGCACGGCCACAGCCACGGCGCTCATCGCCACGGTCCGCACAGGCATCTGGAAGACCTGCTCCGGTTTTTGGAAAACGACACCATTGTCCCCCGGGTGCGCGAGCGGGCGAGCCGCATTTTCCGCATCATGGCCCAGGCCGAGGCGACCGTCCACGGCCAGACCGTCGACACCGTGCATTTCCACGAGATCAGCGGCATCGACACGGCGGTGGACGTCATCGGCTCCTGCATCGCGCTTGAATTGTTGGACGTCGACAGCATTTCGGCCTCGCCCCCGTCGGTCGGGTCGGGGATGCTGATGTGCGAGCACGGCATCTTCCCGGTTCCCGCCCCCGCCACGCTGGAAATCCTCAAAAGCAACAACATCCCCTGGCGCGCGGGCGGCGAAGGCGAGCGCGCCACCCCGACCGGCATGGCGCTCCTCGCCGGACTGGCCGAATCCTTCGGCGACTCGCCGCAGATAACCGTCACCCGCATCGGCTACGGAGCCGGCCACCGCGAGTTCGAAGACGTACCCAACCTCCTCCGCGTTATTATAGGAAAACCGGGCATCCCGGGCGAGTCCGAGCGTCCCGGCGGCGGCAAAACCATCATCGCGGAGCCCGAGCAGGAAGTCAGTGGCGAGATAGTCCGCGTTCCCCTGGACGAAGCCATGCTTCCCGAGGCGGTCGCGGCCATGCTCCCGGGCGAAATCGCCGCCGACGGCGACCGGGTGGTGGAGTTCCGTTTCGTCGTCGACGACATGACGCCCGAGGCCGTCGCCTACCTGTGCGAGCGTTGCCTTGCCGCCGGCGCGCTTGAAGCCTACGCCGTTGCCGCCATTATGAAAAAGGGCCGTCCCGGCCATGAGGTCACCGTCCTGGCGACGACCGACTCCACTCCCGTAGTCGTGAACGTCCTCTGGCGCGAGTCCACCACCTTCGGCATGCGCGTGGGCGAGCGGTCGCGGCTGGTGTTGGCCCGTGACATCCGTTCGGTTCTGGTGCTTGGCCACGAGGTGCGGGTCAAGCTGGGCTGGCTCGGCGGCACCCTTGTCCGCTGCCAGCCCGAATACGAAGACTGCCGCAAAGCCGCCCTCGACAGCGGTCGGCCGCTGGTCGAGGTGTATCATTTGGCGGCGAGGGCGGCGGAGAAGTTTGTTTCCAATTAACAGTTAATAATTCACAATTAACAATGCACAATTCACAATTACAGGAAGAATTACAGTCAGGATTCGCTCGCTTCCGCTCGCTTTTTCCTCCAATTTGAGACGAGCGAGCGGTAGCGAGCGGATCCTAAAATGTATTGAGTCCAGTAATTGTGCATTGTGAATTGTGCATTGTGAATTAAAAAAACGGACAGCCTCCCGGCTGTCCGTTCTCCTTGCATAAATCCCAAACCCCAAATGTTACAGCGTCGCGAGGTACTCGATGAGTTCAACCGTCTTGTTCGAGTAGCCCCACTCGTTGTCGTACCAGGAGACGAGCTTGACGAAGTTGGCGTTGAGCATGATGCCGGCCTTCTTGTCGAAGATCGAGGTGCGCGGATCGCCGATGAAGTCGGACGAGACGACGTCGTCTTCGGTGTAGCCGAGAATGCCCTTCAATTCGCCTTCCGACGCCTTCTTCATGGCGGCGCAGATGGCTTCGTAGTCGGTGCCCTTTTCGAGGCGGCAGGTCAGGTCGACGACCGAGACGTCCAGGGTCGGGACGCGCATCGACATGCCGGTCAGCTTGCCGTTCAGGGACGGGATGACCTTGCCGACGGCCTTGGCCGCGCCGGTCGAGGACGGGATGATGTTGTAGGAAGCCGCACGGCCGCCGCGCCAGTCCTTGTTGGAGGGACCGTCGACCGTCTTCTGGGTCGAGGTGGCGGAGTGGACGGTGGTCATCAGGCCTTCGACAATGCCGAAGTTGTCGTGCACGACCTTGGCGATGGGGGCCAGGCAGTTGGTGGTGCAGGAGGCGTTCGACAGGATGTTGACGTCCTTGGTGATGGCCTTGTTGTTGACGCCCATGACGAACATCGGGGTGTCGTCCTTGGACGGCGCGGACATGACGACCTTCTTCGCGCCGGCCTTGAGGTGGGCTTCGGCCTTTTCCTTGGTAAGGAAGATGCCGGTGGATTCGACGATGTAGTCGGCGCCGATGTCGCCCCACTTCAGGTTGGCGGGGTCTTTTTCGCCGGTGACGCGCACCTTCTTGCCGTTGACGATAAGGTTGCCGCCGTCGGCCTTGATTTCACCCTTGAACTGGCCGTGGATGGTGTCATACTTGCACATGTAGGCAAGGTATTCCGCATCGAAGAGGTCGTTGACGCCGACGACTTCGACGTCGTTGCGGGTCTGGGCGGCGCGGAACACCAGACGCCCGATGCGGCCGAAGCCGTTGATGCCGATCTTTACTTTTGCCATGTTGGAAATCCTCCAAAAAAGGGGCCCTACGGTACAAACGCGACAGCACGTTATGCATTCTCAATGCGGGTCGCGCCATCCCCTCGCGCTAACCCGACAGATTATACCCGGCAATTATTTCCGTTGCAAGGGTGGAACGAGGAAACAATTCTTGTATAATCGACGCAAACGATGCGCCTGCTGAACGTAAAATCCGGTCCGGCGGCAAAAAGCCTTGCAGGGCCGATAGTAATAAGGAATCACACCGCATGAGAAGAGGTTTAGGAACGCCCCAACGGCCGGTACGGGACCGCCACGAATCGGAGGCCCTGAGCGTCTCCGAACTCACTCGCACCATCAAGACCTTGTTGGAAGGCCGGATAGGGACCGTTTCGGTCACGGGCGAAATCGCCGGCCTCAAGGCCAGTCCGTCCGGCCACGTCTATTTCTCCCTCAAGGATTCGATGGCCCTGGTGGATTGCGTCATCTGGCGAAGTGCCGCCGGGCGGTTGCGGTCGCTCCCCGACGACGGCGCGAAGGTGACGGTTCGGGGCAAACTTGGCGTGTACGAACCGCGCGGCCGGTACCAGCTTATCGTTACCTCCATCGTCGCGGAAAAGGGCAAGGGGGATTTGTGGCAGCAGTTCGAGGAATTGAAAGCCAAGCTGGCCGCCGAGGGCCTGTTCAACCAGGACCGCAAAAAGCCGCTCCCGCCCGCGCCCCGCAGCATCGGCATCGTCACCAGCCCCAACGGCGCGGCGCTCCGCGATATGCTGAAAATTCTTTCCCAGCGGTCTCCCAACACCCACGTCGTCGTTTCGCCCGCGACGGTGCAGGGCTTCGGCGCGTCGCGGGAGATTGTCGCCGCGCTGGAGCGGCTCGACCGGTGGGGCGGGGCGGACGTGCTGATCGTCGGCCGGGGCGGCGGGTCGTTGGAGGATTTGTGGTGTTTCAACGACGAAGCCGTGGCCCGCGCCATCGCCGCCGCCGCGACGCCGGTCGTGTCGGCGGTCGGCCACGAGACCGATTTCACCATCGCCGATTTTGTCGCCGACGCCCGGGCGGCAACGCCGTCGGAGGCGGCGGAGTACGTGGTGCCGGATTCGTCGCATCTCCGGGGCCGCGTCGCCCATGCCGCCCAGGTGTTGTCCCGCGCCCTCGCGGGGGCCGTTCGCGAGCGCCGCGAAGCGCTTCGGGGCGTCGCCCGCTGCCGCCTCTACCGTCACCCGGAAGACCTGTTCCAGGGCCGCTGGCAGCGGTTGGACGATACCGTGGACAGGATGGCCGATGCCGCCGCCGTCTCGGTCCGCCAGGCCTCGACCCGGCTCGACCTCCTAGAGGCCCGTCTGAAGGGCATCAATCCGCTGGCCGTACTGGAACGCGGCTACGCCGTTGTCCTGGACGCGAATGGCAAAGCCGTCACCGACGCGGCTGCGGTGGAGGAAGGGGATATGGTGCGGGCGCGGTTGTATCGGGGCAGTATCGGCGCGCGGGTGACGGAAACAATGCCCGGTACAGGTCAATAACGTCCGGTTCGCCCACCCCACTCGTCACCCCGGCGTGCGGAATCCACCAGCGAAGAAAACGGGCGGTTCGGCCGGGGTCCAAGCCAGCTACGGCGAATTCACCAGACTCAGGCGGGTATTGCGGTATAAGAGGCATAAAAACCGCACCGCGAACAAATATTCACGGTGCGGTTGTCAGTAAGTGCGTCGCAAAACTCACATACGTGGCACCATCCCCCACTCATCACTCAAACTCCGCCACCCCCGCGGACGCGGGGGCCCAGCGGGCATTTCAATGAAGGAACGGTGGTACATACCCGATTCCCAACAACGGACAAGGGAAAACAAATCGTTCCCTCGTTGATCCGTCCGCTGGATCCCCGCGTTCGCGGGGATGACGGGGTTATTGGTATGAGTGGGGGTGACGCAGGCGCGGATCATTCGCTATTACCACCGCCCAACCCGCTTGCGGTCCGCAACCTTCCGCCCGCTCCCCACCTCGTCGAAATAACTCCGCTGCGCGCTCGCCACCCCTTGCGGCTCGACATAGACATAGCGTCCGCCGCGCACCTCGGCATTGAGGGCGAGCATGCGTTTCTTCCACTTCACCTCCCACTCCTCGAGCGATTCGCCTTGATCCCGCAGGAGGCGCTCGACCTCGGCCAGGGCGGCCTGGGTGATACGGCGATTCCATTGCCGGTCGAAGTCGCGCGGTTCGCGCGCGCCCGAGGCGCAGGTCTCAACCAGGGCAGGGACGTCCAGGCCCCACACCACCCGGCAGGCGCGCATAAAGCGGCCCATCACCGGCACCGGCCAGCGCATATAGGGGTAGGGGCGGTGCGGGTCGATGGCGGCGTCGATGGCCTGACGGACCGCCTCGGGGCCGACTTTCTCGAGTTCATTTTGCTCGCGGATAAAGATGGCGTTACCGGTTGCCATGCGGAAGTCGAAGACAATGCCCCACATGACCGAATAGTCGTCGATACTGATCTGGTCGCCCATGATCTTGTTCATGGTGGCGCGGACCGAGGGGGCGCGGTTGGAATTGAGGAGCTGGGCCAGGTGAGTCAGCCGTTCGACATTGACCGAGCCGACGTCGTCGACGCCGACGGCGATGCCGTTATGGTCGAACTGGATTTTCCCGCTCTCCATGTTCATGGCCATGCCTTCGGCCAGCCACAGGGGAACGGTGGGAATTTTCGCGACCTTGTAGCCGGACACCAGTTCGTACACTTCCGACGGGGTCGGATAATGCACGGCGCGGTGGCAGTACTGGTGG
Organism: Planctomycetaceae bacterium; assembly: GCA_021203245.1. Classification (GTDB taxonomy): domain Bacteria; phylum Planctomycetota; class SZUA-567; order SZUA-567; family SZUA-567; genus JAJBSZ01. The sequence continues at coordinate 46,623 of JAJQBO010000203.1, forward strand.
AAGCCTTCATGCATGGCGGTCGCTTCGGGCGGCACCTTGCCGCTCTTGCGGTAGTAGACATGCACCTCGCCCGAGGTGGTGCAGAAGCCGTTGGTCGAATAGGCAGGGAACTCGTACAGCGCCGCCTGGCGGTCGTACTGTTTGCGGTTCAGGTGGAGCCAGAAGGGCATGGCCTCGCCCGGAGGCAGGGGCAGTTCGTCCAGGCCTGAATAGATGTCGAACATCTTTTCCATCATCAAGGCGCAACTGCGGGCCATTTCCTGGCTCCGCGACGCGTCTTTCGCGCCGGCGACCGAGACGACATAGTGCTGGGAGGAATATTCCCCCGCCTGGGTCGGTTCGCCCGAATCGGCCCAATCGCTGTCGGCCTCGACGCAGCCGGCGACCACAAAGGCCAGAACAGCCAGGAGGAGGAGGGCAGGGCGGTAGTTAGTACGCATCCGCATTGAAAATCCCCAATACAATTGACGAAGTCCGATAACTGCGTACTCCCACGAGAGTTGCCGCTATTCGGCTTGCCGTGAATTTCCCCTCCCCACCCTGTTCCATTCAAAGTTTTTCGGCAAAATCCCCCAGGGTATGCCGCATAAGCGTTATGTTTTATCAAAAACCGTTTTCCTCACCCTTTCGTCACCCCGGCGTGCATACGTTCACCGTGCAACAAACGTGAGGTTGTGCCGGGGCAGCAGAGGAGCATCTGCTGCAGTTTTCCCCAACCGGCGTAGACGAAACAAATCGCGTCCGCGACTACCCCGGCACAACTTCACGCCCTTCGCCCGTTGTAGTAGCCGTCATTCCCGAAGGCGGTGGTCGGGAACGCCGGGGTGACGAAGGAGCATCGTGCTACATCATCCCGCCGAGATCGATGCCGAGGGACGACAGATCGACCCCGCCCGCCATCTCGCGCATGGCGTCGGCACGGAGCGCGCCGACTTTCTTGCGGGCGTCGGCGACGGCGGCGATAGTGAGGTCGGCCAGCATGTCCGGGTCGTTCGGGTCGATGACCCCCGGTTCGTACTTGAGGCCGATCAGTTCGCCCAGGCCGTTGACGGTCGCCGTCACCATGCCTGCGCCGGCGCTGCCTTCGCAGCTTTGCTTGGCCAGGTCCGCCTGGGCGGTCTTGGCCTTTTCCATCATCTCTTTGGCGTTTTTCATCAGGTCGAAAATATTGCCCATTCCGCTCATGCGTCTTCTTCCTCATTCTGGACTTCGCCGCCGTCTTCTGGTGTTGGGGCGGCGGCAGGCTGGCAATCCACGATAACCCCGTCGAACAGGCTGCGGACCGTGTCGACCGCCGGGTGGCGGGTCAATTGCGTGCGCGCCTTGTTGTCCACCGGCGCGTCCCGTTTCGCCTTGCGCGAGACAAAGCGGAAATCCACCGGCCGGCCGAGCACGTCGGCGGCGCACTCGCGGAGCCGCGACAGCCGCAGGTCGTCGGTATAGGCGTCGACCATGGTGGCGGTGCCGGCCAGGACGATGGCGCCGTCCTCGACCGCTTCCGGCGTGAGTTTGATAATATGCCGCATATCGGCAGGGTGCCTGTCGGTCAGGCAGTCGAGAATCCCGCTCCAGCCCGCCATCACCTCGTCCAGCGTCAACGGTCCGGCCGGCGCGGCCGGCTGCCGGGGCGGTTCGGGCGGCGGCGGTTCGGGCCGACGGGCCGGTTCGTCCGCTGGCGGCACTGGTTCGAATTCCGGTTCCGGCTCGTCCGAAAAGTCGGGTTCAAACGGCATCGCCGCCGGTTCGGGACGAGGCGGTTCGGTCGCCGCGGCAGGGGCCGGGGTCGATTGTGGTATCGGTTCTGGTGCAGGCGCGACTGCTTCGACAACCGGTTCCGGAGCGGACGCGGGAGCCGGGAGCGGCGCGGGTTTCGGCTCGGCCGGAGTTGCCGGAACAGGCGCGGCAGCCTGAATTGGGACGGCCCGGTTCGCCGCAGGCAGGCCGGACAGGTGCTGGAGGATTTCCGCCACCGGCGTCACCCCGCCCAACCCGGCCAGGCGCGCTACCGCCATTTCGAGGGACACGAGCGGATTCGACAACGCCCGGCTGCGGACGCGGGTCCGCGCCTGGGTAAAGACGTCGAGGTAGAGAAGCGCCGTTTCCAGTGGGGTGTTTGCAGCCAAATGCAGAAGGGTTTGCCGCGCCGGGCCGAAGGCCGAGACCACCTCCTCGTTCTTACCCGCCACATAGACCATCAGGTCGCGGCCGAAGGAGATGATCTGGTCGAGGAAATCGCCGACGTTTGTTCCCCGGCTGGCGACTTCGTCCACGACCGCGAGCGCGCCAGCGGCGTCGCCGGCGGCGATTTTTTGGAATAATCCGGCGACGTTTTCCGACGACGCAACGCCGCGCACCGATTCGACATCGACCCGCGTCACCTCGCCGTCGGCGAAGGAGAGGAGCTGGTCGAGGAGAACAAGCCCGTCGCGGACAGACCCCTCGGCAAAGGCGGCGACCGCTTCGAGGGCGTCGTCCGAGATGGCGGCGTCTTCCTGGGTCGCGAGTGAGCGGAAAAACGCGGCCAATTTGGCCTGGGGGATAAGGCGGAAGTCGAAGCGCTGGCACCGGGACAGGATGGTGTCCGGGACCTTGTGCGGATCGGTGGTGGCAAGGATGAACTTGACGTGCCGGGGCGGCTCTTCCAGCGTCTTCAGGAGCGCGTTGAACGCGCCGTCCGAGAGCATGTGTACTTCGTCGATAATGTAAATCTTGTAGCGGGCGCGCGTCGGCACATAGGCGGCTTGCTCCCGGAGGAGGCGGATTTGTTCAATGCCGTTGTTGGACGCGCCGTCGATTTCCAGCACGTCGGAATCGCGCCCGGCGGCGACGTCGAGGCAAATCGGACACACGCCGCAGGGTTGCGGCGTCGGGCCATTCTGGCAGACAAGGGCTTTGGCGAGGATGCGGGCCATGGTGGTTTTGCCGCAGCCGTGACCGCCGGTGAAGATATAGGCGTGCGCGACCCTGTCGCGGGTAATGGCGTTCTTGAGGGTGGCGGCGATATGCTCCTGCCCCACCACCTCGTCGAACAGGGCGGGGCGGTAGCGCCGGGCCATTACTTCGTACATGAGAGTTCCAAGCTACCGGAAACGAAGAGGCCGTCCGAGTCCGACCAGGCTTGCCTGCACAAAGCCGGATCCGCTTAGGGCTGCTCGGTTCCCCGCCTGACCCGGTTCACGCTCCAACCCTTGCAAGGGCCCGGCCGGACTCGGACGGCCGCAAAAATTGTATGTAGAGGTCGCCGCAAGCGGCGAAGAAACAATGTTATGGAATAAACCCGCCTCTGTCAAGAACGCTTTTTCCTCGTCCTCGCCTTTGGCTTCGACTGATTCCGCCATCGTCCGCGCTTCGGCGTGCTGCTGCCGGTGTAGGAGATGGGCGCCTTGAGTTCCAGCAGGCGGTCGCGGAGCCGCGCCGCCTCTTCGTAGCGCATTTCCGTCGCCGCCTGTTCCATTTCTATCTGCAGCAGGCGGATTTCCTCCTCGGGGGTAATCCCGCCCGTCTTGACGGACGACCCCAAGGCCGGCACATAGACGGAATTCTCCTGCGACGAACTGAAAAACTCCTCCAGCCCTGTCTCGAGGGCGCGTTTCACCGTCGTGGGCGAGATGCCGTGCAGCTTGTTGAAGGCGATCTGCGTCTCGCGGCGGCGGCCGGTTTCGTCCATCGTTTTCCGCATCGCGTCGGTGATCCTGTCGGCGTAGAGGATAACCCGCCCCTCGGTATTCCGCGCGCAGCGGCCGATGATCTGGATAAGGCTGGTGGTATTCCGGAGGAACCCCTCCTTGTCGGCATCCAGAATGACGACCAAGGACACCTCCGGCAGGTCAAGCCCTTCACGCAGGAGGTTCACGCCGATCAAGGCGTCGTACGCGCCGGTGCGGAGATCGCGGAGAATCTCGACCCGGTCCAGGGTATGCACGTCCGAATGCAGATACGTCGTCTTCAGCCCGTGCTCGCGGCAATAGGTGTCGAGGTCCTCGGCCAACCGCTTCGTCAACGTGGTGACAAGGGCGCGTTCGCCCCGTTCGGCCCGGGCCTTGATTTCCTGCATGATGTCCGGCACCTGGCCCTTTGTCGGCCGCACTTCCACCGGCGGGTCAACCAGTCCTGTCGGCCGCACCAGCAGTTCCACCGGCCCGTCTTCGGAGAGTGTCAATTCGTACGGCGCGGGCGTGGCCGAGACATACACGCACTGCGGCTGGATTTCCTGGAACTCGTCCCACTTCAGCGGCCGGTTGTCGAGAGCGGACGGCAAACGGAAGCCGTGCTCGACCAGCACCTTTTTCCGCGCCTGGTCGCCGTTGTACATGCCGCGCACCTGCGGCAGGGTGGCGTGGGATTCGTCGATGATGAGGAGCCAGTCCTTCGACGGGAAATAGTCGAACAGGCACGCCGGCCGTTCGCCCGGCGCGCGGCCATCGAAATGGCGCGAGTAATTCTCGATGCCTTTGCAGTAGCCGATTTCCTCGATCATCTCGAGATCGTACTTGGTGCGGCTTTCGAGCCGCTGCGCCTCGAGCAGTCGTCCCTGGCTTTTGAAATACGACAGTTGCTGTTCCAGTTCCGAGGTGATGCCTTCCACCGCCTGCGCCGCCGCGCTCTCCGACAGCACGAAGTGGGTGGCCGGGAAGATGGCGCGGTGCTGGTATTTCATGAGGATTTCGCCGGTCAGCGGATCGAACTCGTAGATTTCCTCGGCCGTCTCGCCAAACATCTCGATGCGGATGGCGGTCTGCATGTAGGCGGGCCAGATATCGACCGCGTCGCCCCGGACGCGGAAGGTGCCGCGCTGGAAATCGAAGTCGTTGCGCTGGTATTCCATCCGCACCAGCCGGGTCATGAATTCCCGACGGTCGATATCGTCGCCGACCTGCACCGTCAGGGCGATATCCTGATATTCCTGCGGACGGCCAAGGCCATAGATACACGACACCGACGCGACCACGACCACGTCCTTGCGGGTCAACAGGGCGGACGTCGCCGACAGCCGCAGCCGTTCGAGATCGTCGTTGATGGCCGAGTCTTTTTCGATATAGGCGTCGGTCTGGGGAATATACGCCTCGGGCTGGTAGTAGTCGTAGTACGAGACAAAGTACTCCACCGCATTATGCGGGAAGAACTGCCGGAATTCGGAATACAACTGCGCCGTCAGCGTCTTGTTGTGCGACAAAATGAGGGTCGGCTTTTCCGTCTTGGCAATGACGTTGGCCATGACAAACGTCTTGCCCGAACCGGTCACGCCCAGCAATGTCTGGTGCGGCTTCCCGGCCAGCACCCCGGCGGAAAGCCGTTCAATCGCCTCCGGCTGTTGCCCGGCCGGCGCGAAATCGGAATTGAGTTGGAACAAGGACATAGACACCTCTTTATAATGCACAATTCACAATTCATAATTCACAATGAACCGCACCCCAAACACTGCGTGCGGTACATTATGCATTGTAAAATTGCCTAATAATTGTGCATTGTGAATTATGAATTGTGAATTCGAAAAAAGTTCATCAATTCATACTGTCCAAGATCTTCGCCACCACCTCGTCCGGCGTCAGTTCGCTTGTATCGAGGTAAACGATGCCGTCTCCGGCGAGGGCGCGGTCGCGGGCTTCCTTCATCGGGCCGACCTGGTAATCGGAAGCGTCGCGGTGGTTTATGTCGTCGAGGATATCCTGCAGGCTGACGTCGCGTCCGGCGGCGAGCATTTCGGCGTGGCGGCGGACGGCCCGCGCCTCGGGGCTGGCGGTGAGGAAAAACTTCCACCGCGCCCTCGGCAGGACGACGGTGGTGATGTCGCGCCCTTCCATGACGACCGGCCGCGTGTTCACCATCGCCTGCTGCAGCGTGACCATGCGGGCGCGGATTTCCGGCACGCGGGCGGCGCATTTCACCTGCTTGGCGACTTCGGGCGAGCGGATGTCGGAGGACACGTCCTCGCCGTCCAGGAGGATGCGGGTGCCGGTCTCGTCGAAGCCGATGTCCGATGACTCGGCGACCCGCAGCATCGCCGACGGGTCTTCCATGTCGACGCCCAGGCGCATCGCCTTGAGGGCGACGGCCCGGTACATCGCGCCGGTGTCGACGTAGAGGAAGCCCTTCGCGTCGGCGATGCGTTTGGCGACGCTCGACTTCCCGGACCCGGCGGGACCGTCGATGGCGACGGCGTCCTGGAGGTCGCCCGGATTCACTTCGCCTCCGGGTCGTCTATCATCCGGACGCGCCTGGCGTGACGTTCGCCGTTGGAGAATTCGGTGGAAAGGAAGACGTCGAGGATTTCTACCGGAGAGTCGTAGATGGTGGCGCGGCCCGGCATGACCAGGATGTTGGCGTCGTTGTGGTCGCGGGTGGCCTGGGCGTATTCCTTCGAGAGGCACAAGGCGGCGCGCGCGCCATGGTGGCGGTTGGCGGCGATGGAAATGCCGATGCCGGTGGCGCACAGCAGGAGGCCGACCGGGAAATTGCCCGAGCCGACCTCTTCCCCTACCGCGTGGCCGGCCTGCGGATAATCGGTGCGGCCGTCGTTGATGATGGTGAAGTCGGCCACCTCCCAGCCGTTCTTTTCGAGGTGGGCGATGCACTCTGCCTTGGCTTCGAGGGCTGCGTGGTCGGAGCCGACCGCAATGCGTTTGGGTGTAAACATGCCGATCCTTTCAGTGGAAGATTTTTTCCCTAGGATAACCCCGTCCCCTCGATAATCACGAGCGCCAACGACGCGACTACACACCAGAGGATCAGCCCGAGCAGGATGGGCCGTGTCCCGGTGGTGAGGATGCGCCGCAAATTGGTGTTCAAACCGATGCCGGACAGCGCGACGACGATAAGGAATTTCCCGGCCGCCCCGAACCAGCCAGCGGCAGCGGGCGAAAACGCGCCCAGGGTGGTCAGGACAGACATGCCGAGAAAGCCCAGGACAAACCACGGAAACACCCGCGCGAACGAAAACGTCCCGCCGCCAACCCTGTCGCCCCGTTTCGCCCGTGCGGCGACGACGAAGGAGAAGAGGAGCGCCATCGGCACGATCATCACGGTGCGGGTCATCTTGACGAGCGTGGCTGTCGGCACCGAATCGGCGCTATAGGCGAACGAGGTCGCCATCACGGACGAGGTGTCGTTGACGGCTGTCCCGGCCCACACGCCGAACGTTTCCGGGCTCAGCCCGAGGGCGCGGCCGAGCAACGGAAAAATCACCACCGCCGCCAGGTTGAAGAGAAAGACGACGGATATGGAATAGGATATCTCGTCGTCGTCCGCGCCGATGACCGGGGCGATGGCGGCAATGGCCGAGCCGCCGCAGATCGCCGTTCCCGAGGCGATGAGGTCGCGGTTATTCCGGGGGACGCCCAGTCTGCCGCCAAGCAGCCACGCGACAAGGAACACCGCGCCGATTGTCACAACCATCAACCCAAGCGTCTGCACGCCGGTCCGCCACACCACCGTCAGGTTCAGCCCTGCGCCAAGCAGGATGACGGCGAGTTGCAGGACCTGCTTTCCGGCCGCGCCGAAGCCGGGTTTGAGCGTGGCGGGCAGCTGCACCAAACTGGCGATAACCACGCCGGCGAGAATGCCGACCCCGGCACCGCCCAACCACGGTATCGCCGGGCCGACCGCGTCCGCGACAATCGCCAGCAACAGCGCCGCGAGCAATCCGGGCCAGGATCGCTGCCAAAAGGCCCGCGTCACTATTTGCATAACGGCGTATCCTGTATTACCAAACCATTACTCCACCCCCAAACGTCACCCCGGCGTCTATACCTCCACCCGCGAAGAAAACGGGCGGTTCGGCCGGGGTCCACGCCACCGGCGTTCGCTACGGGAGTTCGGTGCCATGACCGTCTTTTCCCGTGGACCCCGGCCGAACCGCCCGCACAACCGCTGATGGACGTCCGCACGCCGGGGTGACGGAAAGTGAGGTGACACCCTCGACGCCCACGTCAGGACAAACAGGCCCCCTCGCCCCCGGAGGGGGAGAGGGATGGGGTGAGGGGTCTATCGCTCAACTTTTTCCTGTGCCACAGCGAAAAACCTACCCCAGCGTCTGCCGAATCTTCGCCACGATGTCATCCGCCGAATTCGCCACCGAAATCGGCCTGTTGCCGTATTTCGACGTCGCAATCCCGAACTTGCCGTACTCCTTCGCCAAATCCGCCTCCGAGAACGAGTGGTAGGCGACGGTGGCGTGCGGGTCCTTCAACTGGTGGCCGGTCAGGATGCAGACAACCGTCGCGTCCCGGTCGATAACGCCCTTTTCCACCAACTGCTTGGCCCCGGCGACCGACGCGGCGCTGGCCGGCTCGCAGCCAAGCCCGTCGCGGGCGATGTTCGCCTTGGCGTCGAGGATTGCCTGGTCGGAGACGTCGAGTGCGACGCCGTTCAGGCGGTCGATGGCGCGGAGCGCCTTCTTCAGGTTGACCGGCCGGTTGATTTCAATGGCGCTGGCGATGGTCGACGCCTTGACATTGTCGGCGTCCAGCTTGGCGTAGTACGAATCGATGATGGAGTCGTCGACGCGGCCGCCGTTCCACTTCAGGCCGTGGTCGTTGACGAGTCGCGAGAAGGTGGGCGCACCGGACGAATTGACGATGGCGATACGCGGCAGTTTCTTGATGATGCCGAGATCGTAGAGTTCATACAATGCCTTCGCGAAGGCGGAGGAGTTGCCGAGGTTGCCGCCGGGACAGACCACCCAGTCCGGCACCTGCCAGTCCAAGCCTTCCAGGACGCGGAACATGGTGGTCTTCTGGCCTTCGAGGCGGAAAGGGTTGACCGAATTGACGAGGTAAATCCCTTCCCGGGCCGAGACCTCCTGCACCCGCGCCATGGCGTCGTCGAAGTCCCCTTGCACCAGCAACGTCACCGCGCCATAGTCGAGGGCCTGCGACAGCTTGCCGTAGGAGATTTTTCCGTCGCCTATGAAGATGATGGCCCGCATCAGCCCCGACGCCGAGGCGAAGGCGGCGAGGGAGGCGGAGGTGTTGCCGGTCGAGGCGCAGGCGGCGACTTTCGCGCCGACCATGTTGGCGTGCGAGAACGCGCCCGCCATGCCGTTGTCCTTGAACGACCCGGACGGATTAAGCCCTTCGTACTGGAGGCGGAAGGTTTCTTTTTTGACGCCGGCGTAGGCGGCGGCGTTCGGGGAGACGCGGAGCTGGGTATGGCCTTCCCCCCCGATGGAAACGCGCTTTTCAAGCGGCGCGAACGGGAGCAGGTCGCCGAAGCGCCACACGCCGGAGATCGCGCCCATGCCGCCGGACGGCCAGGCGGCGCGGCCGAGCATCATCGGGTGCGAGGGGATGCGCAGTTTGTCCCAGTCATAGACGATGTCCAGCAGGTTGCCGCAGGCCGGGCATTTGGGGAGGACCTGGTAGAGATCATATTCGGCGGCGCAATCGGGATGGATGCACTTCTGACAAGCGTGGGACATGGTCTTCTCCAAATCTCTGTTCGGGTATTTTCGACTGCCGTTTTTCCGGAGCGGCTGCCTTTCCCCGTGGATTCCGGCTGAACCCCGGCTACGGGAAAAACCGCCAGGACAACATCGGGACAACACTGCGTAAAAAAAAGTCCGCAACGGCTCAACAGGCCTTGCGGTTCATCCCTCATTTTTAGACCACAGCCCTGCAAATGTCAACGGATTCCGTAATCGCGCATGATGCGCTCGGCCAGCATCTGGTCGCGAAGGCCCGCCAGGATGCCCCGCGCCTGTTCGTGTTCGCGTTCGCCCGCGCCGTCGGCGGTGAGGAGCATCGTCGCCGCCTCGGTTCTGGCGGCGTCGTCCGCCTCCTCCTGATCCGGGTACACGGCAAAGACGTCGGCGTAGGCGCGGAGCGCGTCGTCCATGCGCCCCTGGGCGCGGTAGACCCGCGCCGTCTCCAGGGTGATGGTGGCGGCGTCGGGCCGCGATCGCGCCCCGCCGTCCAGGAGATCCCGCGCCAGATCGAGTTCGTCCAGGGCCAGGTCGTAGCGCCCGTCGGCCGACCGCGCCCGGGCGGCGAGGATGTACATGGCGCGTTCCACCGGCGGCGGCGCGTCGCCCCGTTCGATGATGGCGTGGGCGAGGCGTAGGCCGCGGCCGCGCCGTTTTCGTCCGCGAGGGTGCTTTCGCCCAGCAGGTTGAGGATTGGCACCGTCCACGCGCCGTTCAGGTCGGCCAGGGCGTTTTCCTCCAGGAGCGACCGCACCTCGGCCACCACCTGTTCGGGCGGGAGCAACGGATTGGCGTCGGCCGGGTTGTTCAGGGCCAGGCGGGCGGCGTGGTAGGTCGCGTCCTGGATGCGGCCGGGCGTCGCCGGCGGCAGGCTCGGGGACGCCGGATCGGCGGCGAAAAGGTAATGCCCGTAGGCTTCGCGGCTGTAGCCCGCTTCTTCGGCGAGGTGACCGGCCAGGAGCGCCGCCTCGGCGTCGATTTCGGCAAAGACGTTCAGGCGGGTCAGGGCCAGGCGGCTTTCGCCCAGCTTGCCCATGCATACCGCCCAGCGGCGCGCCGCGTTGGCCCGCAGCACGCGCGGCAGTTCCGAGTTGTTCATGAGGGAAAGGTAGTCGACGGATGCGCCGCGCCACTCGCGCATCAGTTCCAGGGCGCGCCCGCGCGACCACTTGGCCCGCCGCGCCGCCAGGCTGGACGGTCCCGAATTGGCAATCGCCTGGTTGAACGGGCGAAGCGACGATTCGATGCGGCCGCGCGCCTCATCCCGCCAGCTCATGGCCATGCCGGCGAACGGGCCCCGCTCCCACTTGTCCGCGAGGTGCATCAGGAACGCGCCCGACTCCATGTTGACCATCCCCTGGTCGAGGCTGTCCTGCAGCGAATAGCCGCCGGTGGAGGCTTCCTGAAAGCTTGCCGCCGCCGCGGCGAAGTCGCCCAGGGTCCGGTCGATGGCGGCGGTGTCGGGTTCGTCGGCGTGGAGGATTTGGTCGGCCCGGGCCAGCGCCAGGGCGTGCCTGGCCTCCCCCAGGTGCGACGACAGCACGCTGTCCGTCACCCCGGCTGGCTGGCGCTTTCGCAGGTGCGAAATCATGCCGATGGCGAGTTCCAGTTTCTGGATGCCGTCCTCGGCCCATTCGTAGGCCGACTCGACGGCGATGGCGAGGTCGTAGCCGGCGTCCGGGTCGCCGCCGTGCCACAGGAGGGCGCCGAGGGCGGCGGTCACCCGTTCCGCCTCGGACTGGCGCTTGTCGGCGAGGGAAAAGTATCCCGCCTCGCTGTCTGCGGCCAGCAGATCCATGTCTCCGGAAAGGGAAACGGGCCCGCCCATCTTGCCCAGCTTGAGGATCGTCTCCATCGCCAGGAATTCCGACACCAGGAGGGACGAGAACAGCCGGTCGCGCCGAAGCATCCGCGACGCCTGGTGGTTGAGGGCGAGGGAGATGCCGTAGTCCCGGCGCGTTTCGGCGGTGCGCGAGCCGTCCCGCGATGCGGCGTAGCGGATTTCCCGGTTGCCGTTCGAGGGCCGGGTGGCGGGGTAGAGGTATTCGAACGCGTCGGCATAACGGCCGCGGCGCAGTTCGGCGTTTCCTGCCACCTGCCAGGCGGCGGGCGAGGCATGGCCGCCGGCCAGAATGGGGGCGAGCGTATCCATGGCCGCGCTCGGCTCGGCCAGGTCAAGCTGCACCCGGGCCTTGATGACCCGCGCGCCGTCCCACGGCCCCGGCGACATGGTGCCGTCGATGGCGAGGGAGAGGGCGTCGTCGGCCTGGCGGAGGAGCCGCGTTTTTTCTTCAAGCCCGACGGCGTTGGCCATTTCCACCAGGGCGAGGGCGAGGCCGAGGCGGGCGGTGCGGCGGTCGTCGAGAGAGGGCTGTTCTTCGTCGATGACTTTCGCATACCACGCCACCGCGTCCTCCTGGTTGCCGAGGATGGCGGCGGCCTGGCCCCGGTAGAGGGCGGCGCGGGCGCGGAGTTCGTCCTTGGCCGGGTCGGAGTCTAGGTAGGCTTCGGCTTCGGAGGCGGCTTCGCGGACGAACTGTTCTTCCCGCCGGGCCATTCGCAGGGCGATGCGGTCGAGTTCGATCTCCTTGCGGCGGTTCCCTATGGGGAAGGCGAGGCGGGCCCGGTCGAGTTCGGCAATGGCCTGGTTCAGCAGCCTGTCGCGGCGCTGCTGGTCGCGGATGGTGCCGGGGTAGGGGATTTCCTCCGCCAGCATGCGGAGGTTCCGGGACATCCGTTGGGCCGCGTCCCCTTCCATTCCCTGCGGCAGAGACAGCCCGCCGACGTGGGAAAAATAATCGACCGCCTCGCGGTATTCGCCGATGGCTTCGTAGGCGCGCCCGGCCCAATAGGCGGCCTGGACGTTATATGCCGGTTCGGGCAGGCGGTAACGGTTGTTCGAGAGCTGGACAAACGCTTCGGCCACGTCCTCGTATTCTCGTCTGTCGGTCGCGAGGCCGAGGCGGGCGCGCTCCCGGACAAAGCGGGCGTTTTCACGGATGAGGAGCCAGTCGAGGTACAGGGGATCGGACGCCGAATGCGGCGTTGCGACGGGGTCGTCCAGGATGGCGTTGGCTGTCTCGAGGGCGGGGGAGTAGACGCCGCCGTCCAGCATGCGGTGGGCGATGTCCAGTTGCGTCTTGGCCGAACCCGGGGTGAGGGCCGGTTGTTCCTGCGCCGCAGTCAGAGCGGTCAGGCAGAGGCAACAGAACATGGCAATCAGGACGCGCATGGCGAATCCTATCGTGTGCGTTGTCGGCGCGTATTCACTTTTTCGTCACCCCGGCGTGCAAACGGTCGCCGTGCGGAAAACAGGAAGTTGTGCCGGGGCAGCCGGACGATCATATGCTGCAATACTACCCTGTAGCCGTTCGCGTCCACGGCTGCCCCGGCACAACTTCCTGCCCCTCGCCCGGTTGTGCGCTCCACCGCCGGGGTGACGAAGTGGTGTTGCGCCGCGTTATAAGGAACATGGGGGCGGCATGTTTCCCATACGACATCTTACCCCTTCACATACCCCTTCACCGCCTCCCGAAGCGCTTCCGGCAGCACCGGCGGCTTGCCGTCGGCGTTGACGCATGCCAGTTCCACCTCGCCCACCACCAGCGTCTTGTCCTCGCCCGAACGGGAGATCTCCGTAGCGATGGTCAAGGTTGCGTGGCGCATCCGGCTGATGGACGAGCGGCATACCAGGAGGTCGTCGTATTCGGCCCAGCCGAAGTAGCGCACGCTGCACTGGCGCACGGGAAAGAAAAACCCTTCCGTTTCCATGCGGCGGTACGGGTAGCCGACGTCGCGGAGGAACTCGGTCCGCGCGCGCTCGCAGATAACGAGGTAATTGGCGTAATAAACCCGGCCCATCTTGTCGGTATCGGCATAGCTGACGCGGTAAAGACTTTCGTGCTGCTGCATGGTGGTTCCTCATTTGCCATAATAAAAACACGGGGTCGACCGATAAGCCGGCTTCTGTCGGGAACGGCTATTTATCTGGGACGCGCGTCGCCGCGCGCCTCGAGCACGCTACCCGGAGCTTCAAACAGGACAGGCGGCCCCGCGCGGGCCAACTTCGCCCGACTCGCTCCCTATTTGCGCTTGCACCGGAAGGACAGTCGCCGTGCCGTCGACGTTACCGCCGACGCGGTGGGCTCTTACCCCACCCTTTCACCCTTACCCGCGCGGCCGAAGCCGCGAAGGCGGTCTGCTCTCTGTTGCCTGTCCCTGGGGTTGCCCCCGGCGGGCGTTACCCGCTTTCCTGCCTTGTGGTGGCCGGACTTTCCTCCGGAGCGAACTCCGGCAGCCGTCTGGACGACCCCGTGAAAACCGTAATGCACAATTCACAATTCATAATTCACAATTATCAATACATTTTGGTTCGCTCGCTTTCTTTGGCGTGCACTCATTGTGCATTATGCATTGTGCATTGTGCATTGTCGGTTCAGGTTTCCGGCTGGGCGAGGCCGACGTCCTCGAGCACGCCCTGCACGCTCAGCACCAGGCCGATGCGGCCGTCGCCGAGGATGGAGCCGCCCTGGAGGCAGCGGATGCTTTCGAATTCCTTGCCGAGGTCCTTGACGACGACGGACTGCTGGCCGATCAGTTCGTCAACCAGGAAGGCGGCGGACTTGCCGCGCTTGCCCTGCACCAACACCGCCGTGGCTTCGGTGACGCTTTCGGTGACGTTGGAGTGGATGCCCAGAATCTGGTTCAGGCGCACGATGGGATGCAGTTCGCCCCGGACGTTGAGGACTTCCTGCGAGCCCTTGATCATATGCACCTGGTCGACCGCCGGCTTGACCGACTCGCGCACGTCCGACAGGGGGATGATGTAGAACTGGTCGCCGATGCGCGCCACCAGGCCGTCGATGACGGTCAGGGTGACGGTCATGGGGAGGAGGATGGTGAAGACGCTGCCCTTGCCCTTCTGCGAATCGACGGTGATGTTGCCGTTCATCTTGGTGATGTTGGAGAGGACGACGTCCATGCCGACGCCGCGGCCGGAGACGTCCGTCACCACCTTGGCGGTGGACAGGCCGGCGTTGAAGATGAGGCGGTAGGCCTCCTTGTCCGGCATCATCCTGGCCTGATCTTCGGAAATCAGGTTGCGGGAGACCGCCTTGGCCTTGATCGTCTCGATGTCCAGGCCCTTGCCGTCGTCGGTGATGGAGAGGGTGAACTGTTCCTCGGTCGCGGACGCCTTGATCCAGACGTGGCCGGTCTCCGGTTTCCCGGCGGCGACGCGGTCTTCCGGCGGCTCAACGCCGTGGTCGACGGAGTTGCGGACCATGTGGACAAGGGGCGACTCGAGCCCCTCGAGGAGCGACTTGTCGATCTGCACGTCCTCGCCCTCGATCTCGAACTCGATCTTCTTGCCCAGTGCGGCGGAGGTGTCGCGGATAATGCGGTGCAGCTTTTGCAGGACCGACTTCAACGGCACCCGGCGGACCTCCATCAGGCTCTTCTGGAGGTTGGTGGACAGTTCGCCGAAGGAGAGGTTGGCGTTTTTGAACTCCTGCGCCACCTGCCGAACCTCGGGGTATTGTTCGAGCTTTTTCTGGATATAGGCAAACACTTCGCCGGTGATGATCAGTTCGCCCACAAAAGACATAAAGTGGTCGACCTTTTCCTCGGCGACACGCAAGGTCTTGCCCGAGACTTCCTGGCCGCCCTTGGCCGGCGGGCCGTCCTTTATGGGGGCCATGGCCTGGGTGTCGGCGCCGGGCGGGGGCGCGGGATGCTCGTCTTCCGGCGTGGGCGGCGCTTCCGGCACGATCTCGACCTCTTCGAGGCGGCCTTCCAGCAGTTTGGCGATGCGTTCGGAAATCATCGACTCCATATTGGGGTCGAGGCCGACTTCCGACTTGATGATGTTTTCCACATCCGCCACCAGGCCGGCGGCTTCGGTGCCCATGTCGCCCTGACCAATCGCCTCGGCCGCTTCGCCGAGGGTCTGCAGGCCGTGGACAAATGCGCCGCGGGTCTTGTCGTCCTCGAGGCGGGTGGGGTCGTCGGCGATGGCCCTCAAGCCCTTGACGATTTCGGTGACGTCGGCCTCGCCCAGTTTATAGCAGTACTGGACGGCGACGCCGCGCTCGAGATGGGCGAGGACGGTGGTGAGGCGCTCCTCGATCAGGCTCTGCATCAGGTCGTCGAAGCCGATGTTCGATTCGTGAATCGTGACGAAATCGTCGCGGATCTGGTCGAGGGCGGTTTTGATGTCATAGTCGTCGCCGGCGAGGGCCAGTAATTTGTCGATATTCTCGACAAACGCGTCCGACGGGCCGGAATCCTTTTCCAGCTCCTTGATCTTGGTGATAAAGGAATGCATGTCCTTGATGATGGCGGTGACGTTTTCGCCGCCCAGGAGGAAGTCGCCGTCGCCGCCGATTTCGACCTTTTCGATATGCTTGAGGATGGCGTCGAAGCGCTCCTGGATGAGGCTGGTCATCAGCTCGTCAAAGCCGATGCCCGACTCGTGGATGGTGATGAAGTCGTCCTTGATCTGTTCGACCAGGCCGACGATCTCCTTGTTATGCTTTTCGCCGATGTCTTCGATAGTCTGCAGGGCGGTGAGGAAGGCTTCGCACAAGGCCTCCTCTTTTTCGTTGGACTCAAGCTTGGCGATAAAGCCGGCGATGGTGTTGACATAGCCGGTGACTTCCTCGCCGCCAAGCATATAGCCGACCGAGACCTCTTCCTTGCCGCCGCTCTGGGAGGCGAAGAAGTCGGGTAGGGTAAGCCGGATGAGCTGCTTGACCGCTTCCTCGAGCGCCGCCGTGGCGTCGCCGTTTGCTTCGCCCGATTTAACCGCCTCGACCGCCGCCAAGGCCTTGGCCGCCGCGTCCTCGGGGCTGTCGGGGGCCGCGCCGCCGCCGCCGGAACCGGCGGACGCCTGGTTGAGGAGGTCGAGGTGGGCTTCCTCTTCGGGGGTGAAGCGGCCGGAATAGTCGCCCTGCGCGAGGCGGTTCATCATGCCGCGCAGGAAATCGACGCCCTTCAGCAACAGGTCGATGAGGGGCGGGGTGGCGGTTCTTTTACGGGCGCGAATCTCGCCCAGGATGTTCTTCATGATGTGGGCGAAATTCTTGATATTGGTGAGGTTGAAGAAGCCGGAGTTGCCCTTGACCGAGTGGACGGGCCGGAAGATGCCGTCGACGATGGACATGTCGTCGGGGTTGGATTCGAGAGCCACGAAGAGGGGATCGAGACCGTCGAGGATCTCCTGACTCTCCGAGATGAAGTCCTGGAGTAACGCTGGATCGATGCCGCTCATATCAGGCGCTGAATTATCCGGCATGTTCTCTGCTCCATAACGACGCTGCCGATGTGGCATTCTTACTGATACCAGACGGTCGAGTTCCGGACTCGGCGCGCAAAAAGCGCCGGGTTCAATCCAATGATCCAAAAAATACCAAGGGAATTTTCCCCAAGTTCAAATTATATGAAAATCCAACCGCGTGGAAAGAAAAACCTTTTGTCTGATGGAGATATTATGCCGCACCCGCCTGTCCTAACCCCTGGTGAAGGTGGCGGCGGTCCCGCCGGTGAAGGAACCGCACCGCACCCGGGTCCAGAGGGTGCGGGCTTCGGCCGGGGTGTGGGGCCGCCAGCGCAGGTCGACGCATAACCTCCGCGCTCCCATATCGTTAAGCGTGCCAAGATGCGGGACGAGGCTGTACGGCGTGTCGCCGACCACCACGCTGCCGCAGCCCTGGGGATAGACCGTTACGCCGCCGCTCCGTTCCATGTGGATGGCGAGGCCGGCTCCATCTTCGCCGCAGGCGCGGCCGTCGCCGGTTCGGCACAGCCCGATATGGGCATGGGCGCAGGCGGCGCTGATAAATAATGGTAGGTCCGAATAAACCAGCACGGTTATCCTGTCGGCGTGGGAGGCGAGCAGGGCGGAGAGATCGTCCCGGGCGCATTCGGGCGAAGCGGTGGCGGCGGTCAGTCCCATCGAAAACACCTGCCGCGCTGCCAGAGTGTTCACCACATAGAGGGGCCAGTCGGCTTCGATGTCGAGGCCGGAACGGGACGGGAACACGGGCAACGCGCCGAGGTTGCCGAGGAGCCAGCGCCGGTAGCCCGCTTCGACCAGGGCGGCTGCGACCGGGTGGAACTGCCGCCACTCCCGTTCCCGGAGAATGGTGGGAACGATGAGGCGGATCTTGTCCCGTATTTTCCCGAGATGACGGGAGAGGGAGTCCGGGGTGTCGTTCGGGCCGACGGTGACGGCGATGTCGTCGATGCCGGCCAGGTCGTCGTCCGTGAATTCGGACAAAAGGGCGGGAGAATCGAGCCGGAGCGACCAGGCGGTCTGGCTGCCCGGTGCGGGCGCGGGCGGCAGGTTGTCCGGCAGGACGCTGTTGGCAAGGAATGCGACGATGGTCTGACGTCTTTCGCCGTACCGGGCTTCCAGCCGGTCGACCAGGTCGCGGCGCAGGCGGTTCCAGTCGCCCGGCTTGACGTAGAGGGCGGCCGGATTGTCAAACGTCCATTGGGCCAGATGAAAGCGGCTGCCGCCCAGGCGCTCGAACGCGGCGCGGGCCGCTTTTTCGGCCCCGGCGGCGTCGCGGGCCGGGAAAGCCGGAATTGTGGTACGAAACGTTTCCCGGAGCGGGGCCGGATTGACCTGGGCGAAGAGGGGCGAGACGGCGGCGTTTGCTTCGATGCGGATCTCGGCTTCATCGTTCCGGTTGGCATCGGCAGCGAGGGTGATCGACAGCGCGAGCGGCACCGGCGCGGACGAGCTTTCACTCGCCGACGGCAGCGGGTAGGGATAGGAGCGCTTGACCGCCTGGGACGACGACTGGTAGACCGGCAGACCCTTGGCGAGGGGCGGGCATCCTCGGGCAACGCCACCGCAGCCGTTTCGCCCGCTTCGACCGCGAAGGCGGAACGGAGCCTGCCCGTGCCCGCGACCGTGAACAGGTTGTCGACCGGGAAGCCGTAGGGCCGGGAGACGCCCGGGATATCGACCTGCAGACCGTCGTGGCGCTCGACCGGCATGGCGGGACGGAACAGGAGGGCGGGTCCGTTCGGCGACGGGACGATCCCTTCCACCGTGCCGATGCGCGCACCCCGGTGGCCGACGACCTCGGGATCGGCGGCGTCGGGGTTACGGCGGGAATCAAGAAAGAAGCGCGTCCACGGCCGGGCGAAGATGGTCTGAAGCCGCGCTTCGACCGCCTCGACGTCGTCCGGCCTGAGGGTGCCGTCCAGGATGCGGCGGTAATAGTCGACGGTGGCGGCGACGTAGAGCGGGCTTTTTTTTCTGCCCTCAATCTTCAGGCTGGCGACCCCGGCGGTGGCGAGATCGAGGACGCGCGGGCCGAGGGCCATGTCTTTCAGGGAAAACGGATGCGCCTGGCCGGCAGGGGTGTCGGCGGCCTCGCGGCAGGAATAGACGCAGCGGCCGCGATTGCCGCTCCGGCCCGAGACGATGGACGAAAACAGGCACAGGCCGCTGTAAGAATAGCAGAGGGTGCCGTGGATAAACACTTCGATTTCGAGATCGGTCCCGGCCGCGACCAGGCGCAGTTCGTCCAGGGTGAGTTCGCGGGCCATCGTCACCCGGCTGAAGCCGAGGCGGCCCGCCTCCTGCACACCGGCGAGGTTGTGGATGGCCATCTGGGTGGATGCGTGCAATTCCATGCCGGGGAAGCGGTCGCGGACCAGTTTGGCAATGCCCAAATCCTGGACGATGACCGCGTCGACGCCAGCCTCGGCGGCGGCGAACAGGCTTTCGGCCGCGCCGGCGAGTTCGTCCTCGCGGACGAGGGTGTTAAGGGCGAGGTAAACCTTGCGCGCCGGTGCGAACGAATGGGCAAAGGCGACGAAACGGGCGAGTTCGTCGGGGGAAAAATTCACCGCCTCTGCCCGGGCGGAAAAACTCTTCAATCCCAGATACACCGCGTCCGCCCCGTAGTGGAGGGCGGCATAGCCCGCTTCCGGGCTGCCGGCCGGGGCGAGGATTTCCGGCTTGGAACGAGGTGGCCGCACTACGCCAGCGCCGCCATCGCGTCGGCGAGGGTGAGGCGCTCCTCGTACAGGGCCTTGCCGACGATGATGCCGAACAGCGGCAGATCGCGCAGGGCGCGGATGTCGTCGGCCGAGGTGACGCCGCCGCTGGCGATAATCGGCACGTCCGTGGCGGCGCAGGCGGCCCGCATGGCCGGGACGTTGACGCCGACCAGCGCGCCGTCGCGGGAAATGTCTGTGTAAATAATGCCGCTCACTCCGGAACCGCTGAACGAGGCGAGAAATTCGCCCGCGTCGGTGCCGCTCGTCTCGGTCCATCCCTTGATCGCCACCTTGCCGTCGCGGGCGTCGATACCGATATTGACGTGGCCGGGCAGGGCGGCGACGAGTTCGTCGACAAAACTCCGCGACTCGAGGGCGCGGGTGCCGACGATGACGCGGCTCACGCCCATGTCCACGAGGCGCTTCGCCTTGTCGAGCGAGCGGATGCCGCCGCCGACTTCGACGGGGATAGTGACCGCCGCGACGATGGCCCGGATGTGGGGTTCGTTCGCGCTCTCGCCGTCGAATGCGCCGTCCAGATCGACCACGTGCAGGTAGGACGCGCCCGCGTCGGCCCAGCGCCGCGCCATGTCGGCCGGGGAGTCGGAATACACCGTCTCCTTGTCCTTCTCGCCCTGAAAAAGCCGGACCGCCTTGCCGTTCTTGATGTCGACGGCGGGAATGATGTGCATTATTCGGCACCTCCTTGCATGCGTTCGTAGCGACGGATCAGGTCGCGGTATTCCTTTTGTAAGTCTTCGTCGGATTTGAACCTGTTTTCAAATTCCGGGTTTTGCGCAGGCAGTTGCACCGCCGCGCCGGGGAACTGCTGCTGCGCGCTCTGGATAGCCTTGCGCATCTCGGGCGTGAGCGTGTTCGCGCCCGGACGGGTCTCCGGATTTGTGGCGCGCCGGGCGACGGTGAAGCTGATGGAATTCTCGCCCCGGCGCTTTGTCGCGTCCTCGACCGCCTCTACCGTCAAGGTATAGAGGCCGGGAACGAGATCATTTGGAATGCGCCAGGTGAGGGCGGTGTGGAGATCGCGAATCGGCCCCTGGAACAATGGCGCGTATTCGCCGTAATTCGTCTCCGACCAGAGCACGCGGCCGGAATCGTTCGTCAATTTCATCCCGAACATCAGCCTGCACTCGGAGTCGCCGTCCGGGAGGGTGGTGAACTCGGCCCCGTCGATTTCCACATAGAGAAGCGTGTCCTCGCCCGGCAGGAACTCCTTTTCCTCCCGCGCGACATAGAGGCGGTAGCCGGCGATGTTGTCGCAAAAACGCGGCTCGGACAGGAGAAGCTGGGTGCGGCTGTCCATAAGCCGCGCCGCTTCATCCAGGTGGGCGCGGGCAGAATTGAATTCGCCCAGGGCGAGGTTCAGGTAGGCGGAAAGTATCTGGTAGGCGGTGTCCCCGCCCGAATTGGCGCCAAGCTGCTCCCAATGGTTCAGGGCTGTCTCGGGATTTCCGAGAAACATCTGGTACAGGGCGAGGGAGCGGAGGGCGGAGCGGTTGTTGTTCGCCGCCTCGGCTTCGAGTCCTTTCAGGGTTTGCGATATCGAGTCGTCGCCGGCGGGAATGGGCGCGAGCGCGGCCTGGCGGCTGTCGCCGGATGTCTGCATCCGCTCGAGCCGGTGGCGAAGGCGCTGGAGATCCCCGAGGGTCTGCGACCCCAGGATATTCTGGTTGAGTTCGCGGGAGATGGCCCGGTCGAGAGCCTGCAATTCCACCTGCGGGACCGGTTCGCCCGCCATGACCGCCCCGGTACAGACGACGGCGACGAGCGCAAAGACGATGTTTCGGACAGGCATGGCGCTCCTTTCCCGGCTCCACGGAACAAAACGAGAAAAATTGAAGCTTCTACTCTATGAATTTGCCCGCCATGGGGCAAGGAATGTTTTTCCGGAGACGGAGGCGGAAAGGGAAGTTTTTATGCCGATTTCTCGCCGCAGTGCGTGAACGCCGCTAGAGTGGATGGTGTGCCGAATCCCCTTTGAACGAAAGGAGCACTGATGAAACGCATCTGTTTGTGGGTTTTCCTGATCGTCGCCCTGACCGCCGTGGCCGCTTCGGGCGAGGTGCCGCCGGTGACGGTGGGCGATTTTGCCCAACCGGAGGCGCACTGGTTCTGGCGCTTTCTCGCCGCCGACGGGGTGGCGAGCCTGTGGCTGTGGGTCACCACCACCGGGGTGGGCCTGATCGTCGGCTGGTTGAAATGGCAGGGCAGCCGCAAGGAACGCGCCCTTCTTTGCCTCGCCGCCGGGGTGCGTGAGACGTACGAGCACTATGTCCGCCACGTCAAGCAGGCGTCGGCGGACGGCAAACTGACGGACGCCGAACGGGAGGAAGCGGTGCGTCAGGCCATCGCCCACGCAAAACAGTACGCCGCGACCGAAGGCTTCGACCTTCTCAAGGTGTTGGCAAAGGAACTCATCCCCTTGTGGGTGGACGAAATCGTCCGCCGTTTCAAGAGGGAGGGAACATCGGCCGGCCCTTTGGCGTATTCCGGGCCGTCGTCCCAGCCGCCCTTGCCCGATTTGTCGCCGTCTCTTTCCTCCGTCATGTGACGGAGGAGTCGGGCCTCGACCGGCGCGGGCTGTGGGTGGAGGACCTGGACGCCGGCTTCAGCCTGCGTCTCGGCGCGGTGGGTGGCAACCTCGCCCAGGACCTCGCGCCGCACAACCCGGACGCCTCGCGTCAGGCCTTGTCCAGACCGCACGCGGGGCTGTGGTTTTCCAAAGTGTTTTGAATCGGTATCCACCCTATGTAAAGGAGCACATCATGCAATTCGAATCCCCCATCGCCGCCCAGTTGGCGGAACGCATCGAAGACGTGGTCAACAGTATCGCCTCCGGCGACAATGCCTGCGGCACGCTGCGCGCGCCGGACGGCGGCCTCAACCGCGGCTTCCTCCGCGCCTGCGTCAGGCCCACCCTCGAGGTCTACGAGGAGGAAGCAGACCAGCACCGGCGGGACAAGCGCGAACTGTCCGCCATCAGCGAGGAGCGCCGCCAGGTTCTTGAACTCATCTATGCCAACGCCTCCGGCGGCCTGCCGGCGGCTGTGAACGAGCGGCTGTGCCGGGCGCTGGGCTTCCGCTACTGCGTGAATTGACATGCGCGGATTCTGGCTGTGGGTGTTGTTCCTGTTTGCCGTCGTCTGCCGCGCCGCCGCCGGGGGCGAGGCGCGGCCGGACGCGGCCGCGGGCGACCCGATCACCATCTTCTGGAAATGCCTGTTCGACAACGGACCGCTCGGGTTGTTCCTCGCCTATATGCTGCACCGCGAGACCAAGCGGGACAAATTGGATGCAGACAACCGCGAGGCCGAAGACAAGCGCCGCATCGCCGTCGGTGAACGCTTTCGCCAGCTCGACGAACGCTTTATCGACATAATCGAGAAATACGCAAGCGATACCGCCGATGTGCACCACTAGCTGCAGGATATCCGCATGGGATTGCGGCATATCGTCGCCCTGCTGTCGGGCGGGCCGGTAATCGACCCCGAGCAGCCGCCGGGCGGAATGCGCATTTTCCGGAAGGACAAGGGAGCGGACGCGTGAATGGACAGGAAAAAGAGAATATTTTCGCCATTTTGCTTGAACTCTTCGGCTGCCGGGAGTAGCCTAGGGGAACACCCGGCACACACGGGAGGCGGCGGCGAAGGCGATGGTCCTTCGAGCCTCCCTTACCTTATCACGAGGCATACAGTATGAGTCCCTTAGATCTGCACATTCACACCAGCCACAGTCATGACGGCGATGTCGATCCGGCTGTCATCGTCCGCCAAGCCGCCCGCACCGGAATCACCCACCTGGCGATCACCGACCACAACCGGGTCGGCGGCGTCGGCCCGGCCCTGGACGCGTCCATCGGCCTGGACATCGAAGTCATCCCCGGCATCGAAATCGACTGCTCCCACGACGGCGTCAACATCCACCTCCTGGGCTACCATATCGATCACCGGGACGACCGCTACGGCCGCTTCTGGGAAGACGCGCGCATCCGTAAAACCAAACTCAACGCCCGGCGCATGGAGACGATGCAGAAACTCGGCTTTTCCATCGACCCGGACCTGCTCCTCGCCACCGCCAAGGACGGCGTGGTCTCGAACGTCTCGCTGGCCGAATCGGTGCTGTCGCACCCGGACAACCGGGACAATCCGGCCCTCGCGCCCTACCGTCCCGGCGGCAAAAAGTCGGCCAACCCGCTTATCGGCTTCTGCTGGGACTACACCGTCCAGGGAAAACCGGCCTATGTCGACGACGGCAATCCCACCCTGGCCGACGCGCTGGACCTGATCACCGCCACCGGCGGCGTGCCGGTTCTCGCCCACCCCGGCAGCAGCCTGGCCGGAAAGGAACACCTCGTCTCGTCCATTCTCGCCGCCGGCGTGCTCGGGGTTGAGGCCTTCTGCGGCTATCATGACGCCGAGGCGGCCCGGTACTGGATTGGCGAGGCCGAGCGGCTCGGGGCCTTTATTACCTGCGGCAGTGATTTCCACGGCAGCGCCAAGCCGGCAATTACGCTGGGCGGGCACGGCGGGGACGGGTATGAGGAACGGGTGCTGAACGGGCTGCGGGAAGCGGCTCCGGCTTCGGCCCGGTAGCGGTTTTTCGGGAATATTTTTAATAAACCGACCCCCGGGCTTTGGTCCGGGTTTTTTTTATGCGAACGGGTTTATCGTCTCTCTTCACAAAAAACGAGTCAGCCTCCCCAAAACGTCACCCCGGTTTCGCGCTGGTGGAGGTCCGCACGCCGGGGTGACGCAGGGGGGGGATGGTAGGTCTGGATAATGCCGTGCAATCGGCGCGTTTACGGGTCTGTACCACCGTTCCTTTGTTGTGAGGCTCGCTGGGCCCCCGCGTTCGCGGGGGTGACGGGGTTAGTGGGACGATATATCATAAAAAATCCCCCGGCATACCCAGCCGGGGGAAAAGTGAGCCTGCGTGGCCCGTACTGCTTATTAATTCGAACCGTAGACCTGCTCGCGGGTCAGGTAGCCGGAGTC
Source organism: Planctomycetaceae bacterium (assembly GCA_021203245.1). Lineage (GTDB taxonomy): Bacteria > Planctomycetota > SZUA-567 > SZUA-567 > SZUA-567 > JAJBSZ01. The sequence goes on from JAJQBO010000203.1 coordinate 71,073, forward strand.
GATGAGAATGCGGTCGATGTTGTCCTTGTCCACGACTTCCGCGTCGAGGAGAACCGACGGGGTCTGCTGGACGCCGTTGTCGACCGAGCCGTTGATGGCGTCGTCGATGGACTGGCCCCTGGCCATGCGGATGGCGAGACGGATGGCTTCTTCGCCCAGCTTGCGGGTGTCCTTCAACACGGTGATGGACTGGGTGCCCTGAACGACGCGCTGGGCGGCGGAGAGCTCCGCATCCATGCCGGTGACCGGTACCTTGCCGGCCAGACCCTGGGCGGCGAGGGCGGAAATCGCGCCCGAGGCGGTGCCGTCGTTGGGGGCGAGGATGGCGTCGACCTTGTTGTTGGCGAGGGTCAGCGCGTTTTCGACAATCTTCTGCGCGTTGGCGGGCTGCCAGTCGATGACGGGCTGGTCGAGAATGACCTTGATGTCGCCTTTATCGATCAGCGGCTGGATATAAACCATGTGGCCCTGCTTGAACAGCTTGGCGTTGTTGTCGGTCGGCGCGCCGGACATGGGGATATAATCGCCCTTGGGAACGCGCTTGGTGATCCATTCGCCCATCAGCTCGCCCACGCGCACGTTGTCGAACGACATATAGACGTCGACGTCGGTGCCCATGATGAGGCGGTCGTAGGCGATGACCTTGACGCCGTCCTCGTGGGCCTTGTTGACCGCCACGGCCGCGCCTTCGCCGTCGTGGGGCGCGAGAATCAGCACCTTGATGCCCTGGGACAGCAACTGATCGATCTGGTTGTTCTGCTGCGACTGATCGTTACGGGCGATGGCGACGCGCAGGTCGACATTGTGCTTTTCCGCCTCCCCCTGCATCGCATACATGTCCCGTACCCACCGTTCCTCCTGCTGGGTCGGCAGGGCAAGGCCGATCTTCAGCCGTTCGCCCGCCCGCGCCAGTCCGCAGAGGCTGGTGAGAACCACCGCTACCGCGAGGAATGCGATCCATTTTTTCATAACGTTCTCCCTCTATAGAGTGAAATCCCAGAACCGTTCCAATCACAATAACAATCCGTCTTTCGCCCGGGTGGATGGCCGCACACCGGAATGGCGTTTCTCTTAATTGCCGCGCCGCCTGGTCGCCATGTCGACCCACACGGCGAGGAGCAGCACCAGACCCTTGGCGATGTATTGCCAGGTGGCGTCCAGGTTCAGGAGGCTCATGCCGTTGTCGAGACTGCCCATGACGAGCGCGCCGACCACGCCGCCGTAGATATAGCCCTCGCCGCCCATCAGGGAGGTGCCGCCGATAACCGCCGAGGCGATACAATCCGGTTCAAGCCCGTTGCCGGCGTTGGCGGTGGCGGAGTCGATGCGTGATAGGTAGATGATGCCGCCAATCGCGACGACCACGCCGGTGAGCATGTACATGCTCATGATCTTCCACCTGATATTGATGCCGGACAGCTTGGCCGCCTCGGGGTTGCCGCCGATGGCGTAGAGGTGGCGGCCGAAGGTGGTTTTTTCGGCGATAAAGGTGAAGATGACCATCACCACCAGCACGATAAGCCAGGCGTAGGGAATGCCGCGGTAGCGGATCATGATGTTGAAGAACACGGAAATGGCGGCGCACACCAGGGCGAGCTTGAGGATCTGCACCGGCCAGGACGGCACGGCGAAGCCGTAGCGCTGGCGGACAAAGCGGCGGTGCACCTCGATAACCAGGTACACGGCCGTAATGGCGAGGGCCAGGTACACGGACGCCGAGGGCGAGACATAGTCCATGCCGATCGCCTTGAACCAGGGGTACATGTTGGCGACGGACTTGCCGCCGGTGAAGTAGAGGAGCCCGCCACGGAACACCATCATGCTGGACAGGGTGACGATAAAGGCGGGCACGCCCATGTAGGCGATCCACCAGCCGTGCCAGGTGCCGATGAGCCAGCCCACGACCAGCGCGGCGATGATGCCGAGTATGGCCATATAATCAAGCGGTATGCCCATGGAGTTCAAGGTGCCGGTGAGCCAGGCGGCGATGGGCGAGTCGACCTGGGTGACGGCGGCGACGGCGCCGATAAAGCCGACGACCGAACCGATGGACAGGTCGATGTTCATGGTGACGAGAATCAGCACCACGCCGATGGCGATGACGGCGGTGGAGGCTGATTGCAGGAACAGGTTGGACAGGTTCCTGGACGAGATGAAGATGCCGTTTTCGGTTATGGCGTAGAAGATGCCCCAGATGCCCAGAAGGGCGATAATCATCATGAACTGGCGGATGTTCCTGCTCGCCGCGTTGTAGATGGCGTTCTCGACCTTGACCGACAACACGCCCCGGCCGCCGGTGGCGATATGGTAGACGGAGTACGGGGCAAGCAGGAGCGAGAAGAGAAGTATCAGGAAGAACCCGAGCCCCATATACCCTTCCGAGATTAAGCCCGCCAGGCCGGGATGTTCTGCCGGCATGCCGAGTTCGGCCGGGTTGGCCATCGCGACGAGCGGCGTATAGCCGGGCAGGGCCAGGCCGACCGTGAAAATGGGGCAGATGACCGAGAACACGAGGGCGAACCAGGGCGTCTCCTTCCACCCCATCCCGGCAACCACCATGACCGGCAGGGCGAGGAAGGGAATGACCCGGAACAACGAGACCAGGAGGCCGTAGCCGCGGGCGGGCGGGGCGTATTCTATCCAGTGCCAGTACAGTTCGAACAGTTCCTTGCCCCGGAATACGGTGTAGGACGACACCTTCGCAAGAGGCAGGAAAAAGCCGCAGAAAATGATCAGTGTCGGGATAAGGAACAGGAACAGGATCCTTTTGCCCTCTTTCTTTTCCTCCATGCCGCTCTCCCTCTATGGTTGGGGCCGGGACGGCCCGGTGTTTAAATCTATAAGCACTACATCGTGCTGTTTCGTTTCCTCAAACCGTTCCGACCCACCCCATACGTCACCCCGGCGTGCGGACCTTCACCAGCGCAAAAAACGGGCGGTTCGGCCGGGGTCCACGGAAAAAAGCATGCAATGCACCAAACTCACGCGGTTCTTGAACAAGTAATTTCTGTAGCCACCGGTCATCCCCGTGGACCCCGGCCGAACCGCCCGTCAATCCCGCTGATGCACGTATGGACGCCGGTGTGACGAGTGGGGAGGGGCGGGACGAACCTCCTGAAAACCACTGCGTTCACACGCGGCGCGTTTGGCCGCTCCGGCACCACCCACGCCCTACCGTCAATCCCGCTGGTGCATGTACAGACGCCGGGCGCCGTGTGGGGGAGGCTGATGCGCTCCCACTCAGGACGATGTCGCTTCCACCAATTTGGCCTGGCGCTGGCGGAAGCGGGCGGTGGCGCTGGTCATGACCTTTTCCTGATCCGCATCGTCCTTCATCATGTCGCCGGTGATGGCGCCTTCGCTCATGACGACGATGCGGTCGGCCATGCCCAGCACTTCGGGCAGTTCGGAACTGATCATGATGACTCCGACGCCTTCCTCGACCAGCCTGTTCATGATGGTGTAGATTTCGACCTTCGCGCCGACGTCGATGCCCCGGGTCGGCTCGTCCATGATCAGCACCTTGGGTTTGGTCATCAGCCATTTGCCGATAACCACCTTCTGCTGGTTGCCGCCGGACAGGTTGCCGGCCCGCTGCTCGATGGACGGGGTCTTGATCTTCAAATCGACGACATAATTGTGGGCGGAAAGGATCTCCTCGTTCTCGCTCACCACGCCGTGACGGGTAATGGAAGAAAGGGCGGCGAGGGAGAGGTTGCGTTTGATGTCCATTCCGAGAACCAGCCCGTAGCGCTTGCGGTCCTCGGACAGCAGGCTGATCCCCGCAGCGATGGCGGCGTGGGGCGTGCCGAGCCGGACCTGCTTTCCCTCGAGGAGCAGGTCTCCCGACACGACCCGGCCGTAGACGCCGAACAGGCTCATGACCAGTTCGGTCCGGCCCGCGCCGACCAGGCCGGCCATGCCGAGTATTTCGCCCTTGCGGAGGGTGAGGTTGACGTGGTCGACCACCACCCGGTTGGAGTCGGGGTCGAGGACGGTCCAGTCGCGGATTTCCATCAACACGTCGCCCGGGGTCTTCGGTTTGTAGGGGAAGAGGTTCTTTAGTTCGCGGCCGACCATCTTGGTGATCATCGTCTCTTCGGTGAACTCGCCCCGGTTGAGGGTGGCGACGGTCTTGCCGTCCCGGAGCACCGTGACCCGGTCGGCGATGGACATAACCTCGCCCAGACGGCGCGAAATAAAGACGCAGGTCACGCCCCGGTCGCGGAGCGAGCGGAGGATGTTCAGGAGATTCCTGGCTTCCTCCGCCGACAGGGCGGCGGTGGGTTCGTCGAGGATGAGGACGTCCGTCTTCTTGAGGAGCGCCTTGGCGATCTCGACCAACTGCTGCACGCCGACGCCGAGGTGGAGCACGCGGGTGGCGGGGTTGATGTCGAGGCCGACTTCCTTCAGGACTTCCGCCGCGGCCTGGAAGGAGGCGTTCCAGTCGATTACGCCCTTGGTCGCGATTTCCTCGCCGAGGAAGAGGTTTTCGCAGATGTTCATCGTCTTGATTAAGGTCAGTTCCTGGTAGATGATGGCGACGCCCGCGCGTTCCGAATCCTTGATGGTGTCGAAGCGCTGCACTTCGCCGTTGATGACGATGTCCCCCTCGTAGGTGCCGTAGGGATAGACGTCGGAGAGGACTTTCATTAGGGTGGACTTGCCCGCGCCGTTCTCGCCCACCAGGGCGTGGATTTCGCCCCGCTTGACGTCGAACGAGACGTCGTCCAGGGCCTTGACGCCGGGGAAGGCCTTGGTGATATTGCGCATCTCGAGGATGTTGTCGCCGACTTGTGTCATTCAGCCTCCTTCGTTCGGATTGCCGTGTTGCGACTGGGTTGCCGATTTGTCTGGGGAAAATGCGTTGCACTGTGATCGGCGTCGCGGTTCTTCATTGGCACTGTATCCCGTCTTCCCGTCCGCCACAACGCATTTAAACTTATGGAACCATTTTTTTTATTTAAAAAACCCCGCGCTACAACCTATTGTTCACCCGTACGAAACGTGGTACTATTCCCGGCATGAGCCTGCGAACGAAAATTACCCTGGGCGCCACCGCCGCCACCGCCGCCGCGGCCCTGGTAACCTTGTGCCTGAATGTCGGCATGTTCTCGGAACAGACGCGCCAGGGGGTCGAACGCGGCCTCATGGACATGGCCACCCTTATCGCCCAGCAGACGGAGATTCAACAGGGCCTGCTCGACACCCCCTATTCCGGCGTGGTGCAGGCGCGCGTGCAACGGGTGCTGGACCTCGCTTCCGGCGTCGATCAGCTTATCGTCTGCAACATGCAGCGCATCCGCTACTCCCACTCCAATCCGGAATTCATCGGTCTTATCCAGGAAGGGGACGACGTCAAGGACGTCCTCTACCAGGCCAGGCGTTATTTCACCTACGACGACGTCTCGCCCGAGGATGCCTCGGGCGGCTATCTGCGCGCCTACGCGCCGGTGTTCCATAATAACGCCCAGGTCGGTTTCGTCATCGCCGGCGCGCGGCGCGAACGCGTCGACAACCTGGTGGGCCACCTCACCGTCTCCGCCGCCGTGTTCGCCCTCGCCGGGCTCGCGGTCGGCATCGTCGGCGCGGCGCTCATCGCCCACCGGGCGAGCAAAAACCTGCTTGGCCTCGAGCCGGAGGAGATAACCCGTGTCTATCGCCAGCACGCCAGCCTTATCGAAGCCATGCACGAGGGCGTCGTCGCCATCGACAGGCGCGGCCGCATCAGCCTGCTGAATCCGTCGGCGCGGCAACTTCTGGGCCTGGGCGACCGTCAGGTCGACGGGCTCGAAGTCGACCGGGTCCTGCTCATGCCGAAGTTGCCCAGCGTGGTCTCGACCGGCGAAGCCGCCTTCGGCGTGGAAAAACGCATCAACGACAAGGTGTTTATCGCCAACATGGTCCCCGTGCGGCAGAACGACACGGTGGTGGGGGCGGTGGAGACGTTTCAGGACCGGACGCAACTCATCCGCATGGCCGAGGAACTGACCGGCATCCGCCAGCTCGTCGAGGCGCTGTGGGCCAGTTCGCACGAATTTTCCAACAAGCTCCACGTCATTCTCGGGCTGATGGAACTGGGTCAGTTCGACCAGGCGAAGAAATATGTGCAGTCGACCCAGAGCGAGCACGGCGAACTGCACACGCGGCTGCTGCGTACCTTCCGCGAGCCGATGATCGCCGGGCTGATGCTGAGCAAGTTCTCCGTCGCCCGCGAGCGCGGCATCGCCATGGAACTGACGCCGGGGAGCGGCCTGCGCTCGCTCCTGCCGGAACCGCTGGCGCATTCGCTCGTGCTCGTCCTCGGCAACCTGGTCGACAACGCCCTGGACGCGCTCCGCGATCAGGCGAACGGCAACGGGACGTTATCCGTGGACATCCGGGAAAAACGCGGGACAATCGCGCTGCGGGTCGAGGACAACGGGCCGGGCATTCCGCCCCATTATTACAGCCTTATTTTCCGGCGCGGCTTTTCCACCAAAGGCGAGGGTCGCGGCACCGGATTGCACCTGGTGCGCCAGGAGATGGAATTGCTGGGCGGTCGCATCGACGTGTCGTCGGGCGGCGGCAGGACGGTATTTTACGCAGAAATGCCCATGGGCGGGGAGAAGGCGTGATGATTCGGGTTCTGGTGGTCGAGGACGATCCGATGGTGATGGACATTACCTGCAAATATGTCGAAAGCATGCCCGACTTCAGGGTGGAAGCCTGGGCCGGCAACGGCGAGGCGGCAAAGACCGCCCTCGCGGGCGGCGACATCGACCTCATCATCCTGGACATCTTCATGCCGGGCAAAAGCGGCCTGGAGCTGCTTGGCAACCTCCGCGCCGACGGCTGCCTGGCCGACGTCATTTTCCTCACCGCCGCTGCAGATACGGAGGCGATCAACCGGGCGCAAAAGCTCGGCTTCGTCGATTACCTGATAAAACCCTTCAATTACGAGCGCTTCAAAACGGCGCTTGTCAACTACCAGAAGATGTGGGACCTCTTTCACGGCAACGAAACAGCGACCCAGGCGCAACTGGATTCGATGCTGCATCCGCTTGTGTCCAGCGACAGCGGGCGCATGTCCAAAGGCATGCACCCGAAGACGCTGGGGACCATCCGCCACTACCTTGAAGCCAGTCCCGCCGACGCCGTCGTCACCCAACAGGAACTGACCGAAAAACTCGGCCTCTCGCGGGTGACGGTGCGGCGCTATATGGAATACCTTGCCTCGATTGGCGAGGTAACGGTGCAGATGGTGTATGGCGCTGTCGGCAGGCCGTCGTACGCCTACCAAAAGGTGCGGCTGTAGGGCCGGCGCCTTACGCCGGATTCGGGCCGGGCGCGCCCGCGCCGGTGGCGCAGGAGCCGCCTTCCTCGTACATAACCGGCTGGACCTTGAATTTCCACTGCCAGAGAACAATCCAGAAGAGCAACACCGCCCCGCACAGGACAAGCATCCAGAAGGCCCCGTAGGCCATCGCCAGAGGCACGGCGAGGGAGGTCCAGAACCCGCCGCCCATGAACGGCTCGTGGAACAACTATTTGTAGCCGAAGGCCGAAGTGGCGATGGTTTTCGATTCCGGATCGACGGTCCTCAGGAGCATCAATCCGGTGGCGGTGACGCCCATGGACTGGCCGAATTCGGCGATAGAACGCTCGAACCAGGCCTCGCGGAAAATCCGGGGCGCAATATAGAGGACAATGCCGACGTTCCAGAGAAAGCCGAAAAAGCAGAGAATGGCCAGCGATTGCCAGTAGGCGGCGACAAAGTCGAGGCGGATGGTGGCGACGGCCGAGACGACGAGAAAATCGAGGGCCGCACCGGCGATGCGCTGCATCTGGCCTTCGTCGGCGATGACGTCGGCGTGGGTCGCCTTCAAAAGGGCATGCAGCAGCAGGCCGCCGATCATGCACAGGGGAAACAGCGGAAAGCTCTGCAACAAACGGGTATTCTGGATCGATTCCGGCATAAAGGCGTCCAGCATGCTCAGGCCGATTTTCAACCCAAAGCCGATCAGCACGGCAATGCCGATAAGCGAAATGTGCAGGGCAAGGGAGTTGATGGAATCGGGGAACGAGGTCTGCTTGCCCGCGTCGGGTTGATCTTCCTCGGCGTAGACGCCCTTCTTCTCCAGCTTGCTCTGCTGCTCGAAGGTGCGGATATTGCAGATATAGCCTTTCCGCGCCGCGACGTTGATCATAATCATACCGATGATGATACCGAAGATCATGCCGACGGTGGCGATGGTGTAGCCGAGATCCGCCCCTTCGGGAAAGCCCAGATCATTGAAGGTCGCGACCATGCCGCCGACCGTCCCGTGACCGCCCTCGAAGCCGATTTCCAACAGGTTGCCGAAGACGGCGGGGACGTCGAACAGGGGCGCGAGAAGCAGCAGCACCACCGCGAACCCGACCACATACTGGCCCCATGCGGCAATCTGGCCGAAACAAACCTGCGGCGCGACCACCTTCCACAATTTGGACGAGCCTTTTGTGTTGACGCCGATAAAGAGCGAGGCGAACACGATATTAATGAGGAAGCCGGGGAGAGAGCTCCAGTAGGCCCACCAGCGGCTGGAAATGCCTGCACCGATGGTGTTGATGATAATAAGCCCAAGCACGCCGCCGATGACCGAGGCGGGAAGGTAGAGCTTCTGGAGAATCGGGAGCAGCGTACGCAGAATTTTGCCCAGCACGAGCAACAGGCAGATGCCACAAAAAGCCATGACAGCGGTCATCGTTTATCTCCCGACGTGGCCCGTCCCCTCATCCTTATTTATCGGTCGCACGCCTGCCGCATTCACCAGAGTCGGGAAATTTCACCGAAGCGGCGGCGTTTTTCGCCCCTGATTGACTGACGAATACGCGTCCGGCAACAATTCGCCCTGGTCCGGCGGGCGGACCAGGGCGGGTGGGATCGCAGTTTTTTAGGCAGAAATTAGTCGAGGAGGCCGATCTGGCGTAGCCATTCGTCCACCTCTCCCTGGGCGTTCCTGGCCGCGGAACCGGTGACGACCAGTTGCGGCAGGACGGTGGCATCCGGCACGGTCCGCCGCAGATCCGCGTTGCTGCGGCTGGCGCCGCCGCTTCCGTGGGTCGTGAACGGCGCGATTGTCTTGCCGGAAAAATCGTACCGCTCCAGGAAGGTGAACATCGCCATCGGCATGGTACCCCACCAGATCGGAAAGCCGAGGTAGATGACGTCGTAGCCATCCAGGCTGTCCAGGTACTCGGCCAGTTCGGGGCGCTCGTTGTTGTCTTGCTCGGCGCGGGCGATTTCGGTGGTGGGGCGGTATTCTTCGGGATACGGTTTGGCCGTCCGCACTTCGAACATGTCGCAGCCGACCCGGGCCTGAATCATGTCGGCCAGGGCGCGGGTGTTGCCGGTCTTCGAGAAAACCACGATCAGGCTCTTCGATTCCCCCGCCTCGGCCGCGTGAACGACGCCGCACGCCGCACCGAGAAGAACCGCCGCCATAACAATCATCTTCATCCGCTCTCCTTGTAGTGGCCCCCGATACCGCCGGGAAAGCCGGGTTGTGGGCTGGTGCGCCCATACTGTACGTACACGATACGCGCTTCACATGGCCTGAAGTCAAGAGTTTTTTTGGGTGACTGTATCGCCTGCCGTTCCTTCCCCGCTCGGATTCGGTGATCCGTCAACTTCGTACGGAACAATCGGCGGTTTTTAATAAACGTTAAAAAATCGCTGCCAATAGGCCGTTAGTACAAAGAGTGAGGGAATTTGGATGCTAAAATGGCAAATAAAACGTTTAGTATGAAAGCGGCGTCTGCCGCCGCGGTCGCGATGATCCTCTGGGCCGCGACGGCAACCGGGCTCGATCTCGACACCCCCGGCGCGACCGTCGCCGCCGGCATCGACGGAACAGATACGATAACGATTGGCTATGGCCAGAGCGACGCGCCAGCGACCGTGACGGGGAATATCACCGGCACCGCCGGCGACGTCCTGACCGTCACCGCGCCGTCGGGCGGCACCGTCAACCTGCGGGGTGACAACAAGGGATTCCTGGGCACGGTCAACCTGACGAGCGGCACCATAAACCTGGATTCCTCCGCCAACCTTTTCGGGCAGATGTCGTCCTTCCGCTTCAACGGATCCGCCTTCGACTTCGACGCGCGACGGGTCGAGGTCGCCGCCGGCTCGGCGGTGACGGTGGACGGCGGCGGCGGCGCGACCCAGCGCATGAGCATCCTCGCCGGGACCGGCGGCACGTTCAGCCTGCGGGAAGGGGCGTCTCTCACCTTCGCGAACAGCCGCATCAGCAGTGGCGGCGGCGCGATGTACATCAATCGCGGCGCGCGGGTCGCCATGGATGCGGCAGACGGGGCGCGCTACTATTTCACCAACAACGCCGCCACCAACGGCGCTGGCGGCGGCCTCGCAATCCAGGGCGCGGCTTTCACCGGCAGGAACATGACCTTTTCCGGTAACATGTCGTCGTACGGCATGGGCGGAGCGCTTAGCAGCAGCACCATCGGGAATGACGGCGCCTCGGTCGATCTGTCGAATTCCGTCTTCTCCGGCAACAGCACGATAAACGACGGCGGCGCGGTATCTGTCGAGGCTTCGGTCGGCGTCAGCAACACGTTTCACGGTGACTCCCTCACCTTTACCGGCAACAGCGCCTCGAGCGGGCAGGGCGGCGCATTCCGGAACGGGCGCAGCACCACGACGCTGGCCCACAGCAGCTTTTCGGAAAATGTCGGCCGCGACGGCGGCGCAATCTTCAACAATCAACGACTTGACGTCATCGAAACGGATTTCGTCAACAACCGCGCCACCCGGCACGGCGGCGCGGTATATAGTTACCTGAATTCCAGCGCCACCCTGACCGTCGCCATGACGTTCAACCGGGTCAATTTCATCGGCAACCGCGCCGACTCCAACCGTGGCGGCGCGATCTACAGCCAAAACACCACCCTCACCCTGCTGGACACGAATTTTATCGGCAACAGCGCCGGCTGGCAGGGCGGCGCCGTCCTGGCCTGGGACAGCGACGTTACCCTGGACGTGAGTTCGGACACGACCATCACCTACGAAGGCAACCGCGACGACGATGTCTCCGACCTCGCGAACTCGTATTACTTCAGCGTTTCCGGCCGCGCGTCGACCATGACCGTGCAGGTCGGCAATCGCGGCACGCTGGACATGAAGGACGCGATGCGCGGCTCGATTACCCGGAACACCCTGGACATCGTCAAGAACGGCCCGGGCCGCTGGAACCTTGGCGGCGAGAACCGCTTTACCGCGCCGACAGGCGGTGTGCGCGTCGCCGTCAACAGCGGCATGCTCTACCTGTACCGCGCAGGCGAGACGACAAACGGGTCGGAGGACGTCCTGGCCGGCCGGTTCAACCTGACCGGCGCAGGCAGTTCCTTTACCGTCGACGGCGCATATCTTGGCGTCGGCGGCGGCAACGCCATAACCATCACCGACACAATCGGCGATCCCGTTACCGGGACGGCGCAGGGGACGATAACCCTGGACACCGCCACCCTCGGGATGAACCTTGCCGGGGTGGCTCCCGGGACAACGATGCTGGAACTGAAGGCGGACGAAATAACCATAACCGGCGGCATCACCATCGACCTGATGTCGGCTCCCGGCGGCGGCGAATATATTCTCGTGAGCAAGGAAAACCGCATCGGGAGCAATTTCTCCCCAGACCAGGTGAACCTGACCCTGCGCGGCAACACGATTGACCAAATCACCCGGGGCGGGGCGGGCGACTTCGACCTGACGGTGACTGACGACGAAATACGGCTTGAAAGCCAACTGATCAATACGGTGGTGTCATGGGACGGCACGGCGGCGCAGAATGAATGGAACGTCACGGATGAAAACTGGACCGATACAGGCAGCCAAAGCGCCTTTCTCCACGGCGATGTGGTGAACTTTATTTCAGGCGTCGGAAACGTCGCCATACAGGACAACGGCGTGGCGGTTGCGGGCATGTATGTCTCCGGCAACCAGGAGTATACGTTCACCGGCGGGCGGGCCGATTGTGGCGGAGGCGACGTCCAGCCTCGGCGGGAGCGCCGTTTCGGGTAAACTGGTGCTTGGCGGCACGGCAACCGAAGCCGGCGGTACGGCCACCGCCACCGATGCCGACTACACCGGCGTCGTCGACTTTACCGGCATCACCGGCGCGAACCAATTCGCTAACGGCGTGGATATTCGCGGCGGCACGCTGCGAATCGCCAACGCCGGGCAATTGGGCACCGGTTTGGCCGCGCTCACCTTTGTCGATTCGGGGTTGGACAAGTCACTGCAAGGGACCGGCGACCTGGTGTTCGACGGCGCTGGGGGCGATACACAGCGGCTGGCGGTGGATACCGGAGCGGGCATCGCTATGCTGGGCGGCGCATCCTTTACCATCGCCAATTCGGTGACCGCTGCAAACGGTGCGGCAATAACCGTGGGCGTCGACGGCGATCTCGTCCTGACCAGCGCGGACGGTACCTACACGTTCACCAACAACCGCAGTTCGGCGAACGGCGGCGCCATTGCCAACGTCGGAGCCCTTACCGTCACCAACGGCGTTTTCCAGAACAACCAGGCCGGCAGCCTGGGCGGGGCCATTTATAATGCCGGTGCGCTGACCCTGATTGGCGGCGGCAGTTTTCGCGGCAACCAGGCGGGCGGGACATCTAATGCCGTCTTTATGGATGCCGGCACCGCCGCGACGTCGCTCGTCGTCGACACGGCCGCCGACGAGACGATGGCTATGCAGGACGCGCTCGCCGGGGCAGGCACCAATGCCATAACCATCGATAAAACCGGCGCAGGCGCGTGGCTGTTGGGCGGGACGAGCGAATTCACCGGAACAAACAGCACGTTCACCGTCCAGGAAGGAACGCTGCACCTCTACGGCGGAAACGAAGCAGACGGCGTGGCGGCAGGGCACGTGAGCGGCCTCACGAACTTCGTCCTGGGAAATGGCGCGACGCTGGAGGTCGGCGGGAGCAATGCGATTCTCGCGACGACCACGCAATTCGCCGACGGGTCGCGCATTGTCGCGGGAGCCGGCGACAACGGAATAACCGGCTTGACGCTTACTGACACAGCCTTGGGCGGCGGCGCGGGCATGGAATTCTCTGCCGTGGCAGGGCGGATTCTCTCGATAGACGGAACCTTTACCGGCGGGACGCTGAACAAAACCGGTGCGGGAGAACTGATTCTCGCCCGGACCGGACATGTTCTCGACACCCTCGCCGTGAATGACGGCGTCCTCGGCCTGGTGGTCGATTCCACAATCGGTGCGCCCAGCGTGACGGCAGACTCGGTGACCTTCGACCCGAACGCCATGGTCAACGTCTCCGGCTTCAACGGGCAAACATATGGCCAGACAGTCGTCCTTATCCAGTCGGCAGGCGGAATAACCGGCTTTAGCGAAGGGAATTACCTCATTGGTGGCCAGACGTCGGTGGATTTTTTGACCGCACAGGTGAGGGTCGAGGGGACCAACCTCGTTGCGACGGTGGATTTGGCCTGGTTCGATCCAACCGAAAATGCCAGCGGCACCTTTACCCTGAACAGCGACGAGTTCTACCTTGGCGCGAACCTCTCCGACCAGACAAACCCGGCCGAGGATTGGGACGGCAGAACCCTGACCAAGCGCGGCGCGGGGACGCTCATCCTCACCGGCGACAACAGCTACAGCGGCGAGACCATTATCGCCGAAGGCACCCTGGCCATGACGAACGTCGACGGCACCGGCCTGAACAGCGCCACCGCCGGGCCGGTGTATATCGCGCCTGGCGCGAACCTGCAACTGGCTCTCGATGCCGCAAACAGCGGTTCGTACGCCAAAACGATCGCCGGCGGCGGCAATGTGGTCAAGACCGGCGACGGCAGGGTGGAACTGGAAGGGGACAATGCCTATACCGGCCTCACCGTGGTGCGGGAAGGCGCGCTGGCGGCGGCGACCCTCGGGAGCGTCGGCCCCAACCGGGGAGACCAGCAGGTGCTTGTCGACGCCGGCGCAACCTTTGAACTGGCGACAGACGAAGACGGCAGTTTCAACCAAACCCTGTCAGGAACGGGCGAGGTGGCGAAGACCGGTTCCGGCGACATCACCCTGACCGCCGACAACAGCCGTTTTCTCGGCACCGTGTCCATCGCGGACGGCAGCGTGTCGGCGAATCACGGCGCCGCATTGGGGCGCGGCACCATCGACAACAATGCCGATCTGGGGCTGAATTACAGCGGCGTGTTCGCGAATGCGCTGACCGGCACAGGCACCACCACGACCAACGGCATCCTCACCTTCACCGGCGACCACAGCGGTTATACCGGCGACACCGTCGTCTCCTCCGGCCGGGTGAACCTGCAGGACGGCTTTGTCTCCGGATCGGGCTTTGTGGTGCAATCGGGCGCCACCGTGACCGGCTGCGCCACGGTGGGCGGATTGACGGTGGAAGGGGGAGGCACCCTGTCGCCCGGCAGGAATCTGGAGCAATTCCGCGTCACCGGCGACGCCACCTTCGAAGATGGCTCCACCTATGTCGTTACCATTGCCGGCGGCTCGAACGCCAGCGATACCCTCCACGTCCGCGGCCTGACGACGATTGAAGAAGGCGCGCGGCTGAACATTTTCCTGGCCGACAACAGTGCCTACGGCGCGCCCGGTGAAAACCGCGAGTACTTGATTGTCGATTCCGGCAGCTTTGCCGACGATACCGTGTTCGACTTCGGGCTGCGAAACCGCATCGGCTACGATCTCGATCAGGACCTGCGCGCCGACGGGCTCTACCTCGTCACCACGTCGCGCCTGCCCGACTTCGCCGGAACAGCCGGCCCGGTCGGCACGCCGAACGCGATACGGGCCGGCGAAGCCCTGGACCGGCTGGTGGGAGCCGGTGCGGCGGGCGGCCTGGGCACGCTTTTCGATACCCTCCTGAACCTTCCGGCCGACGCGACCGTCGCCGCCGACGCGCTGGCGCAACTGCACGGCGAAGTCTTTGCCGCCGGGCAGGACGCATCCCTGCGGCTGCAGCGCGGCTTTGTGAACGCCAGCCGGTCGGCCCGGACGCGCACGGTCGACGCCCTCGCCGCCTGCCGGCCCGGCGCGTCTGTTCGCCGCCCGTATAACGTCTGGGCGACAGCCAACCACTCGTGGTTCGACCGCACCGGCAAGGGCGGCTACAGCGGCTTCGACCTGGAAAGCCACGGCTTTGCCATCGGCATGGACCGGACCTTCAGTCAAACCGTTTTCGGCGGCATCGCCTTCGGCTACGACTCGGCGACCCAATCGTTCGATTCAATCCGCAGCCGCGCCGAGTACGACGTGTTCCACGCCATGGTCTATGGCGGGCACCACACCGACACCTGGATGGTGGACGGCTACCTCGGCTATGGAAAGAACTGGCACGAAACGCGGCGGCACATCTCGATCGGCGAACCGGATATGGCGTTTTCCGGCAGCCCGACCGCGAAATACAACGACAACCTCTTCTCCCTCGGCGTGGACGTCGGACAGAATATCGCCGTGTGCCCGGTCGTCCTCACCCCGTCCGTCGGTTTGCATTACAGCCACCTCCGCACCCCGTCCATCGCGGAGCGTGGCGGCAACGAGGCTAACCTGCGCGCTTCCGGCAGCCATGCCGATACGCTCCGTCTGCCCGTGGGCGTGACCGCCGCGCTGGAGTATGACGTCGACGGCGTTCGCCTCCGGCCGCAGGTTCGCGCCTTCTACCAGGCGGAACTGGCCGACGGCGACGCGACCAGCCGGACCCGCTTCGCCGCCGCGCCCGGGTATGAGTTCAAGGCCAAAAGCGGCAAATGGGGCCGCCATACCGGCCGCTTTGGCGCAGGGGTGGAAGCCGAGGTACGGGACAGCGTGTCGGTCCGCGTTGATTACGACTTCGAGGTCGGCAGCCGCGTCCGGGCGCATGAACTGATGTTCAATATCGCCGTGAAATGGTAGGGCGTCGGCCGGGTGTCACGCCTTGCGTGCGGCCTGGAGATTGGGTATTCTTTGCTCCACCGTTTTACACAGATACCGAGGAGGAAAGAGTATGCGCACGATGACAGTGGCCGTATTGTTGGCAATGGGACTGATAAGCGCCGCCTGGGCGGGCGATGCTTCGGCCCGGCTCGACGCGGCGATGGTGCAGCGGGTGGTCGAATCGTCCTTTCCCGCCTATATGGCGGATCACCGCGCCGTGACGGAAATCGAATCGCCCACCGGCGATCTTGAGGGCAGCAAGGCCATGGCCGATTGGCTGAAGGCCCGCTTCGAGCCGCTCGGCTATTCGGTCGAATATCGGCAGAACGACAAGGGGACCCATGTTATCCTGAACAAAAAGGGCAGGGGCGAGCTCCGCGTCCTCATCCTCGGCCATACCGATACGGTGCAGCCGGTCGGCAGCCTGGCCAAGCAGCCGTACCACTACGACGAAGCAACCGGTCTGGTGAAGGGCCCGGGAGCCGGCGACAGCAAGGCGTCTGTCGCGCAACTGGTCCAGTTCGCCCGGGCGTTGCAGGAATTGGGATTCGACAACTTCGCCGAGATGACCTTTTATTTCGACGCCGAGGAGGAAACCGGCTCCGCGACCGAGGACGAAATACTCGGCGAACTCACCCAGCGCCACGGCATCACCCTGTCCGTCGATTCGTCGCCCATGGATTGGGGCATGAATACCGAACGCAAATGGGTGGTGAACTATGAACTCAATGTCGAAGGCATGACCGGCCACGCCGGCAACAGCCCCCAATCCTCCGCCAGCGCGACGGTCGAACTGGCAAACCAGATAACCCGCATTATGCAGTTGGCAAGCCCGCTCCCGGGCAACCCCGAAGACTACACCCGCGAAGCCCTCGAGGCGCGGGGCATAGTCGACCACGGCCAGTTCCTGCCTGCCGTGTCGATCAATGTCGGGGTCGTCAGCACCACCAATACCAAGGTCAACGCCGTTCCCCGGGACGCGTACGCCAAACTGGACGTGCGCGGCTTCAAGGCGGCCGAACGCGACCATATCGATGCGGAACTGCGCAAGATTGTCGCCTCGCCCACCGTGCCCGGCACGACCGTGAACCTGGTCGGCCCGTTCAACATGATGCCTGCCATGGAAAAGACGCCGCAGGCGGGCAGGCTGGTGACCTACTACAAGGAAATCGCCAAACAACTCTACGACGCCGACGTGGTGGAATGGGCGACGGGCGGCGTGTCTATCGGCAATTTCACCTCCCGCCATATCCCGACCATCGACGGCCTGGGCGTCGAGACAATCGCCCAGCACGATCTGGAAAACGAACGCGCCGATGTGCGCACCTTCGTCCCGCGCACCGTAGTCATGATCATGCTGCTCGACAGGGTGGTCCATGAGGGCATCGACGCCGAATAGTGCATGGAAAACGACGGTCCCCAGAGCCCCTTCGGCGTGCGCCGAAGGGGCTCCTCATTTTTAGGGTTTTCCATCGCACACTGCAGTCACTTCACCAATACGCGTCATTCTGCCCAAAAGTTACCCAGCCGGGAAAAACGTTTGTTGGGTTCTGAACGGGGGATTGCGCCAGGCTGGTTGGACCTGGACGGCAGGGTTGGAGCACAGGTTTATTTGCCATCGTCCGGCTGAATCGCACGAAACAGCTGGGGTGCCGATGGCTTTATCATAAAAACTATTTAATTGTGATCGAAAAAAGATAGCCATTAACCATTCACGCTCTTGCGTGGGTGTAATGCATACTCGTGGGTCGGTTTTATTGATGCAAAAAAAACACGCCAGAAGTGTTGGGTGCGAGCACAATATTTTCTTTCATCATGCAATTAGGATATGGTTACGCTAACTCTTTGTGGGGTTTACCAATATAAACACGGACGTAGGCGGTTTTTGGGGAGACGCATGCGCCATGTTATTCAAAAAGTTTTAAAATCGAAAAAATACTGCTTCCACGCGCGTTTTCAGGTGTTACAATACACGGTAAGGCAACCTCCCCGACAATTGACTTTTCGCAGCGGAGCATAATATGGCCATCACAGGCACCAGCACGACCCGAGTCGTCAAAAACATCGGCGATGTGGCGCTCACTCTTCCCACCCGGCTCGCTTATGGCTGCGGCGACACAGCGTGCAACGTGGTCAATGGTATGACCTACACTCTGCTTACGCTGTTTTACACGGATTATGCAGGCATCCCCTTTGCCACTGTGGGACTGATCATGCTGATATCCAGGGTTTTTGACGGCAGTTCGGATATTATAATGGGATTTATCGTCGACAGGACCAATTCGCGCTGGGGCAAGGCGCGGCCCTGGCTCCTGTGGATTGCCATTCCCTACACGGTGAGCGCGATCGCCCTTTTCACCATTCCTTAAGCGTCCGAAACGGTCACCTTCCTCTACGTCTTCATCACCTACAATTTCTGCACCACCATCTGTTATACAGCCATCAACGTGCCGTATGGCGTTCTTTCAACGATGATGACCAGGTCTTCCTACGAACGGAGCATGTTGTCCATTTTCCGCATGGCGATGTCGCCGTTTGGGCGTATCCTGGTCGTATCCCTTACCATTCCGGTTGTAAAAATGCTGGGTAACAATCAGTCGGCTTGGGCCAAAGCGATGGCGCTATGGTCGATTGTCGCTTTCGCCATGCTCATGATCTGCTTCCGCTCGTGCGAAGAACATGTCGATATCCCCGGCATGCACAAAGTAGGGCGGGTTACTATCCGGAAAAACCTGGGCGCGCTCGCGTCGAACCAGTATTTCTGGTCCACTCTGGTCTTGTGGACCCTGACCTGCGTACACCTAACCGTCTCCGGAACGGTGACGCCGTATTATTGTAAGTATATTTTCGGCAACGACACCTGGATGTACAGTTACCTTTATCTGGGTGAAACCGGGCTGCTGGTACTTGGCGCGCTGCTGGCCCATAGCGGCTATATCAGCTCCATGACTGGCGGTGCGGTGCAGCCGGAATCTGCGAAGCAGATGATAATGAACATCTACCTCTATGGTACGCTCTGCATTTGGGTTTTAGCCGCTGTTGTCCTCTATTTTTATCGCCTGGACATGATCTTTCCCAAAATCATGGCCGATCTCCAGGAACGCGAGGAGAGCGGCGAAATGTAGGATTTTTGCCGACAAAGGCAAACTACGAACAAAAACCTCTTACATGGCGGCCTTGAATGATGTGACAAAACGCTTGATAAGGGCCGACTGGCCGCCCTTTTTCTTGACCGCGATGCACACCCTCCAGTCCGCCAGGGTGCCGTCGGTACAAAAGAAGGCGAGGGAAGGGGACAGGTTGGGTTCCAGCGTGTAGGAATGCGGGATAAAGGCGATGCCCACGTCCTGCGCGGCCAGCTGCATGGCGGTGGCGACGCTGGCCGTTGTCACCGCTATGTCGTAAATCATGTTCTCCGCCTTGAAGAACGATTCCGCCGATTCCCTGAGCCGCATGCCTGTTTGCGACAGGATGAAATGCCGGCCCGCCAGCAGCTTGGGCGAGAGATAGGGAAAATCCTCATCCGCTTTTTTCTCGCCCTGGCCGGACAGGGGATTCTTGTCCGAGACGGCGAGGAGGATCTGTTCGTAGAACAGGGTCTCGCAGGCGAGGCTGCGGTTTTTGCCCGGCTCCACGATCACCGCGACGTCGAGGCTGCCGTCCAGGAGCATCTGCTCGAGCAGGGCCGACGTCTCGGTGTGGATAATCACTTCGACCCCCGGATTGTCCTGGTTGAAAATCGGCAGGACCTTCGGCACCAGCGTCCTGCTGAAGGTATAGGAAATGCCCAGGTGGATGCGGCCGGCAAGCCCTTTGGTTATGACGCGCATCTCGTCGTCCATCTCCTCCTTCAATTTCAAAAGCCGCCTGGCGATCGCCACAAACCGCGTTCCCGCCCCGGTGATTTCCAGCCCCGCCTGGGTGCGGTAGAAAAGGGGCTGGCCCGCCTTCGCTTCCAGCCGCGCCAGCGTTTTACTCAGGGTCGACTGATCCACGATAAGCTTTTCCGCCGCCCGCGACAGGTTCATCTCCTCCGCGATGCCGACGAGATAGCCAAGATCCTTGAAGTCCATGCGTGACTCCCTCAAACCCTGCGGGCAAAAACCGTCCCCGGTTCCGCGTGCGTCGCTACCGGGTGAAATCGGTAATCAAGGTGGCGAAGTCCGACGCCGCGTCGTCCAGGTGCGAGTATTTCAATTTGGTGAAATAGACGTCCATAACCACCGGATCGCCCACCGAATAAAAGGCGGGCGACTCGGGGAATTGGGAATCGCGTATGCCGCTGGAGGGGGCGAAGCACACGCCCGCGCCGGTGGCGGCCACGCGGATGGACGTGAGAACGCTCCGCGTCTGCATCAGCACTTTCGGCTGGATATTTTCCCGCTCCAGCAGTGCGTCCGACAGCATGCGGGTGTGCTGGTACGGGAAAAGCCGGATAAACGGTTCGCCCACCAGCAGATTGACGTCGACCCAGGGACGCTGGCAGCCCGGCTTCCATATCGAGTGCGACTCGATTGGGTGGTTGTTGGCGGTGACAAGGAGGATCTCGTCCTGCACCAGCAGGGTTTGGGTGAATTCGTTACCGGGCAGGATGGTGGCGGTGATGGCGAAATCGGCCTGGCCGTTCCGGAGAATTTCCGCCGTGTCGTTCGACTCGATAAGCATGAGGTTGACGTCCGGGTGCGTCTCCCGGAACCGCCTGATGGCGAAAGGATGGATAAAACTGCCTTCGAACGGCGGCAGGGTGACGCGCACGGTTTTGCCGTTCTCGCGGGGCGACAGATTGTCCAACTCCCCGGCGATACTCTGAATCTGCCGCGCATAGGCGATAAACCGCTCGCCCGCGTAGGTCGGGACATAGCCCCGGTCGCCCCGCTCGAAAAGGGGCGCTCCCAGCTCGTCTGCCACGCGGTGGAGATAGTTGGTCAGCGACGGCTGGGAAATGCCCAGTTTTTTCGCGGCCGAAGAAATGCTGCCGTTCTCTGCGACGGCGATGACATAATGCAGCGCTTTGAAATCCACGGGCGACCTCCAGTGCCAGAGCCGACGGTCCCTGCACCACAGCCCGAAATGTACACTGTCATCGGTAATGGAAGCGGGTATTCCGAATAGCGCCGTCTCGTGCGGATTCGACTCAAAAGCGGTTCTACCCTTTATAAAATACGCCATGAAAAGCCCCCTTTCCATAGTTTTCCAGCATACCGGGTATAATTTTTACTCATTGGACCTGAGCGGGATTATCGGGTAAAATAGATGTAAGTGACGTGAAGGCTCGGGGTAATGAACAGCAGGGCCGGTCTCCGCAGCCCATAGCATTTTGTCATGGCAAGTATAGTATTTTGTCATTGTATTATGGCATTTGCAGCGAGTACAGTACAGAAGAAGTATCGGTCCCTTAACGCGAAGGATGTGTCGCGCCGCATGGCAGCAAGGTCCACGACAGAGATTCGCGAGGCGCTCAACACAGGCAGCGTTCACCTTTCCACTTGTTTACAAACAGATTTCGCCTCCCTTGCCGGCATGCCGCCCAGCGGTTTATCCGACGCACAGTTGTGTGTCGCAGACTCATCGGTTTGCGCGACGCCCTGGAAAACGGGCGAGCCACGCTGGTTCCGCTATTAATGCACAAGGAGAGGGCAATGGCAGGGTTGGTCTGGGTCGATATCAAAAACGTCGAAGGCGAGCGGCGCGAGCCGCCGCGCACCAGTTGGATTCTTGTCTCTGAAAAAGTCTGCGGCTCGAAGAACGTGGCCATGGGTATCAACAAGACCCACCCGGGCGGCGAGGTGCCGCTCCATAAGCACGAGTCGGAAGAGGAGGTGATGTACTTCATCAAGGGCAAAGGGCAGTTCATCACCGACGACGAAACGATCGACCTCCGGCCCGGCATCTGCGTCTACAACCCCCCGGGCGGCAACCACAAGATCGTCAACACCGGCGACGACGATCTGGAGTTCGTGTGGATCTATGCGCCGCAACTGCCCAGCCACCGTCAATAACCCCGACTCCCGTCTGGCACGCGAAAAGGAAGATCACACATGACAACGATGCAGGCTTTGGTGTATTACGGTCCCGGCGACGTGCGCCTCGAAGAGCGACCCGTCCCCGAACCGGGGCCCGGCGAGGTTTTGGTGAAGATGCGCTGCGTGTCGGTATGCGGCTCCGACCTGGGCGCGTACCGCCTGCCCGAAGTGAGCGATCGCTGGAAGCCGCCGATCGTCCTGGGGCACGAATTCGCCGGCGACGTGGTGAAAAACGGCCCCGGCGCGGGCAAATACGCAGTCGGACAACGCGTGGCCGCAAACCCCATCCTCTATTGCGGCGACTGCTATTATTGCAAAAAAGGCCTCATCAACCTGTGTTCCAACCGGAACTCCTTCGGCACCTCCATCGGCGGCAAAAGCACCGACGGCGCCATGCAGGAGTATTTCGCCATCCGCGAAAACGCCATCATCCCGCTGGACAATTCGCTGACCTACGAACAGGGCGCGCTCCTGGAGCCGCTGGCCGTATGCTACTGCGCCGCCCACGCCGGCGTGCTGGGGAACGACGAGCGGGTGGTGGTGATGGGGGCCGGTCCCATCGGGCTGATGACCGTCAAATTCCTGAAAGCCATGGGCGCGAGCGTCATCGTCTCCGACATCGTCAAGACGCGCCTCGATTTCGCCACCAAGTACGGAGCCGACCGCACCGTCGACGTCTCTGTGGAAAAGCTCGCCGACGTGGTCATGGACTTCACCGGCGGCATCGGCGTGGACAGGGTCATCATCTGCGCCGGCAATCCCGGTTCCATCCCCGAATCGTTCGGCATTGTCCGGAACGGCGGCAACATCGTCCTGGTCGCGCTCGCCCACTACCATGTGGAACTGGATCCGATGCAATTGGTTGCCCGGGGGGTATCCCTCATCGGCAGCTACATGTTCACCACAGAGCAGAACGACGTCATGCGCATGCTCGCCGACGCCAAACTCTATGTCGACGATATCGTCACCACCACCATACCGCTGTCGCAAAGCCGGGACGTATTCAAGCACCTGTGCTCGCCGTCGTGCGAGGACGTCAAGGTGCTGCTGACGGCGTGACGCGAAGAGGAGACCGTATCATGCGGGTACTGAAATGGCTCGACAGGCACTTCGAGGAAACGGTGCTGATTTTGCTTCTCGTCATCATCTCCTGCGTCATGTTTCTGCAGGTGATCATGCGCTATATTTTTAACGATTCAATGACCTGGCCCGAGGAATTTTGCCGCTACTGCTATGTATGGACGGCGTTCTTCTCGCTCGCCTATACGGTGCGGCAGGGCAATATGCTGCGGGTGGCGGTGGTGATGGATCTCCTGCCGCAGACGGCGCGCAAGGTTGTGTTCATACTCGTGAACGTCGTCTGCCTGATCGTCTTCGCCGTCTTTTTCGGCCATTCAATCGGCGTGGTGCAGTCCATCCACAAGATGGGGCAGACCTCGACCGCCATGGGCTGGTCGATGGCGATGGTGTATATGTGCACCGTCATCGGCTTCGGTCTGGCCGCGGTACGCATGGCCCAGTCCATCTACCACCAGATCCGCAACTTCAACGAAATCCAGCGGAGCACTCTTGAAACGACCCGACTGGAGGCGAAGGCGGAAGTGGAAATGGCTGAAGCGGATCTCAAGCACAACGAATAGAGCAGATTCTTTGAGAGGGCACATTATGGCTGGAATTGTCTTCGCGATTTTCGGGGTTGCGCTCATCCTGGCGGTTCCCATCGGCGTCGCCATGGTGTTGGGTGCATGGGCGCCGGTTCTGCTGGGTGCGCGGGGCGTCTCCGGCGTCGGACAACTTATCCGCAACACCTTTTCCGGCGCAGACACCACGCCGATCATCGCCGTGCCGCTGTTCATCCTGGCGGGCGTCATCATGGCCGAGGGCGGCATCTCCCGCAAGCTGTTCAGCGTCTTTGCCTACTGCGTCGGCAAATTCACCGGCGGCCTGCCGTGCGCCGTCATCATGACCTGCCTTTTCTACGGCGCCATCTCCGGCTCCGGACCGGCCACCACCGCCGCCGTCGGCGCGATGGCCATTCCCTTCCTGGTGGATCTCGGCTATGACAAGACATTCTGCGCCGCCACCGTCGCCGTCGCGGGAGGCCTGGGCGTCATCATACCGCCGAGTATTCCCTTTGTCCTCTATTCCCTCGCCACCGGCGTGTCGACAAGCGCCCTGTTCCTGGCCGGCGCGCTGCCGGGCATCTTTATCGGCCTGTGCCTGATGGCCTACGCGGTCTGGTATTGCAAGACAAAGGGCGAGGACAAGGAACGCATCGCGGCGAAGGTGGATGAAATGCGCCGGGACGGTTTCTGGAAGCTGTTCCGGGACAGCTTCTGGGCGCTCCTGTCGCCGCTGATCGTCTTGGGCGGGATTTATTCGGGCGTGTTCACCCCGACCGAGGCGGCCTGTATCTCCGTCTTCTATTCCTTCATCATTTCGGTATTTGTCTACAAATCGGTGCCGCTCAGGGAGACGCCGAAGTTTCTGCGCAACTCGGTGCGGACCTACGCGCCCCTGTGCTTCGTCCTTGCCTTCGCCATCGCTTTCGGGCGGACGCTGGCCCTCGTCAAGGCTCCGGCGTATATCTCCTCGTTTGTCCTCGGCACCTTCCAGTCGGCCAGCATGGTCATGCTGGTGATTGTGATCATTTTCTTTTTCCTCGGCATGGTCATGGACACCGGGCCCGTCATCGTCATCATGGCGCCCATCCTGCTCCCCATCGTCACCAAGCTGGGCATCAATCCGGTGCACTTCGGCGTGGTGATGGTGGTCAACCTGGCTGTGGGTCTGGCGACGCCTCCGTTCGGGTTGGACCTGTTTGTCGCCGGAACACTGTCGGACAGACCGCCAATGACGGTGGCACGCAAGGCGATGCCGTATCTCATCGCCTTCACCTTCGCCCTGTTCATCATCGCCTATGTCCCGTGGTTAAGCCTGTACCTGCTTTCCTGAAGGCGATACGCGCGGCGAACGAGATCGTATGGCGCACCTGCGCCCTGGAAATTCACAGCAATAGAGGAGGAATACCATGAACAAGCTGGTACGTGTGGCGTTGGCCGTCATCCTGGGCGTTTCCCTGGCATGCAGCCACATCCGGGCGGGTGAGGACGCCTTTGCCGACCTTGAATCGGTCGAACTGGTCATGGGCGACGGCGCGGCGAACGGCGCGGCGGGCGATCTCTGGGCAATCGAATTCTGCAAAAAGGTGGAGGAACTGACCGGCGGCAAACTGACTATCGCCTACTTCGGCAACAGCCAACTCGGCGTCGACAGCGAACTCCAGCAGCAGATGCTGGCGGGCGACATCGCCATGATGGTGTGCCAGCCGGCCCAGACCACGCCCTTCGTCAAGGAGGTGGCGGTGTTCGACCTGCCCATGGTCTTCGCGAAGTACGACGCCCAGACCATCGACAAGGCGCTGAACGACAGTTCCTTTACCAAGCTGATCAACGAAGGTTACGCCAGGGCGAACATGCTCTGTCTCGGCTTCCTGCAGGGCGGCACCTTCCGCGAGATGACGTCGAACAAGGAAATCCGCACCATCGACGACTTCGCCGGGGTCAAGATTCGCACCATGGACGCCAAGTTCCACCTCATGTTCTGGCAAGCCCTGGGGGCGAATCCCACCCCGCTCGCCTTTACCGAACTCTACATGTCGTTGCAGCAGGGCGTCGTTCAGGCCCAGGAAAACGCCAACGACACCAACGTCAATTCGCAATTCTTCGAAGTGCAGAAGTACCTGGTCAACACCCACCACATCCTTTACCTGAACCAGTTCCTGGTGAACAAGGCCACCTTTGAAAGCCTCGATCCGGCCTACCAGAACGCCATTCGCCAGGCCGTCGCCGAAGCCACCGCCGTCCTCGCGCCGCAGATGGGCAAGATCAACGACGACAACAAGCAGATCACGATCGACAAGGGGATGATTTCGATTGAATTCGCCCCCGAGTTCATCGACGAAGCGATCGCTAAGGCGGACAATGTTTATACGGGGATTCGCGCCGAAATCGGCGACGAAATCGTCGATGCCCTGATCAACGAACTCAAGGCTGCGTCGGAGAACAAGTAGGCGCTGACACAAAAGGGACTATTATGCCTATCGAAACGGGCGGAGCCGCGATGGCTCCGCCCGTTCCTCACGTTTGGCTTTTTGGCGTCACCTCTGCATTGGTACATTCTGCCCTCAACGCTCGATTCTCCCCACAAACGTCACCCCGGCGTGCTTACGATGAACCGGGCGAGGGTCGTG
>JAJQBO010000022.1 GCA_021203245.1 Planctomycetaceae bacterium
CGCCCCGACGCCCGCCCCGGCCGCACCGGCCGCACCGGCCGCGACGCCGGAGGACGCGGCAGCGCCGCAACCGCAGCCGGACCCGGCCGAACGCTGGCTGGCCCGGCAGGACCTCGGGTTTGGCGAGGCCGATGCGGAAGGCGCGACCCTGCTGCACCGGCTCGCCACGGTGGACGCCGCCCAGGCCGAAGCCATCCTGGCGCGGTTCCCCGACGACGGGGTCGATGTGGATGCGGCGGACGATTTACTGGAGACGCCCCTGCACAAGGCGATGTATTTCAACAACGCGGTTCTGGCCCGCTGGCTGTTGGGACGTGGCGCGCGGCTGGACGCCGAGAATTGGGAAGGCAACACCCCGGTCGAGGTCGCGGTGGCTGTCGAGAGCGTCGCCTCGCTGGAGGCGCTTCTGGACAATGGCGCAAACGTCGACCAGCCGGACGCGCGCGGCGAGACCCTGCTCCACCACGCCATCCGCGACAACAGCGCCGCCGTCGTCGCCGCCCTGCTGCGGCGGGGTGCCGACCTGGAGGCGCGGGACCGGATGGGGCGGACCTCGCTCCTGCTCGCGTCGGCCCTGGCGCGGAACCACATCGTCGGCGAACTGCTCGCGGCCGGGGCCGACGTCTCGGCCCGCAACGACAACGGCCGCAACGCCGCCCACCTCGCCGCCCTGTCGGGCGGGCTGAACACGCTCCGGGCGGTGGTGGAGGCCGGGGCTGACCCGGCCCTCGCCGACGCGGACGGCAGGACGCCGCTGGACCTGGCCCTGGACCAGCTTGCGCGGTACCAGGGGGTCAGGGACGGCACGGTCCGCGAACCCGCCCAGGGCGATCCCGAGCGGCGCATCCGTTCCTTTACCGCCATAGCCGAATGGCTGCGGCAGCAGGGCGCGGAATAGGGGGTACTGTTGAAGAAGGGGGCGGCATGTCTTACTTTTGCGGCAAGTGCGGGAGTCGGAACGGCGGCCCGGGCGCGTGCGGCATCTGCGGGACGCCGTTGACGGCGACAACCGAAGCCGGCTACGACACGACCGTTTTCGAATCCGGCTTCATGGTTCGCGAAGATCCCTAGGAGCGCATGCTCCACCTGCTCCGCGAGGCGTGGCGACGGGGCGAACCGGGCGTCGCGCAGGAGGACATGCTGCGGCGCGAGCGCAACCGGCTGGGTTTGGACGACGGCCATTTCGCCGCCCTCGACCTGGTGGCTCGCGGCGAACTCGGCTTGCTCGCCAGCGCCGGCGGAACCGACGTCGGCTTCGCCGTCGGGGTGGACGGACCGGCCAGGCGCGGCGTGCCGTTTGTCGTCGTCGTGCAGGTGTCCAACCGCTCGGCCCGGGACTTCCGGACGGTGCGGGTGCGGGTGGAATCGCCCTATCTGCATCGGCATGCCGGCCTCGAACCGTTTCCTCTTCCGGCGGGCGGCACGGCCGAGGCGCGCGGCGAGTTTTTGGCCGACGACGCCTTCCCTGAAGGCGCGCCCGTGCGACTCGGCGTCCAGGTCGAGGACCGCCACGGCACCATCCGGGTCTATCGGCCGGAAGATCGCATCCGCATTCCCGTCGCCGAATCGGCCGGCGGCCGGACCGGACCGGCGATACGCATGTACTCCGCCGCCGGCGGTCTGGCCCGCGCGGATCTCGGCCACTTACCCGAGGAGACTATTTCCGACCTCCGCCGCAGCGCCGCCCGGGGCCTTCCGGTGCGGGTGAACCTGGCGGCGCTGGCCGGCATGCGGGGCGGTCGGGAGGGCGTCGCGGGTCTGGTGCCGGTCACCGTGCGGCTGGACCGGGAACGGAGCACCCGGCTGGCGCCCCTATGGACGCTGCCGATGCCGTCGGCCTTGGCCGCGCCGGTGGAGCGGGCGCTTTTCCGTATCGAGGAAAACGCCCGCGCCCGGCGGGTGCACCTGTTGCCGAAGGGGACGACCGTCTTCGGCCGGCCTCTCGGTCCCGCCGACATGTGGCTGGGCGTGTGGAACGAGGCGGGCGAACCGGACCCGGACCGCACCGGCAAGATCAGCGCCCGCCATTTCGCCATCCGCTACGACGGGCTGTTTTATATCCGCGATCTCGGCTCCGCCAACGGCGTGCGGGTGAATAACGAGGTGTTGGGCGAAGCCTGGCGGCCGCTCAGCCACCGCGATCGCATCATCGTCGCCCGGGGGGCCCTCGTCCTGACCGCCCTGTTGGACATGACCTCCGGCGCGGCCATGTCGGTGGGGCGAATATGCGCCTGGTCAGGGAAAAGGACGCGGTCGAGGAATACATCCTCCTGCCCCGCAGCGTCGACATCGGCTCCGCCGCCGACTGCCCGCTCCGGCTCGAGACCGCCACCGAACTGAACGCCCGGCTCGTCCACGACAGCGGCAGGCTGTTTCTCCTCGCCCTCGACGCGTCCGGCGACGTTCTGGTCGACGGCAAGCCGCTCGGCCCGGCCGAGCCGTGCCTCCTGGCCGACATGCAGTGCATCCGCATCGGCGGGGCGGTGGTGACGGTCAGTCTGGGATAGGGCCGATCACCGGCTTGACCATGTCCGTCCCGAAGGATATAGTTAAGGGTATGTGAAGAGTCTCCGTTTTCTCGCTGCATCGCCAGAGAGGCGATCCTGTTTTTTGATTGCAACGCACCCGTTGTATCGCCCCGCGTCCGCCCGGGCGCGGCCGGTTACGGCCGCCGCGCCGCGATGCGGGGTTCACCGTCCGCACAGGAGAGAGCAGTGCAAGAACTGATGTCCGGCAACGAAGCCATCGCGCGCGGCGCCTGGGAGGCCGGGGTCACCGTCGCCTCGGGATACCCCGGCACCCCGTCGACGGAAATCCTCGAAAACACCGTCAAGTACAAGGACGATCTCTACTGCGAGTGGGCGCCCAACGAAAAAGTCGCCTTCGAGGTTGCGGCCGGCGCGTCCCTGGCCGGGGCGCGCTCCTTCTGCACCATGAAGCACGTCGGCCTGAACGTCGCCGCCGACCCCCTGATGACTCTGGCCTATGTCGGCGTGGTCGGCGGCTTCGTCGCCGTCGTCGCCGACGATCCGGGCATGCACTCTTCGCAGAACGAGCAGGACACCCGCCAGTACGCGCGGTTCGCCAAGATTCCGATCCTCGAGCCGTCCGACGCCCAGGAGGCGAAGGACTACATGAAGCGCGCCTTCGAAATCTCCGAACAATTCAACACCCCGGTCATTCTTCGCTCCACCACCCGCATCAGCCATGCGCGCAGCCTGGTGGAACTGACCGACCGGAAAAAGGTCGAACGCACGCCGTTCGAGAAGAACCCGCCCCGCTTTGTGCCGATTCCCGCCTGGGGCCGCAAGATGCGCATCAAGGTGGAGGAACGCCTGCACGAGATGCGCGCCGCGTCGGAAATGTCCGACCTGAACCGCATCGAGATGGGCAATGACGAATTCGGCATCATTACCTCGAGTATCGCGTATCAATATGTGAAGGAAGTCTTCCCCGACGCGAGCGTCCTCAAGCTGGGCTGGACCTTCCCCTTCCCGGACTCCCTGATCCGCGAGTTCGCGGCCAAGGTGAACCGCCTCCTCATCGTCGAAGAACTGGACGAGTTTATCGAAGAACACGTCCGCTCCCTCGGCATCACCTGCGAGGGCCGCAACCTTGTCCCCGGTATCGGCGAGTTGTCGCCCGACAGGGTGGAGACGGTCCGCGAGCGCGTCGTCGGGCGGGACAACACCCTGGTCGGCATCGGCAGCCTGGAGACGTCGGACCTGCCGGCGCGTCCGCCGGTACTCTGCGCCGGGTGTCCGCACCGGGGCGTGTTTACCGCGCTCGGCAAGTTCAAGGACGTCATCGTCTGCGGCGACATCGGCTGTTACAGCCTCGGCGTCATGCCGCCGTTGTCCCGCCTCGACACGATTCTCTGCATGGGCGGCGGCATTTCGGTCGCCCACGGCATGGCCAAGGCGGGCGAAGAGAAGAAGATCGTCGGCATGGTGGGCGATTCGACCTTTTTCCATTCCGGCATCACCGGGCTTCTCGACATCGCCTGGAACAAGTCGAACGTCGTCATCACCATCGTCGACAACCGCACCACCGCCATGACCGGGCACCAGGACCACCCCGGCACCGGCCGCACGCTTATGGGCGAACCGGCGCCGGCGGCGAGCATCGAAAAATTGGTCGAAGCCTGCGGCATCAGCCGCTGCCGCGTGGTCGACCCCTACGACATCGAGGGGACGGTGGCGGCGTTCCGGGAAGAAATGGACGCGCCGGAGCCGTCTGTCATCATCTCCCACGCGCCGTGTCTCCTGGCCGAACGCAAGACCCTCGGGAAACCGTTCGAGGTGTTTGTCGAAAACTGCAAAAAGTGCGGCGCGTGCCTGCGCATCGGCTGTCCGGCGCTGGAAACCATCGACAAGCAGCCCTTCGTCAACCCCGACGCCTGCGTCGGCTGCGGCATCTGCAAACAGATGTGCAAGTTTAACGCCATCGCCCGCGACGAACTTGAGCGGGAACGGGCGTTGACATAAGGGGAGGTGAATATGAGCAACCTTACAGGGCGACAAACTCATCGTCGAACTGGACAAGGACAATAAGCCAGACTGGATGGTCGACCCGGACGCGGTGTTCTCGGTCACGATCACCGAGAGCGGTTTGCATATTACGCCTGCCGGCGAAATATCCGATGGGCAACTTGACGAGGCAATCGATGAAGCCATCGCCGAGCACGGGACCGTCTATAAAAGGCTTTCACAGTGAACAAAGGGACCAGGTAGACGGTAACTATAGCGAACCTCCACGGGGATAAACGGTTATGGCACCGAACTCAAACGACCATCGGCTACGGTCACGTATTTTTTCAAAACGCTTTAGCCGGTATAAAAAACAGGAATAAACCATGAGCATCGTAAAAAGCGTCATCCTCACAGGCGTCGGCGGCCAGGGCATTCTGCTGGCCTCCAACATCCTCGCCCGCGTCGCCCTGCTGGCCGGACACGACGTCAAGACGAACGAGGTCCACGGCATGGCCCAGCGCGGCGGCTCGGTCGTGGCCGAAATCCGCTACGGCGACAAGGTGCATTCGCCGCTGCTGTCGCCCCTGGGCGCGTGCGCCCTGGCGTCCCTCGAGCAGCTCGAGGCGCTCCGCTACGCCCACTTCCTCGCGCCGAGCGGCACGGCGGTGGTGTCGCGGCTGCGGCTCATCCCGACGACCGTTTCGTCCGGCATGGGCACGTATCCGGACGACATCGAGGAGCGGCTGATCAAGTCATTCAAAAACCTGAAATACATCGACGCCGCCTCCGCCGCCGAACGGGCCGGCAACCCCAAGTCCAACAACCTGGTGGTGCTGGGCGCGCTGTCCACCTGCCTCGACTTCCCGGAAGATCTGTGGGGCAAGGCCATCGCCGACTGCGTCAAACCCAAGTTCGTCGACATCAACATCACTGCCTTCACTCTCGGCCGAGAACTGGTGGCCTAGGGTGAGACTGGTCTTTTTCGGTTCAGGCGAGTTCGGCGTCCCCACCCTCGAGGCGTTGGTCGAGGCGGGCCACGACATCCCGCTGGTGGTGAGCCAGCCCGACCGGCCCGCCGGCCGGGGCGGCAGGACGCGTCCCACGCCCCTGCGCGCCCGGGCGGAGGAATTGGGCCTGACCGTCCAGTGCCCGGAAAAACCCAACACGCCCGAGTTCGCCGAGACGCTCCGTGCGCTCGCGCCCGACCTGGCGGTGGTGGTCGCCTACGGCCACCTGATTAAGCCCGTCCTGCTGTCGGTGCCGATGCACGGCTTCGTCAACCTCCACGCCTCGCTCCTGCCCGCGTTCCGGGGCGCGGCCCCGGTGCCGTGGGCCATTCTGACCGGCGAGACGGTGAGCGGGGCGAGCGTGTTTCAGTTGGACGAGAAGTTCGACACCGGCGCGGTCATCGGCACGGCCGAGTTGCCGATCGCCCCGGACGACACGTCCGGTTCCTACCTGGCCAAACTCGCGCCCCACGGCGCCGCCCTGATGGCCAGGATGGTGGCGGCCATCGCCGCCGGCTCGGCCGTGCCGCAGGCGCAGGACAATTCGCGCGCCTCGGCCGCCCCCAAGTTTACAAAAGAGGACGGCCGCATCGACTGGAGCCAGCCCTTTGCCGCGATTGAGCGGCGGGTCAGGGCCTTCCAGCCGTGGCCGCTCGCCTTTACGACGCTCCGCACCGCCAAGGGCGACGTTCGCGTCACCGTGCTGGAACTCCGCCGCGTCGACGGCGGCGGCACTGCCGCGCCGGGAACGGTCCTCGCCGCCGACGCGAAGGCGGGACTCGTCATCGCCACCGGCGACGGCCCGGCCCGGTTGACCCGCATCCAGCCCGAGGGCAAACGCGCCATGGCTGATACGGATTTTTTGAGAGGAAGCAGGATAGAGACATGAGCACCGTCACCGCCCCCGTGTATCCCGACCGGCACGTCCTGAACGCGCTCGAGTCCACCGGATTTACCCACAAGCCCCAGGACTGGACCGCCCGCCTCGACGCCATCACCGAATCCGACGTCCACGACGAACTCAAACGCAACCCGCGCTTCAGCGTCCAGCGCCTGATGACCCTCCTCAGCCCGGCGGCGTCGCGTCTGCTTGAACCGCTGGCGCAGGCGGCCCACCGCCTGACCCGGCAGCGCTTCGGCAACGCGATTTCCCTGTTCGCGCCGCTGTACGTCTCGAACTTCTGCGTCAACCGCTGCCGCTACTGCGGCTTCAACGCCGGCCACCCGCACCGCCGCAAACGGCTCAGCCTCGACGAAGCGATGGGCGAGGCGGAGATCATCGCGGGCAAAGGCTTCCGCGATATCCTGCTCGTTTCGGGCGAGGACCCGAACGCGGTCGGCCTCGACTACCTCGCCGAACTCGCGCACCGGCTGCGAAAAGAAAACCTCTTCTCGACCGTCGGCATCGAGATTCACATCCAGGACCGCGACGGCTATGCGCGCCTGTTCGAGGCAGGCATCGACGGCGTGACCATCTTTCAGGAGACGTACGAAAAAACCTCCTACGCGAGCTGGCATCCGGGCGGCCCGAAGTCGGTGTACGAGCACCGCATCTGCGCTTCCGAAGCGGCTGCGGCGGCGGGCATGCGCCGTATCGGCCTCGGCGTGCTGCTGGGGCTCGAGGACTGGCGCTTCGACGCCATCGCCATGGCGGTGCACGCCGACGCGGTGGCCAGGAACTATTGGCGGGCGCGGACGTCGTTTTCGTTCCCGCGCATCCGCCCGGCGGAAAACGGCCATGTCGGCGATTTCCCGCATCTCGTCACCGACCGCGACCTCACCCAGATGATGACCGCCCTGCGGCTCTGTTTCCCCGATTCCGGCATGACCCTGTCGACCCGCGAGACGCCGGCCCTCCGGGACAACCTCATCCCGCTCGGCGTAACGCAGATTTCCGCAGGCTCCAAGACGAATCCGGGCGGGTATGGCGAAAGCGACGACGCGACAGAGCAATTCGCCGTCTCGGACGAACGCTCCGCCGCCGAGATGGCGGGCGTCCTCCGCCGCCTCGGCTACGACCCGGTCTGGAAGGACTGGGACGCCGGCTTCCAGGGCTGACAGTGGCGACGCCGCGCTTTCTCGAGCAGGCGGTGTTTTTCTGCGGCCTGCTGGCCGCGGGCCGCGACGAACTCGCCGCCGGGGCCGAGGCGCTTGTCCAGGCATTCGGCCCGGCCCGCTGCGGCAGCCGGGTGTGGCGGTTCGACAATACGGAATACTACCGCGACGAACTCGGCCCCCGCCCGGTCCGCGCCTTTCTCGCCTGGGAAGGCGCATTCGACACCACCGATCTCGCCCAAAGAAAACTCCTGACCAACGCGATGGAAATCGACCTCGCCTCGCGCCTCGGCGGCGCGCTGACGCGGCCGGTCAATCTCGATCCGGGCTACCTCACCCTGGCGAAGGTGGTGTTGGCGAGCGCGAAAAATTACGCCCACCGCATTCACCTGCGGGACGGTATCTTCGCCGAGGTGACATTACAATACCGGGGCGGGCGATTGCGACCCCTGCCGTGGACCTTTCCTGATTACGGGTCGGGCCGATACGACGGGTTTTTGCTGGCAGTGCGCCAGACGCTGGCGCTGGGAGTTTCGCATGGGAATGGAAATCGAAGCAAAACTGCGCGTCGCTGACCTCCGGCCGATCGCGGAAAAACTCCGCCGCCTCGGCGCGCGCGACGAGGGAACGGTGCTGGAACGGAATTGGGTGCTGGACAGCGACGACAACCGCCTGAAGGGCTGGGACGTCCTCTTGCGCATTCGCACCAGCGGCGGCGACGAGGCGGTGCTGACGGTCAAGCGGCGCGGCGACGGCGGCGAATTCAAGACGCGGGAGGAAGTGGAATCGCGGGTCGATTCGGCCGAGGTGCTCTTGCGGCAGTTCGAGATGACCGGCTTCCGCACCGTGTGGATCTACGAAAAGAAACGCTCGACCTGGACATGGCGGGACTGCGAAGTCGTGCTTGACGAATTGCCCGAACTCGGCAGTTTTGTCGAAATAGAAGGCGAGCCGGAAGCCATCCGCCGCGTCGCCGCCGACATCGGCCTCAATCCCGACGACCACATCGACGACAATTATCTCGGTCTGTGGCAAAAGCACCTCGCAGCGCGCGGCGAGAGCGAACGGCATATGGTGTTTGCGTGACGTCGTTTTCTCCCTCTCCCATTGAGGGAGAGGGCCGGGGTGAGGGTGACACGCGACGCCCAGGTTTTAGCCTGTGGCACAGTGAAAAACGTCTCTGAAAGACCCCTCACCCCAACCCTCTCACCCTCCGGGGGCGAGGGAGCAGGCTTCTCCCTCTACTCGCAACACACCCCATGCCGGAAACACGACACCAGGTGATCATTCACCAGCCCGGTGGCCTGCATGTGCGCGTAGAGGATGGTCGACCCGACGAACTTGAAGCCAAGCCGCTTCAATTCCTTCGACATCGCGTCCGACGCGGGGCTGGTGGCCGGTATCTGATCCAGCCGCTTCCACCTGTTCACCACCTGCCGGTTATCGACGAAACCCCACAAAAAGTCGGCAAACGACCCCTTTTCCTCAACCACCCGGAGAAACGCCTGGGCGTTGGTAATGGCGGCGGCGATTTTCAGCCGGTTGCGGACAATCCCGGCGTCGCCGAGCAGGCGGGCCACGTCTGCGTCGCCGAAACGGGCGATTTTTTCAGGATCGAATCCGGCAAAGGCGTTTCGGTAGGCTTCGCGTTTTCGCAGAATGGTTATCCACGACAAGCCCGCCTGCGCGCCTTCGAGAATGAGAAATTCAAACATCCGGCCGTCGTCTCGGACCGGCACGCCCCATTCCTCGTCGTGGTAGGCGGTGTACACGGGATCGTCGCCGCACCAGCCGCAACGGACGATGTCGCCGGATTTCTTCTTCGCCATGGCGTTTCTCCTGAATGGGGAGAGTGTGGGGATGGTATGGAT
>JAJQBO010000013.1:0-1881 GCA_021203245.1 Planctomycetaceae bacterium
CAATAATACTACCGCATTATAGCTGTGTTACAGTGAAACGTTGGGACAGTAGTGATGCATTGTGAATTATGAATTGATTCGCTCTTCACCCGAAAGGAAACCATATGAAACCTCTCCTGCAGACCAAAGCCTGGAAAGCCCTCGCCCGCCACCAGCGTTCGCTCAAACGCACCACCATGCGGGATCTCTTCGCAGCCGACAAAAAACGCTTCACCAAGTTCAGCCTGTCCCTGGGCGACATCCTGATCGATTATTCCAAAAACCGCATCACCGACGACACCATGCCGCTCCTCTTCGACCTCGCCCGCGAGGCCGACGTCGAAGGCTGGAGGAAGCGCATGTTTTCGGGCGACAAGATCAACTTTACCGAAAACCGCGCCGTCCTCCACGTCGCGCTCCGGAACCTCTCCGGCAAACCGATCAAGGTGGACGGCCAGGACGTGATGCCCGGCGTCAACCGGGTGCTGTCGCAGATGCGCACCTTCTCGAACGCGGTGCGGGACGGGTCATGGAAAGGCTATACCGGGCGGCGCATCCGCACCGTCGTCAATATCGGCATCGGCGGTTCCGACCTCGGCCCCGTCATGGTCACGGAAGCCCTCAAACCCTATGCGAACGGCCCGGAGGTGCGCTTTGTCTCGAACGTCGACGCCACCGACCTCGTTGAAAAGACGCGCGACCTCGAGCCGTCCGAGACGCTGTTCATCGTCGCGTCCAAGACCTTCACCACCCAGGAGACGATGACGAACGCCCATTCGGCGCGGAAGTGGCTCCTTGCCAAACTCAAGAACGAAAAGGCCATCGCCAAGCACTTCGTCGCCCTCTCGACCAACAAGGAGGAGGTGGAGAAGTTCGGCATCGACTCGGCCAACATGTTCGAGTTCTGGGACTGGGTCGGCGGCCGCTATTCGCTGTGGTCCGCCATCGGGCTGTCTATTTGCTGCGCCATCGGCTACCGCAATTTCCACGAACTGCTGGCCGGCGCGCACGAAATGGACAGGCACTTCCTCTCCGCGCCGATGAACCGGAACGCGCCCATTATCCTCGCCCTGTTGGGCATCTGGAACCAGAACTTCTGGGGCGCGACCACGCAGGCGATTCTTCCCTACGATCAATACCTGCACCGCTTCGCCGCCTATTTCCAGCAGGGCGATATGGAGTCGAACGGCAAGCACGTCGACCGCGACGGCAACATGGTCGACTACGACACCGGCGCGATACTCTGGGGCGAACCGGGCACGAACGGCCAGCACGCCTTCTACCAGCTTATCCACCAGGGGACGCGGCTTATTCCCTGCGACTTTATCGCGCCGGCCATCTCCCACAACCCGCTGGGCGATCACCACGTCAAGCTGCTCGCCAACTTCTTCGCCCAGACGGAAGCGTTGATGAAGGGGAAAACCGTCGCCGAGGCGAAGGCGGAACTGCGCGCCGCCGGCAAATCCCCGGCCGAAGCGCGCGACCTCGCGCCGCACAAGTCGTTCGAGGGCAACCGGCCGACCAATTCCATCCTGGTCAAGAAAATCACCCCGCGCATCCTCGGGGCGCTGGTGGCGATGTACGAGCACAAGATTTTCGTGCAAGGCATCATCTGGCGCATCAACTCGTTCGATCAATGGGGCGTGGAACTCGGCAAGGTGCTGGCCAAAACCATCCTGGACGAGGAAAAGTCCATCCTCAGAGGCAAGAAGACCGACCTCTCCGGCCACGATTCCTCCACCGCCGGGCTGATTCGGGCCATGGCGGGAATGCGGGGCAAATGAAGCGGACCGACACCGAAACGCGCTTTATCCCCGACGGGCCGCAACTCGACGTCACGGCGCTGCTGCCGGAGAGGGTATTTGCCAGGCTGTGGGACGAATACGGCAGCAAGTGGGGGGT